>NZ_JAZEWV010000030.1:0-85848 GCF_036353415.1 Actinacidiphila polyblastidii
AGAGAGCCCCGGCTCCCGAGCTTTGTCTCGGGGGCCGGGGCTTTTCTGTTTCCCGTTACCCCCCGTTCACGTCGTGCAGGGAACCTGGGCGCCTCGACAGGCGGAGGTGTGGAGACGTGCAGCAGATGACGACTGCCGGGCGACGACGGCACATGATCGCTTCCGACATGACGGCGGCCTCGTACCGGGACGCCCTGCGGGAGCTGGGAATCGGCACGGGTGACGAGGTCATCGTGCCGTCCTTCGGCCCCGGGGCGCCCGCCGACGGCGTGCGACTGGCCGGCGCCGTACCGGTGTTCGCCGACATCGACCCGCGGACGTTCTGCCTCGACCCCCAGTCGGTCGCGGCGAGCATCACGTCGCGGACGGCGGCCATCGCCCCGGTGAACGTCTTCGGCCACCCCGCGCCCCTGGACCGGCTCGGTGAGCTGGCCGGGCGCCACGCGCTCGCCGTCGTGGCGGAGCCCAGCGCGGGTGAGGACGCAGGCGCGGTGGCTCGCCGCCGTGGCCACGCGCGCTTCCTGGACTCGGCGTTGACCGGTGTCGTCGTGCCGTACGCCGAGCCGGGCGCGCACCACCTCTACCACCAGTACGCGGTGCGGATTCCGGGGAACGGCAGGCCGGACCGGGACGCCTTCGCGCGCGCCCTGACGGCCCGGGGGGTGCAGGCGACGGTGAGCGTGCCGGTCCCCGTGCACCGGATGCCCGCGCACCGCTCGGGAGCGCTGCTGCCGGAGACCGAGCGGGTCGCGGCGGACACGCTGTCGCTGCCGGTGCATTCCGGCCTCACCCAGCGGGAGTTGACGCGGGTCGCCGACGCCTGCAACGCGCTCGGCGGACTTCTCTGACCGTGTCTCGGCGCGAGGGGGCCGGCCCGGATACGGGTTTCCCCGCACACCCGTTCATGGGCTAAGATCGTCCCGTCGACAGCGCCCCAATAGCTCAGTCGGTAGAGCGTCTCCATGGTAAGGAGAAGGTCTACGGTTCGATTCCGTATTGGGGCTCCGATGGAAAAGGCCTCCGTCCACTGGACGGGGGCCTTTTCGCTGCCCTGCGCGCGTCGCCGGCCGGGCCCGCTCCCGGCCTGCTTCGGGCTGCTGAGGTCCCGTGGGTCAGGGCCGCTCGACCGGCAGGTTCGGGACCCGCATGGCCAGGATCGCCATGTCGTCCGACGGCGCGTCGGAGGCGAACCGTTCCACCGCGCGCTGGATGCGGGAGGCGACCGCGCCGGCGGTGAGTCCGGTGCAGGTGGCGAGGACTTCGGCCAGTCCGTCGTCGCCGAGCATGCGGGTGCCCTCGCGGCGCTCGGTCACGCCGTCGGTGACGCACAGGAGCACGTCGCCCGGGTCGAGCGTGACGGACTGCTCGACGAGTTCGAGGTCGTCCATGACGCCGAGCAGCGGCTGCGGGTCGGCGGCCGGTTCCACCGAGCCGTCGGGGCGCAGCCGCAGCGGCAGCGGGTGTCCCGCGCAGACCATCCGCAGGACCGCACTGCCGTCGTGCTGCGGCCACAACTCGCCGTAGAGCAGGGTCAGGAAGCGGCTGCGGGCGCCCTCGTCGAGGATGGCCGCGTTCAGCCGCTCCAGCACGGCGGGGCCGCCGAATCCCTCGCGGGCCAGCAGGCGCAGGGCGTGCCGGGCGAGCCCGGTGACCGCCGCGGCCTCCGGGCCGGTGCCGCACACGTCGCCGATGGCGAAGCCCCAGCAGCCGTCGCGGATCGGGAAGAGGTCGTAGAAGTCGCCGCCGACCTCGTTGCCCTCGCCGGCGGCGCGGTAGACGACCTCGACCTCGACGCCGGGGACCCGCGGCAGCTCCGGGGGCAGCAGGCTGCGCTGCAGCGCCTGGCTGATGGCGGTGCGCTCGCTGTAGAGGCGGGCGTTGTCCAGGGCGAGCGCGGCCCGGCGGGAGAGGTCCTCGGCGAGTTCCAGGATCTCCTGGCGGAAGCGCTCGTCGGCGGGCTTGCCGAGGGTGAGCATGCCGATCACGCGGTTGCGGGCCACCAGCGGCAGGACGACGGTCTCGCCGCCGACGGCCGCGGCGGTGGCCAGCGCGATGCCGGGGCCGCTGGCCGGGCGGGTGCCGCCCGGGTGCGCGCCGACGCCGAGGCTGCGCAGCGAGGCGCGCAGCGCGCTGGAGTGGGCCGCGTCCGACGGCGCGGTCCAGGTCCTGGCGCCCGGGGTCGGGTCGGGGTCGGGCGGCCGGACCTGGGAGAGCAGGGCCTTGATGCCGTCGATCCGGTCCTCGTCCTCGTGCAGCACGAAGGCGAGTTCGGGCTCGGCCTGTTCGGCCATCGTGTAGACCGCGCACCAGGAGGCGAGGGTGGGCACCGTCATCTGGGCCATCAGGGCGAGCGTCTGGTCGCGCTCCAGAGTGCCGGCGAGCAGGTCGGAGGCCTCGACGAGGAAGGAGAGCGAGCCGCGGCGGAGCCGCTCCAGCTCGGTCAGCCGGGCGCTCTCCACGGCCAGCGCGATCCGGTCGGCGGCGAACTGCAGTCGCAGCGCCTCCTGGTTGGAGTAGCGGCCGGGAGCCTCGGCGGCGACCCCCAGGGAGCCGGTCAGCCGTCCTTCGACCTTCAGCGGAACCGTGACGACCGAGCGCATGCCGGTGCCGGACAGCAGCGGCACCGCGCCGGGCACCGCGGTGAGGTCCTCGTGCACGGCGGGCATCCGGGCGCTTCCGTAGCGTCCGGTGCCGGCCTCGACGGGGACGCGGGCGAAGCGCTGGCGGGCGGAGGGCAGGCCGGTGGAGGCCCGGACCTCCAGTTCGGTCTCGTCGTCGGTGGCGAGCAGCAGGTAGGCGGCGTCGCCGTCGAGCATGTCGCGGGCGCGCTCCACGGTGCGCTGGAGCAGGCCGTCGAGGTCGTCGGGGGCGGGGGAGCCGATGAAGACCTCGAAGGCGTCGGCGCTCTTGCCGCGCTGGGAGGCGCCGCTGTCGGAGGGCGCGGGCCCGCGGCTGGGCGTCTGGAGCACCGCGCGCTCCTCGGCCCGTACCAGCAGGCAGACCGTCGAGGGCTCGCCCTCGCTGTCGCGGACCCGCAGGTGGGAGCCGTAGACGGGCAGGACGCGGCCGTCGGAGTCGCGCAGCCCGTAGGTGCCCTCCCAGCGGGACAGCCGCAGTGCCTCGGCGAGGCCGATGCCGGTGCCGGGGGTCTGCGGCCAGGCGGTGAGGTCGGCGAGCGACTTGCCGACGATGTCGGCGGCGCGGTGGCCGAAGAGGTCGGCCGCGTCGTCGTTCCACCGGGTGATGGCGCCCTCGCGGTTCACCTGCACGACGGCGACGCGCACCCGCTCGTCGGCGAGCGGCAGCTCGGACGGCGGCAGCACCGGGCCGGCCGAGCGGGTGCCGGCGGGACGTTCCGGCAGGTCGAGCTGGAACCAGACGTGCTTGCCGGAGGCGGTGTACTCCACGCCCCAGCGGCTGGCGAGGGCCGCGCACAGCATCAGGCCGCGGCCGCCCTCGTTGTCGCTCTCGCGGAACTGGCGGCCGCGTGACTGCAGCGGCACCTCGCGCTCCGGGTAGTGGTCGGCGACCTCGACCCGCACCGCGGTCTCGTACCGCAGGCAGGTCACGTCGGCGGCGGTGCCGGCGTGGATGACCGCGTTGGTCACCAGCTCGCTGGTGAGGACCACGGCGTCGTCGACCACGTCGGCGAAGCCCCAGCCGTGCAGGGTGTCGCGGACGAAGGCGCGTGCGACCGCGACCGACCGCCCCACCGGTTCGAAGGTGGCCGCTGCCCGCGCCGTGATCACCGCTCTCCTCGCTGCTCGTGTGGTCTCGAGGGTGCCCGCTCCGCCCGCTCGGGCGCCGTCGTGCTGCTGGACTCTCACGGACGGCTCCCAGAAGTGTGTGCTCGTCGAGGGACGGGCCGGTCCCCCGACAACAGATCAGGTTACTGACCCCCGCGGACACCGCGTGCGCCGGTTGCAGGTGTTTCCACCCCGAACTTGGCGCCGGATCGCAGGGATGCTGCCGAACTGTTATGGCCGGGCGGTGCGGGAGTGAAACACTGGGCGTGTTCTGCAGTCGGCAAGGTTGCACATCTGCGGGTCTGTCGACCCCCCAGGAGGACACGGTGGAGTCTGGCGCATCGGCGCGCGGCACGGTCACGCGTACGAAGAACGGGCGTTCCCGTGGCAGCGGGACCGTCGAGGTCGATTCCGCGGCGCTCACCAAACTGCTCGGCGCGCTGTCCGCGATGCGGGACGGGAACTTCCGCAAGCGGCTGCCGGTCGCGGGCGACGGGCCGATGGCCGACATCGCCGCGGTCTTCAACGAGGTCGCCGACCGCAACCAGCACCTCACCGGTGAGCTGGCCCGGGTGCGCAGGGTGGTCGGCCGTGACGGCAAGCTCACCGAGCGGCTGGAGACCGGGCCCTGCGAGGGCGCCTGGGCGGCGGCCATCGAGGCGTCGAACGCGCTCGCGGACGACCTGGTGCGGCCGGTCTCCGAGGTGGGCCGGGTGCTGTCGGCGGTGGCCGAGGGCGACCTGGACCAGCGGATGGACCTGCGGGCGCAGAACGCCGACGGTTCCGCGCACCCGCTGCGCGGCGAGTTCCTGAAGGTCGGCCGTACGGTCAACGGGCTCGTCGACCAGCTGTCCGCGTTCACCGACGAGGTGACCCGGGTGGCCAGCGAGGTCGGCACCGAGGGCAAGCTCGGCGGCCAGGCGAAGGTGCGCGGCGTCTCGGGTTCCTGGAAGGACCTGACCGACTCCGTCAACACCATGGCGTACCGGCTGACCGCGCAGGTGCGGGACATCGCGCTGGTCACCACCGCGGTCGCCAAGGGCGACCTGTCGCGCAAGGTCACCGTGCACGTGGCCGGCGAGATGCTGGAGCTGAAGAACACCGTCAACACGATGGTGGACCAGCTGTCGTCCTTCTCCTCCGAGGTGACGCGCGTCGCCCGCGAGGTCGGCACCGAGGGCGAGCTGGGCGGCCAGGCGCAGGTGCCGGGCGTGGCCGGGGTGTGGAAGGACCTGACCGACTCCGTCAACCTGATGGCGGGCAACCTGACGGCGCAGGTCCGCGACATCGCCCAGGTGACCACGGCGGTCGCCAACGGCGACCTGACGCAGAAGATCACCATCGGGGCGCGCGGCGAGGTCGCGCAGCTCGCCGAGACGATCAACGCGATGACCGAGACGCTGCGGACCTTCGCCGACGAGGTGACCCGGGTCGCCGGGGAGATCGGCGCGGAGGGCCAGCTGGGCGGGCAGGCGCAGGTGCCCGGGGTGGCCGGGACGTGGAAGGACCTGACCGACTCGGTCAACACGGCTTTCCGGAACCTGACCGCGCAGGTCCGCGACATCGCGCAGGTGACGACGGCCGTGGCGGGCGGCGACCTGTCGCAGAAGGTCACCGTGGACGTCTCCGGCGAGATGCTGGAGCTGAAGAACACCGTCAACACCATGGTGGGCCAGCTGTCCGCCTTCGGCGCCGAGGTGACCCGCGTGGCCCGCGAGGTCGGCGTGGAGGGGCAGCTGGGCGGGCAGGCGCAGGTGCCGGGCGCGGCGGGCACCTGGAAGGACCTCACGGACTCGGTCAACACGGCTTTCCGGAACCTGACCGCGCAGGTCCGCAACATCGCGCAGGTCACCACGGCGGTGGCCAACGGGGACCTGTCGCAGAAGGTCACGGTGGACGTCTCCGGCGAGATGCTGGAGCTCAAGAACACCGTGAACCGGATGGTCGACCAGCTCGGCTCCTTCTCCGCGCAGGTGACGCGGATGGCGACCGACGTGGGCACCGAGGGCCGGCTCGGCGGCCAGGCCAGGGTCGACGGGGTCAGCGGCACCTGGAAGGACCTGACCGACTCCGTCAACTTCATGGCCGGCAACCTGACCTCGCAGGTCCGGCAGATCGCCCAGGTCACCACGGCGGTCGCCCGCGGTGACCTGTCGCAGAAGATCGACGTCGACGCGCGCGGCGAGATCCTGGAGCTGAAGAACACCATCAACACGATGGTCGACCAGCTCTCGTCCTTCGCCGAGGAGGTCACCAGGGTGGCCCGCGAGGTCGGCACGGACGGCAGGCTGGGCGGCCAGGCGCAGGTGCCGGGCGTGGCCGGGGTGTGGCGCGACCTGACCGACTCGGTGAACTTCATGGCCGGCAACCTCACCGGCCAGGTCCGCAACATCGCCCAGGTGGCCACCGCGGTGGCCCGCGGCGACCTGTCGCAGAAGATCGACGTCGACGCCAAGGGCGAGATCCTCGAGCTGAAGAACACCCTGAACACGATGGTCGACCAGCTGTCGTCCTTCGCCGAGGAGGTCACCCGGGTGGCCCGCGAGGTCGGCACCGAGGGCATCCTGGGCGGCCAGGCCGAGGTCAAGGGCGTCAGCGGCACCTGGAAGGACCTCACCCAGTCCGTCAACTTCATGGCGAACAACCTCACCAGCCAGGTCCGCAACATCGCCGACGTGACCGGCGCGGTCGCCAACGGGGACCTCTCGCGGAAGATCACCGTCGACGCGAAGGGCGAGATCCTGGCCCTGGTGACCACGGTCAACACGATGGTCGACACGCTGTCCGCCTTCGGTGACGAGGTGACCCGTGTCGCGCGCGAGGTGGGCACCGAGGGCCAGTTGGGCGGCCAGGCCCGGGTGCGTGACGTCTCGGGCATCTGGAAGGACCTGACCGAGTCCGTCAACGGCATGGCCTCCAACCTGACCAGCCAGGTGCGGTCGATCTCCTCGGTGGCGACCGCGGTGGCCAACGGCGACCTGACGAAGAAGATCGACGTCGACGCCCGGGGCGAGATCCTGGAGCTGAAGAACACCATCAACACGATGGTCGACACGCTGTCCGCCTTCGGTGACGAGGTGACGCGCGTCGCGCGCGAGGTCGGCACCGAGGGCATCCTCGGCGGTCAGGCCCGCGTGCCGGGCGTGGCCGGCACCTGGAAGGACCTCACCGAGTCCGTCAACGGCATGGCGTCCAACCTGACCGGCCAGGTGCGGCAGATCGCGCAGGTCACGACCGCGGTGGCGCGCGGCGACCTGTCCAAGAAGATCGACGTGGACGCGCGCGGCGAGATCCTGGAGCTGAAGACGACCATCAACACCATGGTCGGCCAGCTGTCGGCCTTCGGTGACGAGGTGACCCGGGTGGCCCGCGAGGTGGGCACCGAGGGCCGGCTCGGCGGCCAGGCGCGGGTGCCGGACGTCTCCGGGATCTGGAAGGACCTCACCGAGTCGGTGAACCTGATGGCGAACAACCTGACCAGCCAGGTCCGCAACATCGCCCAGGTCGCCACCGCGGTGACCCGCGGCGACCTCAACCTGCGGATCGACGTGGACGCCGCCGGCGAGATCCTCGAACTGCAGGACTACATCAACACGATGATCGTCCGGCTGCGCGAGACCACCCTGGCCAACAAGGAGCAGGACTGGCTCAAGGGCAACCTCGCCCGGATCTCCGGACTGATGCAGGGCCGCCGCGACCTCGGCGACGTGGCCGCGCTGATCATGAGCGAGCTGACCCCGGTGGTCTCCGCGCAGCACGGCGCCTTCTTCCTCGCCGAGGACACCGCGGAGGCGGGCGAGGAGTACGAGCTGCGGCTGATCGGCAGCTACGGCTTCTCGCGGCGCACCAGATCGACGGTCTTCCTGCCGGGCGAGGGGCTGATCGGGCAGGCCGCGGTGGAGAAGCGCTCGATCCTGATCGAGCACGTGCCGCCGGGCTACCTGAAGATCACCTCGGGTCTCGGGGAGGCCCCGCCCTCGCACGTCATCGTGCTGCCGGTGCTCTTCGAGGGCCGGGTGCTCGGGGTGATCGAGCTGGCCGCGTTCCAGCCGTTCACGCAGATCCAGAAGGACTTCCTCGACCAGATCACCGACATCATCGCGATCAGCGTCAACACCATCTCGGTCAACACCAAGACCGAGGGGCTGCTGAAGCAGTCCCAGGAGCTGACCGAGCAACTCCAGGAGCGCTCGGCCGAGTTGGAGAACCGGCAGCGGGCGCTGGAGATGTCCAACGCCGAACTGGAGGACAAGGCCGAGCTGCTGGCCCGGCAGAACCGCGACATCGAGGTGAAGAACACCGAGATCGAGGAGGCCCGGCAGGTGCTGGAGGAGCGCGCCGAGCAGCTCGCGGTCTCCATGCGGTACAAGTCGGAGTTCCTGGCGAACATGTCGCACGAGCTGCGCACCCCGCTCAACTCGCTGCTGATCCTGGCCAAGCTGCTCGCCGACAACGCGGACGGCAACCTGTCGCCCAAGCAGGTCGAGTTCGCCGAGACCATCCACGGCGCGGGCTCGGACCTGCTGCAGCTGATCAACGACATCCTGGACCTGTCCAAGGTCGAGGCCGGCAAGATGGACGTCTCGCCGACCCGGATCGCCCTGGTCCAGCTGGTCGACTACGTGGAGGCCACCTTCCGGCCGCTGACCGCGGAGAAGGGCCTGGACTTCTCGGTACGGGTCTCGCCCGAGCTGCCGGTCACCCTGCACACCGACGAGCAGCGCCTGCTCCAGGTGCTGCGCAACCTGCTCTCCAACGCGGTCAAGTTCACCGACAGCGGCTCGGTCGAGCTGGTCATCCGCCCGGCCGGGGCCGAGGTGCCGCAGTCGATCAGGGAGCAGCTGCTGGAGGCCGGCACGCTGCGCGAGCCCGACCAGCCGCTGATCGCGTTCTCGGTGACCGACACCGGCATCGGCATCGCGGCCGGCAAGATGCGGGTGATCTTCGAGGCGTTCAAGCAGGCCGACGGCACCACCAGCCGCAAGTACGGCGGCACCGGCCTGGGCCTGTCGATCAGCCGGGAGATCGCCCGGCTGCTCGGCGGCGAGATCCACGCCGACAGCCAGACCGGCCGCGGCTCGACGTTCACGCTCTACCTGCCGATGACGCTCGGCGACGTGCCGCCGGCCGCGCCGCAGTTGCCCGCGGGCCAGGGCGGCGACTCCGAGCCGGCCGGCCGCACCCGCAGCCCCGGCAGCAGCCTGGCCCGGCTGCGCCGCCGCTCGGCGCAGCCGACGCCGCTGCCCTCCGGCTCGCACGGGAACGGCCACTCCCACGGCCACACGAACGGCCACACCAACGGCCACGGCGACGACAGGGGCGCGGCGGGCCGCACCGGCGCGCCCGGAGCCGGCGGCCAGGGCAACGGGCACGGCAGCGGCGGCGGTTCGCACGGACATGGTTCCGGAAGCAGCCACGGAAGCGGCCAGGGGAACGGCCAGGGAAACGGTCAGGGCGGCGGCGTCCGGCACGGCTCGCACGAGCCGTGGCTCGACGAACCGCAGGCCGACGCCTACACCGGCTTCTCGGGCGGTTTCAGCGGCGAGAAGGTGCTGATCGTCGACGACGACATCCGCAACGTCTTCGCGCTCACCAGCGTCCTCGAACAGCACGGGCTGACCGTCCTCTACGCGGAGAACGGCCGCGAGGGCATCGAGGTGCTGGAGCAGTACGACGACATCGTGGTCGTGCTGATGGACATCATGATGCCCGAGATGGACGGATACGCCACGACCACGGCGATCCGCAAGATGCCGCAGTTCGCCGGGCTGCCGATCATCGCGCTCACCGCGAAGGCGATGAAGGGCGATCGTGAGAAGGCCATCGAGTCGGGAGCGTCGGATTATGTGACGAAGCCCGTCGACACCGACCATCTGCTCACACTCATGGAACAGTGGATGCACGCAGGCTGAGCGGAACGCCCGCGCGGCCCGTATCCAGGGGTGCGTGGCGGGCGGACCGCCGGGCGCGGGCAGCCGGGCGTCGCGTCGGTGATCTTCTGCCGACGGGGTGCCCGTCGAGGTGTGGCGGCGCGGAAATCAGGGAACCTTCTGGTCTCCGCCTGCGTTTCCGGTACGTGTTGAGTGACCTGGCGGTGACAGGGTGTGGCGAACGGCGGGGTGCGACTACCATGACCGGCACAAGGACGGGCGGCATGACGGAGTCGGCCCAGGGGGCGGCGACCGGCACACTGCCGGGGCGAGGAGGGCGGGCCATGGTACAGAAGGCCAAGATCCTCCTGGTCGATGACCGGCCGGAGAATCTGCTGGCGCTGGAGGCGATCCTCTCGGCGCTCGATCAGACGCTGGTGCGGGCATCGTCCGGGGAGGAAGCACTCAAGGCGCTGCTCACCGACGATTTCGCGGTGATCCTGCTCGACGTGCAGATGCCGGGCATGGACGGGTTCGAGACCGCGGCGCACATCAAGCGGCGGGAGCGGACCCGGGACATCCCGATCATCTTCCTGACCGCGATCAACCACGGACCGCACCACACCTTCCGCGGTTACGCGGCGGGCGCGGTCGACTACATCTCCAAGCCCTTCGACCCGTGGGTGCTGCGTGCGAAGGTCTCGGTCTTCGTCGACCTCTACATGAAGAACTGCCAGCTGCGCGAACAGGCGGCACTGCTGCGGCTCCAGCTGGAGCAGGGCATGCCCGCCGGCGCGTCGGTCGGCGGCGGCTCCGGCGGAGGGTCCAACGGCACCAGGGGCCGGGAGTCGGCGGGACTGGTCGCCGAGCTGTCCGCGCGGCTCGCGGCCGTCGAGGAGCAGGCCGAGGCGCTCAGCAAGCAGCTCAGCGAGTCCGCGGACGCCGCTGCCGTGGCCACCGCCGCCCATCTGGAGCGCAAACTCACCGGGCTGCGGCGGGCGCTGGACGCGCTGGAGCCGCCCGGCTCCGGCAGCGACTCCGTCATCAGGCAGCAGGGATCGGAGTAGGGCGGCGTCAACCGCGCACCCGCCGACCGCCCGAAAGTGTGGCGGCGGGATCGCGGTTGACGTGCCGTCAATCCGTTCATCGTCCCGGTCCGACACGAACGGGCGTATCGACGGGCACGCGTGTTCCGCGATCACAAGGGCGGTAACCTCGGCACCATGGCCTCCCGTACGTCCGGCACCGCCAAGAAAGCCCCGGCGAAGCCGGCCGCCAAGAAGACCGCGGCCAAGAAACCCGCGGTGAAGGGCGCTGCCCCGAGGCCGGCGGCCAAGAAAGCGGCCAAGGCGCCCGCGGCCAGGCCCGCGCCGCGGCCCGCGCCCTCGCCGACCAACGGCCTCTACCGGATGGTCCGCGCCCTGTGGCTGGGCGTGGCCCACACCGTCGGCGCGGTGCTGCGCGGCATAGGGCGCGGCGCCCGCGGCCTGGACCCCGCACACCGCAAGGACGGCCTGGCGCTCGGCCTGCTCGGCCTGACCCTGGTGGTCGCCGCGGGCACCTGGTCGAACCTGCACGGCCCGGTCGGCG
The DNA here is from genome assembly GCF_036353415.1 of Actinacidiphila polyblastidii. Classification (NCBI taxonomy): domain Bacteria; kingdom Bacillati; phylum Actinomycetota; class Actinomycetes; order Kitasatosporales; family Streptomycetaceae; genus Actinacidiphila; species Actinacidiphila polyblastidii. The sequence goes on from NZ_JAZEWV010000030.1 coordinate 11,207, forward strand.
ACCTCGTGCACATGCTCGTCACCGGCGCGTTCGGCCGCCTCGACCTGCTGGTGCCGTTCCTGCTCGGCTTCGTCGCCGTCCGCCTGATGCGCCATCCGGAGCAGCCGGAGGCCAACGGCCGCATCGTCATCGGCCTGTCCGCGCTGGCCATCGGCGCTCTCGGGCTGGTCCACATGGCCTGCGGCTCGCCCAGCCGCGACCAGGGCGCCGAGGCGCTGCGCAACGCCGGCGGCCTGATCGGCTGGGCGGCCGCCTCCCCGCTGCTCTACACGGTCGGCTCGGCGCTGGCCGTGCCGCTGCTGCTGCTCGTCACCGCCTTCGGGCTGATGGTCGTCACCGCCACGCCGGTCAACGCCATCCCTGAGCGGCTGCGCCACGCCGGCACCCGCCTCGGCCTCTACGCCCAGCCCGCGGACCCCGACGCCGTACCGCTCGAGGACTTCTTCGAGGAGGAGCCGGAGTACGCGGAGGAGCCCGAGGACGGCTCGCCGGTGCGCCGGCTGCCGCTGCGCTTCACCAAGCCCGCGGCGGGGTCCGGCGCGGAGCCCTACGACGTGGACGGCGACGGCGCCATGGGGGAGGGCGACGACCCCAGGCCGCGGCGCAGGCCGCGCCGCCGTCCGGAGGACGCCGACGGCGCCGAAGGACCCGACGCGGTGGACATCGCCGCGGCCGCGGCGGCCTCCTTCGACGGCGCCGTGCTGCACGGCGTGCAGCCCTCCCCGCTGGTCCCCGACCTCACCGGCGCGCTCAGGAAGCAGGTCCCCGCCGCGCGCGCCGAGGACGTCGCCGACCCCGCGCAGCAGCCGGCCGCGGCCGCCTCCGGCGCCGTCCCCGACCTCACCAAGGCCGCGCCGGCCGTCCCGTCCGAGCCGCTGCCGCCGCGCGCCGAGCAGCTGCAGCTGTCCGGCGACATCACCTACGCGCTGCCCTCCCTGGACCTGCTGGAGCGCGGCGGCCCCGGGCGCACCCGCAGCGCCGCCAACGACGCGGTCGTCGCCTCGCTCAGCCAGGTCTTCAAGGAGTTCAAGGTCGACGCGGTCGTCACCGGCTTCACCCGCGGTCCGACCGTCACCCGCTACGAGGTCGAGCTGGGCGCGGCGGTCAAGGTCGAGCGGATCACCGCGCTGGCCAAGAACATCGCCTACTCGGTGGCCAGCCCCGACGTGCGGATCATCAGCCCGATCCCGGGAAAGTCCGCGGTTGGCATCGAGATCCCCAACAGCGACCGCGAGATGGTCAACCTCGGCGACGTGCTGCGCTCGGCGGAGGCCGCGGGCGAGGACCACCCGATGACCGTCGCGCTCGGCAAGGACGTCGAGGGCGGCTACGTGATGGCCAACCTCGCGAAGATGCCGCACGTGCTGGTCGCGGGCGCCACCGGCTCCGGCAAGTCCTCCTGCATCAACTGCCTGATCACCTCGGTGATGGCCCGCGCCACCCCCGACGAGGTGCGGATGGTGCTGGTCGACCCCAAGCGCGTCGAGCTGACCGCGTACGAGGGCATCCCGCACCTGATCACCCCGATCATCACCAACCCCAAGCGGGCCGCCGAGGCGCTGCAGTGGGTGGTCCGCGAGATGGACCTGCGCTACGACGACCTGGCCGCGTACGGATTCCGGCACATCGACGACTTCAACGCCGCGGTGCGGTCGGGGAAGGCCAGGACGCCCGAGGGCAGCGAGCGGGAGCTGTCGCCGTACCCCTACCTGCTGGTGATCGTGGACGAGCTGGCCGATCTGATGATGGTCGCGCCGCGCGACGTGGAGGACTCGATCGTCCGCATCACGCAGCTGGCCCGAGCGGCCGGCATCCACCTGGTGCTGGCCACGCAGCGGCCCAGCGTCGACGTCGTCACCGGTCTGATCAAGGCCAACGTGCCGTCCCGGCTCGCCTTCGCCACCTCCTCGCTCGCCGACAGCCGGGTCATCCTGGACCAGCCGGGCGCCGAGAAGCTGATCGGCAAGGGTGACGGACTGTTCCTGCCGATGGGCGCGAACAAGCCGATTCGGATGCAGGGCGCCTTCGTCACCGAGGACGAGGTCGCCAAGGTCGTCGACCACTGCAAGGCCCAGCTCACCCCGAGCTACCGCAGCGACGTGACGGTGGGCAGCGGCCCCAAGAAGGAGATCGACGAGGAGATCGGCGACGACCTCGACCTGCTGTGCCAGGCCGCCGAGCTGGTGGTCTCCACCCAGTTCGGTTCCACGTCGATGCTCCAGCGCAAGCTGCGGGTCGGCTTCGCCAAGGCCGGCCGGCTGATGGACCTGATGGAGTCGCGCGGTATCGTCGGCCCCAGCGAGGGGTCCAAGGCGCGTGACGTCATGGTCAAGGCGGACGAGCTGGACGGTGTCCTCGCGGTCATCCGCGGTGGTGGCCCGGGCGCCTGAGATGTGTGCGGAGCGGGGTTCGGGGCACGTTCCGGGGCAACCGTTTCTGCTGTTCGTACGTCCAGTTGGTACAGACGGACGATCCGCGTATCCGCCTTCGAGCCGGGGCCGCCGCAGCGCGGCCCGCGTGAGCCCGAGTGGCGGACAAAAACGGCCGTCCGATTGCCCCCGCGTTTTGTACCGCCCCTAGACTGAACTTCCAGCAGGCGGCTGCACGCTCGAAAGGCGCCCTCGTGTCCCTCGGCAACTCGCCCTCCGACGACCGTCCTTCGGTCGGTCGCGCCCTCGCGCAGGCCCGCATCGCCGCGGGTCTGTCCATCGACGAGGTCAGCACCAGCACCCGGGTGCGGGTGCCGATCCTGCAGTCGATCGAACAGGACGACTTCTCCCGCTGCGGCGGCGACGTGTACGCACGCGGCCACATCCGCAGCATCGCGCGCGTCGTGGGGCTCGATCCGGAGCCGCTGGTCGAGCAGTACGCCGCCGAGCACGGCAACGAGATCACGCCCGCGCCCGTACCGCCGCTGTACGAGGCCGAGCGCCGGATCCGCTCCGAGCCGCGCCGGCCCAACTGGACGGCCGCCATGGTCGCCGCGATCGTGGCCGTCATCGGCTTCGTCGGCTACACCGCGATCAGCGGCTCCGGCGGCGGCAAGTCCGACGCCGCCCCCAGCCCCACCGCGACGACCACCACGCCCACCTCCACCCAGAGCCCGCAGGGCAACGGCGAGCCCAAGCCGCCGCAGCCCACCGGCAGCGCCATCGCCGCGGCCCCGCCCGGCAAGGTCACCGTCAAGGTCACCGCGGCCGGCGGCACCAGCTGGATCCAGGCCATGGACAGCAACGGCAAGCAGCTCTTCCAGGACTCCCTGAAGAAGGGCCAGTCCAAGACCTGGACCGACGACAAGAAGATCAAGCTCGTGGTGGGCAACGCGGGCGCCGTCCAGCTCTTCGTCAACGGCAAGGACCTCGGCCCGGCCGGCGACAAGGGCCAGGTGGTGCGCCTCACCTACACCCCCGGCGACCCGACGCAGGGCTGAGACCCGCCGGGAAACCGCCCGCACCAGCCCGCACCACCGCTCAGGACACGGCCCGGCCCCCTTCCGAGGAGGCCGGGCCGCCCCTTGTGCGAGCAGGCGTGCGACGAGGGCGGTGACCAGCCACCCGGTACCCTGGGCTACATGCCCGAACCCCGTACCGTCGCTCTTGTCACGCTCGGCTGCGCCCGCAATGAGGTGGACTCGGAGGAACTGGCCGGTCGGCTCGCGGCGGACGGCTGGCGGCTGGTCGACGACGCCGCCGACGCCGACGTGGCGGTCGTGAACACCTGCGGCTTCGTCGACGCGGCCAAGAAGGACTCCGTCGACGCCCTGCTGGAGGCCAACGACCTCAAGTCGCAGGGCCGCACCCAGGCGGTCGTCGCCGTCGGATGCATGGCCGAGCGGTACGGCAGAGAACTCGCCGACGCGCTCCCCGAGGCGGACGGCGTGCTCGGCTTCGACGACTACGCGGACATCTCCGACCGCCTCCAGACCATCCTGTCCGGCGGCGTCCACGCCTCCCACACCCCGCGCGACCGGCGCAAGCTGCTGCCGATCAGCCCCGCGGAGCGGCAGCAGGGCACGCAGGGCGTGGCGCTGCCCGGCCACGGCGACGCCCCGAACGAAGCGGCAGGCCTGCCGGACGGACCGGGCTTCGAGGAGGGCGCGCAGGACCTGCCCGACGGCCTGGCGCCGTCCTCGGGGCCGCGCGCGCCGCTGCGGCGCCGGCTGGGGTCCGGCCCGGTCGCCTCGGTGAAGCTGGCCTCCGGCTGCGACCGGCGCTGCACCTTCTGCGCCATCCCGTCCTTCCGCGGCTCGTTCATCTCCCGCCGTCCCTCCGACGTCCTCGGCGAGACCAGGTGGCTGGCCGGGCAGGGCGTCAGCGAGGTCATGCTCGTCAGCGAGAACAACACCTCCTACGGCAAGGACCTCGGCGACATCCGGCTGCTGGAGACGCTGCTGCCGGAGCTGGCGGCGGTCGAGGGGATCGAGCGGGTCCGGGTCAGCTACCTCCAGCCCGCCGAGATGCGCCCCGGGCTGATCGACGTGCTCACCTCGACCCCGGGCGTCGTGCCCTACTTCGACCTGTCCTTCCAGCACTCCGCGCCCGGCGTGCTGCGGGCCATGCGGCGCTTCGGGGACACCGACCGGTTCCTTGAGCTGCTCGACACCATCCGGGCCAAGGCGCCCGAGGCGGGCGTGCGGTCCAACTTCATCGTCGGCTTCCCCGGCGAGAGCGAGGACGACCTGGCGGAGCTGGAGCGCTTCCTCGGCTCGGCGCGGCTGGACGCCATCGGGGTCTTCGGCTACTCCGACGAGGACGGCACCGAGGCCGCGACCTTCGACAACAAGCTCGACGACGACGTGGTGGCCGCCCGCCTCGCCCGGGTGTCGCGGCTGGCCGAGGAGCTGACCGCGCAGCGCGCGCAGGAACGGCTCGGCTCGACCGTGCGGGTCCTGGTGGAGGCCGTCGACGAGGAGACCGGCGAGGTCACCGGGCGGGCCGACCACCAGGCGCCGGAGACCGACGGGCAGGTCGTGCTCACCGCGTCGGGCGGCTGGTGGCGGCCCGCGCCCGGCATGTTCGTCACCGCGAAGGTGACCGGCACCGAGGGCGTCGACCTCGTCGCCGAGCCGCTCGGCGTGCAGGACGCGCAGGACCCCCTGCCGGACGCGGTGCAGGACGCCGGTGCGGCCGGCGACTGTACGGAGGAGGTGGCCAGATGACGGAAGCCTCCGCGTCGCCGCCGGCGCTGCCCGACCACCTCGGGGACCCGGCGGTTCCGCAGGCACGCCTGCTGAACGTCGCCAACCTGCTGACGATGGTCCGCCTCGTCCTGGTCCCCGGTTTCGTCCTGCTGCTCGTGCACGGGGACGGCCACGACCCGGCCTGGCGCTCCTTCGCCTGGGCGGCCTTCGCGATCGCGATGATCACCGACCTCTTCGACGGCGAGATCGCCCGCCGCTACGGCCTCGTCACCGACTTCGGCAAGATCGCCGACCCCATCGCCGACAAGGCGATCATGGGAGCGGCCCTGGTCGGGCTCTCCTCGCTCGGCGACCTGCCGTGGTGGGTGACCGTGGTGATCCTGGCGCGCGAGCTGGGCATCACGCTGCTGCGGTTCTGGGTGATCCGCCACGGGGTGATCCCCGCCAGCCGGGGCGGCAAGCTCAAGACGCTCACCCAGGGAGTCGCCGTCGGCATGTACATCCTGGTGCTGACCGGGCCGCTGGCCTCGCTGCGGGCCTGGCTGATGGCGCTGGCGGTGATCCTCACGGTGGGCACCGGCGTGGACTACGTACGGCAGGCGATCGTGCTGCGCCGCGCCGGACTGGACGGGCGGCGCCGGCGGGCCGCCGCGGCGGCGACGGCCGCCGCCGCCGTCACCACCGGGGCGACCGTCGCGGTCACCGCCGCGGCCACCGGCGCGAGCGTGGCCACGGCCACCGCAACCGCTGCCGCCACGGCGGCGGCCGCCGCCGAGCCCGCGGGGGTGGCGGAGCCGGCCGCCGGGGGCACGCAGGGGGAGACGGCGGCGCACGAGGCGCACGCACCGGGGCAGGGGCACGGCGCGTGAGCGGCGGACCGGCCCGCGAGGTGCTGGGACTGCTGGAGGCGCGGGGCTGGACGCTGGCCGTCGCCGAGTCGCTCACCGGCGGACTCGTCGCCGCGGAGCTGGTCGCGGTCCCGGGCGCCTCGAACGCCTTCCGAGGCTCCGTCACGGCCTACGCCACCGAACTCAAGCACCGGCTGCTCGGCGTCGACGCGGACCTGCTCGCCGCGCGGGGCGCGGTGGACCCGCAGGTCGCACGCCAGATGGCAGAGGGCGTACGGAACCGGCTCGGCGCCGACTGGGGTGTGTCCACCACCGGCGTGGCCGGCCCCGACCCCCAGGACGGCATACCGGCCGGCACGGTCTTCGTCGCGGTCGCGGGGCCGGACGGGACCCGCGAGTCCGCGCTGCGGCTGACCGGCGACCGTACCGCGATCCGTACCGCTTCTGTCACCGCCGTCCTGGAACTGCTCGCCGGGGAGTTGGGAAGGAGTACGGTTGCGGGTCCGGCCTCCGGCAAGGCGTAGAGGAGCCGGAACAAGGGTCCCGCGGGGTCCGCACAGGGGTCCCAGGAGGAGTCCGGGGCCCGATAAGAGGGAAGAAGACGGGGGGTAGTGATGTTTGCAGCCCTGAGTGAACACGTCTTCGCTCCCCGCACGGCCGGTGCCCGAGGCGGTACGGTGGGGCGAGAAGGATGCGGCTATGCGGTCCGAGGAGGGAGCCACCGATGATCCTGCTCCGTCGCCTGCTTGGTGACGTGCTGCGTCGGCAGCGCCAACGCCAGGGCCGCACTCTGCGCGAGGTCTCCTCGTCGGCTCGTGTCTCCCTCGGATACCTCTCCGAGGTCGAGCGGGGACAGAAGGAAGCCTCCTCCGAGCTGCTGTCGGCGATCTGCGACGCGCTCGACGTGCCGATGTCCGAAGTGATGCGCGAGGTCAGCGACGATCTGTCGCTCGCCGAGCTGGCGCAGTCGGCGGCCGCCGAGACCGCCGCCGCACCGAGGCGCCCGATGCTGGGCGCGGTCACGTCCGTCACGTCCGTCACCTCCGTGTCGTCGACGCCCGACGAGCGGATCACCATCAAGGCGCCCAAGAAGTCCGCCGAGACCGTCGACGTCGTCGCCGCCTAGGGCCTGTCGCCCCGGATCTCGCCGCTTGAAGGACGGCGGCCCGCACCCCTGATCGTCCGGGGGCGGGCCGCCGTCCTTTTGCCATGTGTAGCGAGGCGGGGCAGGGTAGGCGAAGAGGATGACAGGGGGATAAAACGGACGTGATGGCGTCGATCCGGTAGGAGACATGCACATGAGTGTCGTGAAGAGCCCGCTGCCCGAGCAGGCCCGGAAAACCGTTGGCGAGGCGCTGCAGGGAGCGCTGGTGGACCTGCTCGATCTGTCGCTGGTCGCCAAGCAGGTGCACTGGAACGTCATCGGCCCACGGTTCCGGTCCATCCACCTCCAACTCGACGAGGTCGTCGACACCGCACGGATCGCCTCGGACACCGTGGCCGAGCGGGCGGCGGCGATCAGCGTCAGCCCCGACGGGCGGGCCGTCACCGTCGCCAAGACCACCGGTATCGAGACGGTGACCGACGGCTGGATCAAGGACGGCGACGTCGTGGACGTCATGGTGGCGGCGCTGGACGCGGCCATCACCCGGATGCGGGAACGCATCCAGATCACCGACGAGCCCGACCCGGTCACCCAGGACATCCTGATCGGCATCACCGCCGACCTCGAGAAGTTCCACTGGATGTTCCAGGCGGAGAACGTCTGAGGCCGGGCGATGCGCCCCTGGGCGGACGCCCTGCTGGTCGCCGGCTGGAGCCTCGGCCTGATACCGATGCACGCGGTGTCGGCCCGGCCGCAGGCCCCACGCGACCCCGGAGCGGACCCCGACGCCGGCCCCGGCGACCCGGTCGGCGGGGCCGGCGGGCTCGGACGCCGGGCCGCTTCGCGGCTCAGGCCGCGCCGTGCCCCGGTCCCGCCGACGGGTCCGGGGTCGGCCCGCGCTGACAGCGCGGACACCAGTACGCCACCCGGGCCCGCTCCCCCTGGCCGTGCTCGGCGCGTCTGACGGGCGTGCCGCAGCGCAGGCAGGCATCGTGCTCACGGCCGTAGACCCAGTGGGTGCGGCCCCGCCGGGTGTCCCCGGTGGTGATGTGGCCGGGGCGGGACTTGTTGGCCTCCAGCAGGCGCTTGGCCAGCGCCACCAGCTTCTCCGGCGCCGCGAGCTGCCCGAAGGGCGTCCAGGGCGTCACACCGCGCAGGAAGCACAGCTCCGACACGTACACGTTGCCGATCCCGGCCAGGTTGCGCTGGTCGAGCAGGGCCTCGCCGAGCGGGCGCTCTGGGTCCGAGACAAGGGCGGCCAGCGCACGCGCCGGGTCCCAGTCCGGGCCGAGCAGATCCGGCCCGAGGTGGCCCACCACGCCGTCCTCCTCGCCGGTCGCCATCAGCTCCAGCACCGGCAGCCGGTAGCCCACCGCGGTCCTCGCCTCGGTCTCCAGCACCGCCCGCACCTGGTGGGGCGGGCCGCCCCGCCAGCGCTCACCCGGCGCGTACAGATGCCAGGAGCCGTCCATCCGCAGGTGGGAGTGCAGCGTCAGATCGCCCTCCAGCCGGGCCATCAGATGCTTTCCCCGCGGCACCACCTCCAGCAGGCGGCGTCCGGCCAGGTCCACGGTCGCCAGCTGCGGCACCCGCAGGTCGGCCCGCACCAGCGGCCGTCCGGCCAGCGCGGCGTGCAGTCGGTGGGCGGTCAGCCAGACCGTGTCTCCTTCGGGCACCCGTCCATGATGCACGGCACCGTCGCCTTCGGGCCTGCGGCCCGTGCATCGTGGACCGTCCGTCGCCTCGGGCCCACGGCCCTCAGGCCCGCACCCGAGACCTCGGACCTCGGACCTCGGAGCTGGGACCCAGGACCCGGAACCTCGGACCTCGGGCCCGCGCCTACAGTCCGTCCCGCAGCCGCAGTCCTCGGGGCGTGGCGTGGAAACCAGCCGCCTCCAGCGCCTGGCCGAGCGCTGAGGTCAGCGCCGGCTCGCCGTTGGTGCGCTCCACCGTCAGCCGGCCCAGCGCCCCCTCGCGGACGGCGAGGGCGAGCGCGTCGGCCGCCGCCTGGAGGCGTATCTCGTCCCCTGGCCAGGACAGCAGCGTCTTGCCGCCGCGCTCCACGTAGAGGGCCAGCTCGCCGTCGGTCAGCACCACCAGGGCGCCGGCCTTGCGGCCCGGTTTGTGGCTGACGCCCACGGGTTGCTCAGGCCAGGGCAGGGCCGCGCCGTAGGGGTTGGCGGGGTCGGCGGCGGCGAGCACCACGGTGCGGGACGTGCCCTGCTGCTCCTCCTCCCGCTCGCGGGCGGCGCCCAGCGCCCGCAGCCGGTCCACGGCGCCGTCCATCGCGAACTGCGCCGCGCCCAGCCCTTCCACCACGTAGCCGCGCCGGGCCTGCCCGGTCTCCTCGAACGCCGCCAGCACCCGGTAGGCCGCCGAGAAGCCGCCCGCCACGCCCTCCGCGGCGACCGCGCCCCGGGTGACCACACCGTGCCGGTCGAGCAGGGTGTGGGTCAGCGCGTGCGCGCGCAGCGTCGGGTCGGCCTCGGGCTCCGGCACCAGCGACCACCGGCCCGCGGTGGTCGGCGGCCCGGTGCGTGAGGCGCCCGCGCGCGGGGCGCGCGCGGCGAGCGAGCTGTACCGGCCGCGCGGGACGGACCGCGGCGCCCGGTGCGCGGTGGTGCCCGCGGTCCGTCCCGAGCCCAGCAGCGCCCGCAGCGGAGCGAGCGTGTCGTTGGTCAGCCGCCCCGACCAGGCCAGGTCCCACACCGCCTCGGCGAGCTCCGGATCGGTCGCCTCGACGCCACCGGCGCGCACCTGGTCGGCGATCTGCCGGAAGAACAGCCCGTAACCGCCGTGCAGCGCCGCCATGACCGCGGCGTGCAGCGGTGACTGCTCCAGAGGCTGCGGCGCGGGCATGATCAGCGGAGCGCTGTCGGCGAGATACAGCGACACCCAGCCGTCCTTGCCGGGCAGCGCGCCCCCACCGGCCCACAGGACCTCCCCGGACGCGGTCAGCTCGTCCAGCATGGCCGGGGTGTAGCCGGTGACGCGGGACGGCAGCACCAGCTTCTCCAGCGCCGAGGCGGGCACCGAGGCGCCCTGGAGCTGCTCCACGGCCCGCGCCAGCCCGTCCATGCCGCGCAGGCTGTGGGTGCCCACGTGCTGCCACTGCGGCAGGAACACCCCGAGTGTCGCGGGCGGCACTGGCTCCAGCTCTTGCCGCAGCGCGGCCAGCGAACGTCGTCGCAGCCGTCTCAGCACCGTCGCGTCGCACCACTCCTGTCCCGCGCCGCCGGGCCGGAACTCGCCCTGCGCCACCCGGCCGGAGCCGGCCAGCCGGTGCAGGATGCCGTCCGCCACCGCCGCGCCCAGGCCGAACCGGTCCGCCACGTCCGTCGTCGTGAAGGGCCCGTGGGTGCGGGCGAACCTGGCGACCAGATCTCCCAGCGGGTCCTTGACCGGCTCGGTGAACGCCACCGGGACCCCGACCGGCAGCGCGGTGCCCAGCGCGTCCCGAAGCCGGCCCGCGTCCTCCACGGCGGCCCAGTGCTCTTCGCCGGCGACACGCACCCGGATGGCCCGGCGCGCGCCCTCCAGCGCGGCCGCCCACTGCGGCTCACCGCCGCGCGCGCCCAGCTCCGCACCGGTGAGCGGCCCGAGCATGCGCAGCAGGTCGGCGACGCCCTCGGCGTCCTTGACCCTGCGGTCCTCGGTCAGCCACTGCAGTTCCCGGTCCAGCTCGTCCAGCACCTCCGGGTCCAGCAGCTCCCGCAGCTCCGCCTGGCCCAGCAGCTCCGCGAGCAGCCGGGAGTCGAGCGACAGGGCGGCGGCCCGTCGCTCGGCCAGGGGCGAGTCGCCCTCGTAGAGGAACTGCGCCACATAGCCGAACAGCAGCGAGCGGGCGAAAGGCGAGGGCTCCTGGGTGGTGACCTCGACCAGGCGGACCCGGCGGGCCTCGATGTCGCCCATCAGCTCCACCAGGCCGGGCACGTCGAACACGTCCTGGAGGCATTCGCGGATCGCTTCGAGGACGATCGGGAACGACCCGAACTCCGAGGCGACCTGGAGCAGTTGAGAGGCGCGCTGACGCTGCTGCCACAGCGGGGTGCGCTTGCCGGGGCTGCGGCGGGGCAGCAGCAGCGCGCGGGCGGCGCACTCGCGGAAGCGCGAGGCGAACAGCGCGGACCCGCCGACCTGGTCGGTGACGAGCTGCTCGATCTCGCCCTTGTCGAACGCCACGTCGGCGGCCCCGACCGGCGACTGCTCGGGGTCGTACTCCGCGCCCGGTGGGGTCGGCGAGGAGTCCAGCAGGTCCAGGCCCATCAGGTCGGCGTCGGGCAGCCGCAGCACGATCCCGTCGTCCGCGTGCATCGCCTGTGCGTCCAGGCCGTACTTTTCCTGGAGCCGGACGCCGAGTGCCAGCGCCCACGGGGCGTGCACCTGCGCCCCGAACGGTGAGTGGATGATCACCCGCCAGTCGCCCAGCTCGTCCCTGAACCGCTCCACGACGACGGTCCGGTCGTCCGGCACGTGTCCGCACGCCTGGCGCTGCTCCGCCAGGTAGCCCAGCACGTTGTCGGCGGCCCAGGTGTCCAGGCCCGCGGCCGCCAGGCGCTTCCTGGCCGCCTCGGGCGTCAGCGCGCCGACCTCGCGCAGCCACGCTCCCAGCGCGCGGCCCAGCTCCAGCGGGCGGCCCAGCTGGTCGCCCTTCCAGAACGGCAGCCGGCCCGGCACCCCGGGAGCCGGGGAGACCAGCACCCGGTCGCGGGTGATGTCCTCGATCCGCCACGAGGTGGTGCCGAGCGTGAAGACGTCGCCGACCCGCGACTCGTAGACCATCTCCTCGTCCAGCTCGCCGACGCGGCCACCGCCCTTCTTGGGGTCGGAGCCGGCGAGGAAGACGCCGAACAGCCCGCGGTCGGGGATGGTGCCCCCGGAGGTCACCGCGAGGCGCTGTGCGCCCGGCCTGCCGGTGACGGTGTGCGCCACGCGGTCCCACACCAGGCGGGGCCGCAGCTCCGCGAAGGCGTCCGAGGGATAGCGGCCCGCCAGCATGTCCAGCACCGCCACGTACGCGGAGTGCGGCAGCGAGGCGAAGGGCGCGGCCCGGCGCACCAGGGCCAGCAGCTCGTCGACGTCCCAGGTGTCGAGCGCGGTCATCGCGACGATCTGCTGGGCCAGCACGTCCAGCGGGTTGGACGGCACCCGCAGCGCCTCGATAGCGCCCACCCGCATCCGCTCGGTGACCACCGCCGACTGCACCAGATCGCCCCGGTACTTCGGGAACAGCACCCCGGTGGACACCGCGCCCACCTGGTGCCCCGCGCGGCCCACCCGCTGCAGGCCGGAGGCGACCGACGGAGGTGACTCGACCTGCACGACCAGGTCGACGGCCCCCATATCGATGCCCAGCTCCAGGCTGGACGTGGCGACGACCGCGGGCAGCCGGCCCGCCTTCAGGTCCTCCTCGATCAGCGCCCGCTGCTCCTTCGACACCGACCCGTGGTGGGCGCGCGCCAGCACCGGGGGCGCTCCGCGGGCGGCGCCGGACTGGGCCATGACCTGTGCGGGGGAGTGCTCCTCGGTGAGCGCCTGGCCCTCGGCGCGCTCGTGGGCCAGCTCGTTCAGCCGGTTGCACAGCCGCTCGGCGAGGCGGCGGGAGTTGGCGAAGATGATCGTGGACTGGTGGGCCTGCACCAGATCGGCGATCCGCTCCTCCACGTGCGGCCAGATGGACGGCCGCTCCGCCGCGCCGGCGGCGGGCCCGGTGTGCTCGGCCGCCTCGGTGACCGGAGAGCCGCCCAGCTCGCCCAGATCCTCCACCGGCACGACGACCGACAGGTCGAACTCCTTCTCCGAGGGCGGCTGGACGATCGTCGCCCGGCGCTGCGGCGACAGGTAGCGGGCGATCTCGTCCACCGGGCGGACGGTCGCCGACAGCCCGATCCTGCGGGCCGGCCGGTCGAGCAGCTCGTCCAGCCGCTCCAGCGACAGGGCCAGATGCGCTCCGCGCTTGGTGCCCGCCACCGCGTGCACCTCGTCCAGGATCACCGTCTCCACACCGCTCAGCGCCTCGCGTGCGGCGGAGGTCAGCATCAGGAAGAGCGACTCGGGGGTGGTGATCAGGATGTCCGGCGGCCGGGTGACCAGGGCGCGCCGCTCGGCGGGCGGGGTGTCGCCCGAGCGGATGCCCACCCGTACCTCCGGCTCGGGCAGCCCGAGCCGCACCGATTCCTGCCGCAGCCCCGTGAGCGGGCTGCGCAGATTGCGCTCCACGTCCACCGCCAGGGCCTTCAGCGGCGACACGTAGAGCACGCGGCAGCGCCTGCGGGGCTCGGCCGGCGGCGGGGTGCTCGCCAGCCGGTCCAGCGCGGCCAGGAACGCCGCCAGCGTCTTGCCCGAGCCGGTCGGGGCCACCACCAGCACGTCCGAGCCCTCGGCGATGGCCGACCACGCCCCCGCCTGGGCTGCGGTGGGCTCGCGGAAGGCCCCCCTGAACCACGCGCGGGTGGCCGGGGAGAAGCCGTCGAGGCTGCGGTGACTGGACTGATCGGACATGGCACCATCCTCCCTCGCCGCACCGACACCGCGCCGGTCATCGATCTCAGCCTGTGGATAACTCTGGCGAGGTCATACCGTCATGTCGTCACAATGGCCCATGAGCGACCGGGAGCAGGCGCGCGAGCAGGCACGGCACTGGGAGCACCCCGGGCTGCCCGGCGTGGACCTGCTCAACGCCCGCTACATCCGGCACACCTTCTCCCGGCACGCGCACGACGGCTACGTCGTCGCCGCGGTGACGTCCGGCGTGGAGGGGATCGGGCTCCCCGGCGGACCGGAGCGCGCCGGGCCGGGCAGCGTCGTGCTGATCAATCCCGAGATCCCGCACTCCGCCTACGCGGGCGCCGCGGAGGGCTGGAGCTACCGGGTCCTCTACCCCGCGCCCGCCGTGCTGGCCTCCGTCGCCGCCGAGACCACCGCGCTGCGCGGCACCCCCGCCTTCGCCGCGACCGTCCTCGACGACCCCGCGACCGCCCGGATGATCGCCGACGTGCACCGCGCGGCGGAGGGCGACAACGCCCTCGCCGCCGACACGTTCCTGCGGCTCGTGCTCGCCCGGATGCTGGCCCGCCACGGGACAGCGTCCGCCGACCCCGGGTCCGCTCCGGGCGCCGGACCTGGCGCGGCCGCCCGCGCCCGCGACCTCCTCGCCGCCTCGCTCACCCGGCCGCCCAGCCTGGAACGGATGGCGGCCGACACCGGCAGCAGCCCGTTCGCGCTGCTCCGGGCCTTCAAGCGGGCGTACGGACTGCCTCCGCACGCCTGGCTGACCGGTGAGCGCGTGCGGGCCGCCCGGCGGCTCCTCGACTCCGGCGTCGGGCCGGCGGACACTGCGGCCGCCGTCGGTTTCACCGACCAGGCGCATCTGAGCCGGCACTTCAGCCGTATCGTCGGCGTGCCGCCGGGGGCCTACCAGCGCGAGCGCAGAGCCGTCGTCGCGGTCGCGGGCCGGGACGACGGCCAAAACGGCAGCGGGCGAGGGGCGGGGCCGGGGCCGGGTGCAAGAACGTACAAGACCGGGCGGCGCGGGTCTGCGTAGGTTCGTCCGTGTGACCGCACAACCGCATGTCCCTATGAGCTCCGCACCGCAGAACCCCGCGCGTCAGGACCCTCACGGCCGGCAGCCGCCCGCGCCCCGCCCGGCCGTCGTCCGTGACGCACTCGGCGTGGGGATCGCCGTCGGGCTGTCCGGCTTCGCCTTCGGCGTGACCTCCGCGGGCGCCGGGCTCTCGCTCGCCCAGACCTGCGCCCTTTCCCTGCTGGTCTTCACCGGCGCCTCCCAGTTCGCCCTGGTCGGCGCGCTCGGCGCGGGCGGCAGCCCGTTCGCGGCCGCCGCCGGGGCGTTCTTCCTCGGCACCCGCAACGCCTTCTACGGGCTGAAACTCTCCCACCTGCTCAAACTGCCCGCCGCGGTAAGGCCGCTGGCCGCCCAGTGGGTCATCGACGAGTCCTCCGCGGTCGCACTGGCCCAGCGCGACCGCGCCTCGGCCCGGCTCGGTTTCACGGTCACGGGCGCGAGCCTCTACGTGCTGTGGAACCTCACGACCCTGCTCGGCGCGGTGGGCGCGTCGGCCCTCGGCGACCCGAACGCCTGGGGTCTGGACGCCGCAGGACCCGCGGTGTTCCTGGCGCTGCTCGCGCCCATGGTCAGGAGCCGCACGGAGCGCGCCGCCGCGGCCCTGGCCGTGCTGCTCGCGCTTGGGTCGCTGCCGCTGCTGCCCGCCGGGGTCCCCGTCCTGGTGGCGGCTCTGGCCGCGCCCATCGTGCTGGCCGCCGGCCGCCTCGCGGAAGGCGGACCGCGCCCCGGCCGGGGACGCACGCAGGCCCCCCAACGGACCCGCACCCCCGAAGAGGCCCGTACCCCCGAAGAGACCCGTACCCCCGAGGAGACGCCCCGATGAGCACTTCGGCGGACACCTGGATCGCCATCGCCGTGACCGCCGTGGGCTGCTACGGCGTGAAACTGCTGGGCCTGTCCGTGCCCGCGAGGCTGCTCGAACGCCCTCTGGTCAAGCGCCTCGCCGGCCTGGTCCCGCTGGCGCTGCTCGCGGCGCTGACCGCGTTGCAGACCTTCGGCGCCGCCGATCTGCGGCCGGTGGTCGACGCCCGGGCCGCGGGGCTGGCCGCCGCGGCCGTCGCCCTGCTGCTGCGAGCGCCCTTCCTGGTCGTGGTGGCGGCGGCCGTCCTCGTCACCGCGGCGGTGCGAGCCGTCGCCGCCTAGGAGCGCGGCACGCGAGGTGGGGTACGAGGTGATGTAAGGGCCGGTCCCAGGGGGAGGCGGTCCTTACCCGGAACGTCGCGCGCGATACTGGCACTCATGCGGTTGACGAATTTCTGGGAGCGGATGCGCGCGCACTTCGGCGAGACGTACGCCGACTCCTTCGCGCGGGACCATGTGATGTCCGAGCTGGGCGGCAGGACGGTCGTCCAGGCCCTGGAGGACGGCTGGGAGACCAAGGACGTGTGGCGCGCCGTGTGCGCGGCCATGGACGTGCCGGCCATCCACCGCTGACCACAGCACCGCCATTGGTGCAAATGGGTTGATATCAGGACTTGGCATCATCTGGGCCGCAGACTGATCCCTGTGGCAGGAAGCGAGGAGACTCCCGAGCCGGACGGAGACGGGGCGGACGCCGACGCGCCGACGGGCCGGATGCACCTGACGCGTGCCGGGATGCCGCGCTGGCTGCCCCGCGCGCTGATCCTCACCTTCGTCCTGATCGCCTGCTACCAGTTCGCGCACTGGATCTTCAGCCGGCTGGTCGGTCTGCTGGTGAACGTCCTGATCGCGTTCTTCTGTGCCGTCGCCATCGAGCCGGCGGTGGACTGGATGGCGCGGCGCGGGATGCGCCGCGGTCTGGCCACCGGAGTGGTCCTGATCCTGGTGTTCGCCGCAGCTGCCGGCTTCGTGCTGGCCCTCGGGTCGCTGCTGGTCGACCAGATCAGCACCATCGTCGACAATCTGCCGCAGTACCTGAACGACATCGTCGACTGGATCAACCGGACCTTCCACAGCCACCTGGACACCGGAAACCTCCAGGACAAGGTGCTGCACTCCAACTGGGTGCGCACCTATCTGGCGCACGGCCCGAGCAGCGTGTGGGGCATCTCGGCCACCGTCATCGGCACCGTCTTCCAGCTGTTCACGGTGCTGCTCTTCACGTACTACCTGGCGGCGGACGGCCCGCGGCTGCGGCGCACGCTGTGCTCCTTCCTGCCGCCCGCGCACCAGGCGGAGGTGCTGCGAGCCTGGGACATCGCGGTCGCCAAGACCGGGGGCTACCTGTACTCCCGCGCTCTGATGGCGCTGATCTCCGGGCTCGCGCACTACATCCTGCTGCAGGTGCTCGGAGTGCCCTACGCGCCCGCGCTCGCCGTCTGGGTCGGCGTGGTCTCGCAGTTCGTGCCCACCGTCGGCACCTACCTGGCGGGTGCCCTGCCGGTGCTGATCGCCTTCACCGAGGACCCGTGGGACGCGCTGTGGGTGCTGTGCTTCGTCGTGGTGTACCAGCAGTTCGAGAACTACCTGCTGCAGCCGCGCATCACCGCGCGCACGGTGGACATCCACCCCGCGGTCGCCTTCGGATCGGTGATCGCCGGGACCGCGCTGCTCGGCGCGGTGGGCGCGCTCATCGCGATCCCGGCCACCGCGACGATGCAGGGCTTCTTCACCGCGTACGTGCGGCGCTACGAGGTCAGCGATCCGCGTCTGTAGCGGCGGCGAGCCGCTCCAGGGCCAGCTCGCGGGCGCGCGCGAGCGCGTCCTGTGCCGGGACGAGGACGTCCGGCTGCACCCCGACGGTCTCCCAGTTGCCGCCTGAGCGGGGGTTGACGGACCGGCCCACCGGAATGGTCGCCTCCAGGTGCGGGTGGACGGTCCACCCCTCGCGCGGGTGCGCCCCGCCGCCCGTCACCTCGCCGACGACGACGGCCCGGCCCAGCTGCTGCAGGTCGTAGGCCAGCTCCTCGGCCCCGGAGAACGTGTCGCCACTGGTCAGCACGTACAGCGGCTTCCGGCCGCCGAATCGCGCGCCGGGCACGTACGGCAGGCTCCAGGACTGCTCGCTGCGGCCGCCGTCGCGCCATTCCATGGTGATGAGGTGGGTGCGCTCGTCCAGCAGGTAGCTGCAGATGAAGGCCACCAGGTCCGGGTCGCCGCCCCGGTTGCGGCGCAGGTCGATGATGAGCGCCTCGGCCGGTGCGACCAGCGAGAGCGCGGCGGTCATCCGCTCCGCGGCCCAGTCCACCGGGAAGAGCATGGGCGCCAGTTCGAGCACCGCGACGCCGTCGCCGAGCATCTCCAGGCGCGGCACGCCGCCGAGTGAGGCGTCGAAGTCCCGGCGTATCCCGGCGAGCACGGCCTCGCCCTGTCCGGTGGGCACCTCCTGTGCGTGGTACTTCAGCCGCAGGTGGCGGTCGCCGTTGACGGACTGGAGGTCGGCGGTGACCAGGTGGCCGAGCTGCTCCGCGTCCTCGACGTCGTACGCGCCCTCGGCCAGGCGCCGCCGCAGGATGCCGGCGATCCGGTCGGCGACGTCGGGGAAGACGTAGTGCCTGGTCAGCAGATCGGTCGTCTCTTCGACCGCCCGGTGGAGGGCGGACGTCGTGGTCGTCGTCATGGCGAGGAGTACAGCACCGGCCTTGCGAAAGCGTCAAGAGAATTGGACACTTGATGCATGACCGACGAGGCCCCGCCGTCGCGCCCGCCGCAGGACGCCCAGCAGATCGGCTCGCCCGAGCAGTTCGCGGCGCTCGCGCACCCGCTCAGGCAGCGCCTGCTCTTCGCCCTCGGCCGCCGCCCCGCGACCATCAGCGGACTCGCCTCCCAGCTCGGTGTGGCGAAGGGCAGCGTCTCCCACCACCTGAAGGTCCTGCGTGCGGCGGGCCTGGTGTACGTCGCCGAGACCCGGCAGGTGCGCGGCGGCACCGAGCAGCGCTACCAGCGCACCGCGCGCCGGATGGTGGTCGCGGACCCCGAGGCGGCCGGCACCGCCGCGATGTTCGGGGCGTTCGCCCAGGAACTCGACCGCTCGCCGGAGGGCTCCGCCGTGCGGCTGCGCCACCTGCATCTCGGCCCGGACAAGGCCCGGCGGCTGCGTGAGCTGCTGGTGGAGCTGGTCGACGAGGCCGAGGAGGACGAGGACGACCAGCCGGTGCTCGGCGTCCTGGTGGCGCTGTACCGGCCGGCCGGGCCGGCGGGCGGCGGCTGAGCCCGGCCCTTCGGGGTGCAGGGGCCGGGAATCGGCACGGCCGGCCGGCGGCGGGCATACCGTTGTCCCGCGGAGAGCCCGGCCGCGCCGGGCCCGCGCGATCGGCGGGTCGCTTGACACAAAATTCGAACAACCATTCATATGGTGGCACCGGGTGGTTTTCCACAGCCCGGGGAGACGTCCGGGCGCGTTGTCAGTGGCAGGCGCTAGCGTCGTGGACGTGAAGCGATCGAACCAGACATCCCGGGTGGAACCCATGGCAGGAAACGACCGCGAGAAGGCCCTCGACGCCGCCCTCGCACAGATTGAACGGCAGTTCGGCAAAGGCGCCGTCATGCGCCTCGGCGACCGGCCGAATGAGCCCATCGAGGTCATCCCCACCGGCTCGACCGCTCTGGACGTGGCCCTCGGCGTGGGCGGCCTGCCGCGCGGCCGCGTGGTGGAGGTGTACGGCCCTGAGTCCTCCGGCAAGACGACCCTGACCCTGCACGCGGTGGCCAACGCCCAGCGGGCCGGCGGCACCGTGGCGTTCGTGGACGCCGAGCACGCGCTGGACCCCGACTACGCCAAGGCGCTCGGCGTCGACACGGACAACCTGATCCTGTCCCAGCCGGACACCGGCGAGCAGGCTCTGGAGATCGTGGACATGCTGGTCCGCTCCGGCGCGATCGACCTGATCGTGATCGACTCCGTGGCAGCCCTCGTGCCGCGGGCCGAGATCGAGGGTGAGATGGGCGACTCGCACGTGGGCCTGCAGGCCCGCCTGATGAGCCAGGCGCTCCGCAAGATCACCAGCGCGCTCAACCAGACGAAGACCACCGCGATCTTCATCAACCAGCTGCGCGAGAAGATCGGTGTGATGTTCGGCTCGCCGGAGACCACCACCGGTGGCCGCGCGCTGAAGTTCTACGCATCGGTCCGGCTCGACATCCGCCGCATCGAGACCCTCAAGGACGGCACCGACGCGGTCGGCAACCGGACCCGTGTGAAGGTCGTCAAGAACAAGGTCGCGCCGCCCTTCAAGCAGGCCGAGTTCGACATCCTCTACGGCCATGGCATCAGCCGCGAGGGCGGCCTGATCGACATGGGCGTCGAGCACGGCTTCGTCCGCAAGTCCGGCGCCTGGTACACCTACGAAGGCGACCAGCTCGGCCAGGGCAAGGAGAACGTCCGCAACTTCCTCCGGGACAACCCGGACCTGGCGGACGAGATCGAGAAGCGGATCAAGGAGAAGCTCGGCGTCGGCGTGCCCAAGAAGACCGAGATCCCGGCCGGCCAGCCGGGCACGGACGCGGCAGCGCCGGTGGCGGAGATCGCCGCAGCCAAGGCCGAGGTCCCGGCCCCGAAGAAGGCGACCAAGGCCACCGCCGCCAAGGTCTGACGCCATGGCGCGCAGGCCCCAGGAACGCGGCGGCTCTTCCGAGTCGAGGGCCTCGCGAGAGCCGCCGCTCGATCCGGAGGAGCAGGCGCGGGCACTCTGCCTGCGCCTGCTCACCGGAACCCCTCGCACCCGCAGGCAGCTCGCCGACGCCATGCGGAAACGGGAGATCCCCGACGACGTCGCCGAGCACGTCCTGGAGCGCTTCCAGGACGTGGGCCTGATCGACGACCAGGCGTTCGCCAACGCCTGGGTGGAGTCCCGGCATCGTGGCCGCGGGCTGGCCCGCCGCGCCCTCGCCAGGGAGCTGCACCACCGCGGGGTGGACGCCGAACTGGTCACCGAGGCGGTCGAACTCCTCGACTCCGAGCAGGAGGAGGAGACCGCCCGGGAGCTGGTGGCCCGCAGGCTGCGCAGCACCCGCGGACTGGACCGGGACAAGCGCATCCGGCGGCTCGCGGGCATGCTCGCCCGCAAGGGCTACCCGGAAGGACTGGCCCTCAGAGTGGTACGCGACGCCCTCGCGCAGGAGGGCGTCGACGAGGAAGAGGAAGGGGAGGAGCCGTGGCTGTGGGAATGAGCCGCACGGCGCGAGAACGGCAGCCGCGCATACCCGGGCGCTGCTACGTCCCGTCCTGTCCGGTCGGCGCCGAGCCGGACCTCGGGCTGACCGAGGCACGCCGCTGACCACACTGCCGTCCCCGAGCCCGGACGCCGAGCCGCGCCGGCAGTCGTGACCGACGAACCGGTGCACCGCCGCGAGCCGCACCGCCGCACCCAGCCTTCGCTGCTCGGCGGTCGGTAACCCGGTTCCGGTTCGTGGCCACACCTCGTGCCCGATGGTCGCTGTCCAGCCCGGCGCCTCCGCAGGCCCGTGCCCCCGCCGTCCCCGGCTCCGCTACGGCGTCCGGCCGCCGACCCGTCGACCGTGCGGCCTGCCTCCGCCGCCCGCCGGGTGGCGGCCATCGGTCCCGGGGCCGTCCTCCGGACCGTCGGCCCCGGGCGCGGCCGCGGGCCGCTCAGGCTGCGGCTCCTCGTCCTCCGCCCCTGGCACGGGAGGCCCGCCGCGGGCCAGGTCGGCGTAGGAGTACAGCTCCGCGGGGCGGCAGCCGACCATGGCCGTCACGAGGCGGCCGTCGGGACGGACGAGCAGCACGGTGTGCGCGGTGGAGCCGGGATAGGTCTCGGCGACGACCAGTTCGGCGCGGGTCGGCAAAGCGTTCACGGCGGAGGCCAGCCGGGGCATCAGTCCGGCGCTCAGCCAGTGGCGGGACTCCCATACCCCGCTGCCGGGGGCGATCAGCACGACGACCAGCCCCCGCCCGAGCCGGTCCCGCAGCTGCCCGAGTGTGCCGTCCAGCGCGATGACCGGCACGTCGGCGACCATTCCGCCGGGTGGGGTGGCGCAGTCGGCGACCAGCGGGGAGGCCCCCGTCTTGCCGCCGCCGGTGCGCGGCGCCGGCAGCGACAGCGGCGAGCGCCCGTAGACCCCGGCCGCCGCCGCGCTGCCGATCCCCAGGTGGCTGTCGGTGAGCAGCTCGGCGTGTCCGCGCGCCGAGCCCGAGAGCAGGCTCTGCCGCACGGTCTGCCAGGCGCTGTTCGCCCGCAGCAGCGGAAGCGCCTGGTCGGCGGCGCGCAGCCGGGCGCCGACCGCGCCACGGCGCTCCGCCTCGTAGCTGTCCAGCAGCAGCCGGGAGGCTCCGTCGTGCCAGGCGAGGGCGAGCTTCCAGGAGAGGTTCTCGGCGTCCCGCAGCCCCTCCTCGACGCTCTGCGCGCCCAGAGCGCCCATCAGGTGGGCGGCGTCGCCGGCCAGGAAGACCCGACCGGCGCGCCAGCGGCGGGCCAGCCGCTGGTGCACCGGGTAGTCGGACGAGCCGATCAGCTCATAGGGGGGGACATGGCCGCACCAGGCGGCGAGGGAGGAGCGGACCCGCTCCACCAGGGCGTCCGAGGTCAGCGGGCCGCCCTGCACGGGCAGCAGCCAGTCCAGCCGCCACAGCCCGTCCGGCAGCGGCCTGGCGGTGGTCTCCTGCCCGGCCGGGGCGCCCGGCGGGTCGCGGTGGAGCAACGCCACCCCGGGGTCCGGCAGGTCGGTGCGGAGCACAGCCACCGCGTGCCGGTCGACCGTGGTGCGGCCGGGGAACCGTACGCCGAGCAGCTTGCGGACCGTGGAGCGGGAACCGTCGGTGCCGACCAGGAAACTGCCGCGCCACCACGTGTCGTGGGCGCCGCGGGTGTGCACGTTCACGCCGTGCCCGTCCTGCTCGAAGGCGTCCACCTTGGCGCCGGCCACGATGCGGACCGAGCCGCAGGTCATCAGCGCCGCGCGCAGTCCTCGCTCCAGAAGGTGCTGGGCGAGGTGCACCGGGGCGTCGGCGCCGTCGGGGCGGAAGTCGATCCGCAGCACCTCCGTGCGGCGGCGCAGCGTGCGCCAGGCCGTCCAGGTCGTACCGTCCTGCCGCAGTCCGCCGTAGCCGAGGCGTTCCAGCGGGGCAGCCGTCGCCGGGCCGAGGACCACGGTGCGCGGTCGCCGCAGGCCCTCGGAGTCGTCCGGCGTCTCCACCTCGTCCAGCAGGATGACGGGGACGTCACGGCGGCCCAGCCCGAGGGCGAGGGCGAGTCCGACAGGACCCGCCCCCGCGACGATCACCGGGTCCACGCAGCGGCCCCCGGAAGAATTGCGGTCACAAAGCGTATGCAACTCACTGCGACTGCCCACGTCAAGCGACGGTCCCCCCTCGGCGCGCTGCACCGACGGCACGTCGGGCGCACGACGGGCACCGCGACGGCGCCTGCGGTGCGTACCGGGTCGGTAACGGTCCGGGGCGTGAGCCGGTACCCCCTTGACGCACCCCACCCTGATCGGCGTGGATTCCACAGACAGGACCGGACGGATCGCGACGACGACGGCACGGAAAGAGGTGAGGCATGCGGCTTCTGCTCGTGGAGGACGACGACCGGGTCGCCGCCGCGCTCTCCGCCGTCCTCGGCCGGCACGGTTTCGACGTGCGGCACGCCCGCAGCGGCGAGGAGGCCATCCAGGCCATGCTGCCGGACCAGGGGCCCGCGTTCGACTGCGTGCTGCTGGACCTGGGACTGCCCGACCAGGACGGCTTCGAGGTGTGCAGCCGGATCAGGCGACGCACCTCCACGCCGGTGATCATGGTCACCGCGCGGGCCGATGTCCGCTCCCGCATCCACGGCCTGAACCTCGGCGCGGACGACTACGTGGTCAAGCCCTACGACACCGGCGAACTCCTCGCCCGCATCCACGCGGTCAGCCGCCGCCCGCCGCTGCGCACCCCCGGCCCCGCCGCGGCGGGCACGACCGCGGGGCCGGCCGCCGAGCCTGCCGACGGCGGTGACGCCGCCGCGGCCACGGCGGGCGAGGGCTTGACGCTCGGCGCCGTCGCCATCGACCTGCCGACCCGCCGCGTCACCGTGGACGGCGCACCGGTGGCGCTGACCCGTAAGGAGTTCGACCTGCTGGCGCTGCTCGCGCAGCGCCCTGGGGTCGTCTTCCGGCGCGAGCAGATCATCAGCGAGGTGTGGCGGACCGCGTGGGAGGGCACAGGCCGCACGCTGGAGGTGCATGTGGCCTCACTGCGTTCCAAGCTGCGCACGCCGGCCATGATCGAGACGGTGCGCGGCGTCGGCTACCGCTTCGTCGTGCCGGCCGGCTGACGGCGCACCGAGGACCAGGACCGCTGCCTTGCGTTCACGACTGCTGCCGCTGCTCATCGTGCTGATGGCCGGCGTGCTGCTGGCGCTGGGCTTCCCACTGGCCGCCAGCCAGGCCGCCGCGCAGCAGCAGCGCGTGGTCGTCGACCGGATCGACGACACCACCAGGTTCGCCGCGCTGGCGCAGTTCGTCACCGCGCGCGACGAGCAGACCGAGCTGTCCCCGGTGGACGACGAGCGGCTGCACACCCTGCGCACCGAACTCGCCCGCTACCAGCAGCTCTACGGCATCAGCGCCGGAGTCTTCTACCGCGACCGCGCCGTCATGGCCGCCGCGCCTGCCCGGTGGAGCGTTCCCGTGGGCGGCGAGCTGTACGACGCCTACCACTCCGCGCTGCTCGGCCGCCGCGTCCACAACCCCCAGCAGGTGTGGCCCTGGCAGCACCGCAAACTCGCCATCGCCTCGCCCATCGTGCGCGACGGCGACGTGGTCGCGGTCGTCGTCACCGACTCGCCGACGGGCGCCCTGCGGGCCCGCATCCTGCACGGCTGGCTGCTGCTGGCCGCGGGCGAGGCGGCGGCGATGGCGCTCGCGATGCTCTTCGCCGTCCGGCTGACCGCCTGGGTGCTGCTGCCGGTCGCGACGCTGGACCGGGCCACCCACGACATCGCGACCGGCCGGATGAAGTCCCGTGTCGAGGCGTCCGGCGGCCCGCCGGAACTGCGCCGGCTGGTCCGCTCGTTCAACGAGATGGCCGACAACGTCGAGGAAGTGCTCGAACAGCAGCGGGCGTTCGTCGCCGACGCCTCCCACCAGCTGCGCAACCCGCTGTCCGCGCTGCTGCTGCGCATCGAACTGCTCGGTCTCGCGCTGCCCGACGGCCACACCGAGGCCGAGTCGGTCAAGGAGGAGGGCCACCGGCTCGCGCAGGTGCTCGACGACCTGCTGGGCCTCGCCGTCGCGGAGAGCTCGGGCAGCCACCTGGCCAGTACCGACATCGGCCACCTGGCCGGGGTGCGGGCGTCGGCCTGGGCGGCGGCGGCCCGGCGGTCGCATGTCGCGGTCCGGTTCACCGCGCCCGCGCGGGCCGAGGAGGCGACCGGCTGGGCGGATCCGATCGCACTGTCCAGCGCGCTGGACGCGGTGATCGACAACGCGATCAAGTTCACTCCGGCGGGCGAGTCGGTCACGGTACGGGTGGCCGGCGGCGCGCAGGACGTCACGATCACCGTCGCGGACAGCGGTCCGGGGCTCACCGAGGAGGAACTCGCCCGGATCGGCGACCGCTTCTGGCGCAGCGCCCGCCACCAGAACGTGCACGGCTCGGGCCTCGGCCTGTCCATCGCCCGCGCGCTGCTCGGCCAGGGCGGCGGCGCCATCACCTTCGGCACCCGCGAGCCGCACGGCCTCGAAGTCACCCTCACGGTGCCGCGCGGCGCCGCGGTCCCCTCGCCCTCCACGGGCCCGGTGCCGCGCGCCTGACGCCGGCCGCGCGGAATGCGGGGCGGACCGGGCGGCCCCGCAGACGTCGCGTCTAGGGCGCCGCGTCTAGGGCTTCACGGACCGGTAGTACCGCTCCGCCCCCACATGCAGCGGCAGCGGGTCGGTGAAGACGGCCGTGCGGAGGTCGACGAGCTGCGCCGCGTGGACCTCCTTGCCGATGGCGTCCCGGCTGTCGATCACGGTCCTGGTGAGCCGCTCGACCAGCCCGGTGTTCGCATGGTCGGTCGTGACCAGCAGGTTCGCCACCGCGATCGTGGAGATCGCCTGCCCGCGCTGCGCTTTGGGGTAGGCGTCGGCGGGCATCACCGCCTGGCGGTAGTACTGCATCTTCGGCCCCATCGCGTGCAGTCGGGACACCAGATCGCCCAACTGGACCAGTTTGATGCGGTCCACCGGCGTCGCCATGGCGGCGACGGCCGCGGTCGGCAGGCCGCCGGACCAGAAGAACGCGTCGAGCCTGCCGCTGAGGAGCATGCCGGGAGCCTTGTCGATGCCGACCGGCACGGCCTTGATGTCCTTGTTCACGTCGAGCCCGGCGGCGGTCAGCAGGCGCCGGGTGATCAGATTGACCCCGGAGTCGGCCTGGCCCACGCCGACGGTCAGCCCGCGCAGGTCGCGGGCCGAGCGCACCGGGGAGTCCCGCGGCACGACCAGCTGCATGTAGTCGTCGTAGAGGCGGGCGCAGGCCCGCAGATCCGCCCGGCCCGGACCCTGGTAGTTGGCCACGGCGTCGGCGGCGGCGATGGTGAAGTCGGCCTGGCCGGAGACGAGCCGCTTGATGTTGTCGACCGACCCCTCGGTGCGCACGAGGTCCACCGGTACGCCCGGCAGCGCGGTCCGCAGATCGGCCTTCAGCAGCTTGCCGTAGAGGTCGTACACGCCGTTGCGCACGCCGGTGGCCAGCGAGATCGGCCGGTGCGGGTAGGAGGGACCGCCGGACGGCAGCAGCCACCACAGCAGCAGCGCGAGCGCCGAGACGGCGGCCAGCACGGCCTGGAGCGCCCGCCGGCGGCTGATGCCGCCACGAGCCGGTCCGCTCCGCGCCCGCAGCGCCGCGCGGACGCGTCCGCCGAGGTGGGAGAGGTCCATGCCCCGCGATCCTGCCAGCCCGCGGCCACCCGCGGAAGGCGGGAGTTCCGCGGAAGGCGGCGGCGCGGCGCCCCTGCGACCCCGTACTCTGGTTGATTGTTATGAGTGCGCGTACTTACGAGGTCCGCACCTACGGGTGCCAGATGAACGTCCACGACTCCGAACGGCTGTCCGGTCTGCTGGAGGGCGCGGGCTACGTCCGTGCGCCCGAGGGGGCCGACGGCGCGGACGTCGTCGTCTTCAACACCTGTGCGGTGCGGGAGAACGCGGACAACCGGCTCTACGGCAATCTCGGCCAGCTCGTGCCGAAGAAGGCCGCACGCCCCGGCATGCAGATCGCCGTCGGCGGCTGTCTCGCCCAGAAGGACCGGGACACCATCGTCAAGCGCGCCCCCTGGGTCGACGTGGTCTTCGGCACCCACAACATCGGCCAGCTGCCGGTGCTGCTGGAGCGGGCCAGGATCGCGGAGGAGGCCCAGGTCGAGATCGTCGAGTCGCTGGAGACCTTCCCCTCGACGCTGCCCTCGCGCCGCGAGTCCGCCTACGCCGCCTGGGTCGCCATCTCGGTCGGCTGCAACAACACCTGCACCTTCTGCATCGTGCCCGCGCTGCGCGGCAAGGAGAAGGACCGCAGGCCCGGCGACGTCCTCGCCGAGGTCGAGGCGCTGGTCGCCGAGGGCGTCATCGAGGTCACGCTGCTCGGCCAGAACGTCAACGCCTACGGCTCGGACATCGGCGACCGTGAGGCGTTCGGCAAGCTGCTGCGCGCCACCGGCGGCGTCGAGGGCCTGGAGCGGATCCGCTTCACCTCGCCGCACCCGCGCGACTTCACCGACGACGTCATCGCCGCCATGGCCGCCACGCCGAACGTGATGCACCAGCTGCACATGCCGCTGCAGTCCGGCTCCGACCGGGTGCTGAAGGCGATGCGCCGCTCGTACCGGCAGGACCGCTACCTCGGCATCATCGAGAAGGTGCGCGCGGCGATGCCCGACGCGGCGATCACCACGGACATCATCGTGGGCTTCCCGGGCGAGACCGAGGAGGACTTCGAGCAGACCCTGCACGTGGTGCGCGAGGCGCGCTTCGCCCAGGCCTTCACCTTCCAGTACAGCAAGCGGCCCGGCACGCCCGCCGCCGAGATGGACGGGCAGATCCCCAAGGCCGTCGTCCAGCAGCGCTACGAGCGGCTGGTCGCGCTCCAGGAGGAGATCTCCTGGGAGGAGAACAAGAAGCAGGTCGGCCGCACCCTGGAGGTGCTGGTCGCCGAGGGCGAGGGCCGCAAGGACGACGCCACCCGGCGCCTGTCGGGGCGCGCTCCCGACAACCGCCTGGTGCACTTCGAGCGCCCCGAGGAGCCGGTCAGGCCCGGCGACATGGTGACCGTCGAGGTCACCTATGCGGCGCCGCACCATCTGCTCGCGGAGAGGCCCGCCCTCGGCGTCCGGCGCACCCGCGCGGGCGACGCGTGGGAGCGGCGGAACGCCGCGCCGCCGAACCAGGCCGGCGTGATGCTGGGGCTGCCGACGATCGGCGCTCCCGCGCCGTCCGCCCAGCCCGCACTGGCCGGCGGCTGCTCGGTCGACTGAGCCGGCCCCCGGGCGGCGCCGCGTGCGCCCGCGGGGGAGTACGGGCCGCCGCCCGTCGGGATGTCGGTGCTCGCCGGTAAGGTTCCGCCCATGCTCGTCGCCGCCGCAGTGTGCCCCTGCCCGCCGTTGCTGGTCCCGGAGGTCGCCGCGGACGCCGCGGGCGAGCTGGACGCCCTGAGAGCGGCCTGCGCGGACGCGATCGGCGTGCTGGCCGCGTCCCGGCCCGAGCGGCTGGTGGTGGTCGGCCCGGCGGAGCGGCCCAGCCGCGGCGTCTTCCCGCCGGGGGCGGTCGGCACCTTCCGCCCCTTCGGCGTCGATCTCGACGTCACCCTGGGCGGCCCGGGCGCCGGGCGGCAGGACGACGCGGCCGAGGACGTGCCCCCGCTGCCGCCGTCGCTGACGGTCGCCGCCTGGCTGCTGCGAGGCTGGAGCGCGGCGCCCGTGGAGGGCATGGGGGTCGGCGAGCAGCTGGAGCCGGAGCGCTGCGCCGCGGCCGGCCGCGCCATCGCGGGATCGGCCGAACGGGTGGCGCTGCTCGTCATGGGCGACGGAACCGCCTGCCGCACGGTCAAGGCGCCCGGCTACCTCGACGAGCGCGCGGACCCCTTCGACGCCTCCGTGGCCGCCGCCCTGGCCGCCGCCGACGTGCCGGCGCTGGCCGGGCTCGACCCGGACCTCGCGCAGGAACTCAAGGCCGCAGGCCGCGCTCCCTGGCAGGTGCTCGCCGGCGCCGCGGAGGAGGCCCACCTCGCCGGTCAGCTGCTCCACGAGACGGCGCCGTACGGGGTGGGCTACTTCGTCGCCGCCTGGACCTGACGGAACCGCCGCCCGGCGCGGGCCGCGTCCACGCGCGGCCGTCTTCGCGGGCGGCGGCCGCCCGCCGTGGTGTCCGGGTGGCGCCAGGACCGGAAAAAGGACGGGCCGCGGATGGTGGAAATCCGCGGCCCGTCCGGTGCGGGCCGCCCGTGACGGCGGCCGGTCCCGGGTTCAAGCAGGTCGGGCAGCCCTGGTCGGGCTCAAGGATCGCTCAGGCGTGGCCGCCGCCCTGGTCGCCGTAGTTGCGTGCGGCGTCCTTGGCCTTGTCCTCGCCGGTGTCGATCTGGCTGCTGTACTTGCCGCCGGTCCGGGAGTCGGCCGCCTGGCCGGCCTTGTCGACGCCCTGGTCGACCTTGTCGCCGTGTTCGCGCATCATGTCGTCGGCCTTGCCCTTCGACATGCCGAGCTTGTCCTTGAGCGTGTCCATGAAGCTCATCTGGCACCTTCCCTCGAAGATGACGGCCGCGGAGGGGCCGCTGTGCGCGGTCGCACCCTGCCGGCCCAGGCCATGAGGGCTCAAACCAGCACAAAACGTCCTTCACTTCTTCCGACCATACTCGTGACCCGGGCTTTTCGCCCCGGCGCTTTTGGGACACTGGACGGGTGAAGAACCGTGTCATCGCCGTCGTCGGTCCCACCGCGGCCGGGAAGTCCGACCTGGGCGTCGCCCTCGCCCAGCGGCTCGGCGGCGAGGTGATCAACGCCGACTCCATGCAGCTCTACCGCGGCATGGACATCGGCACCGCCAAGCTCACCCCGCAGGAGCGCGGCGGCGTCCCGCACCATTTGCTCGACATCTGGGAGGTCACCCAGGCCGCCAACGTCGCCGACTACCAGCGCCTCGCCCGCGCCGAGATCGACCGGCTGCACGCCGAGGGCCGCGTCCCCGTCCTCGTCGGCGGCTCCGGGCTCTATGTGCGAGCGGCCATCGACGCCCTGGAGTTCCCCGGCACCGACGCCGAGGTCCGCGCCCGCCTGGAGGCCGAGCTGGAGATGCGCGGTCCCGGCGCGCTGCACGCCCGTCTGGCCGCCGTCGACCCGGGAGCGGCGCAGGCCATCCTGCCCAGCAACGGGCGGCGCATCGTCCGCGCCCTGGAGGTGGTGGAGATCACCGGCCGGCCCTTCACCGCGAACCTGCCCGGCCACGAGTCGGTCTACGACACCGTGCAGATCGGCGTGCAGCTGCCGCGGCCCGAGCTGGACGCGCGCATCACCCTGCGGGTCGACCGGATGTGGGAGGCGGGGCTCGTCGCCGAGGTCCGCGCCCTTGAGGAGGCGGGTCTGCGGGAGGGCCGCACTGCATCCCGGGCGCTCGGCTACCAGCAGGTCCTCGCCTTCCTCGCGGGGGACCGCACCGAGGACGAGGCCCGCGCCGAGACCGTACGGGCCACCAAGCGCTTCGCGCGCCGGCAGGAGTCGTGGTTCCGGCGCGACCCGCGGGTGGAGTGGCTGACCACCCGCGGGGAGGAACTCACCGAGCAGTCCCTGTCGTTGGTCGAGCACGCCCCAAGAAGCGGTCACAGCCTGATCACGTGATGGCATCGGGACGCCCCGGGGCCGCGGACCACCACCGCGCCCGTGCCATCATCAAGCATCCAGCTACGGTGTCGGAGACTTGGGAGGGCGCGTGGCAATGGCAGCCGGCCCGCGCGACACACCCCAGGGGCGCGACACCGCGGACGCGGGCAGAGCCCGCGAGCCGCACGAGGCCCGGCCGGTGGCCGAGCCGGGCGCGACCCGGGACTCGATGGAGTCCCTGGAGTCCGACGAACCCGGCGATCGGCTCGAACCGCTGGAGCAGGGCGACCCCCTGGGCTCGCTGGAGTCCCTGGACTCACTCGGCTCCCTCGGACGCCTGGAACCCCTGGACCCCGCCGAGGGCCTGCCGCCGATCGAGGACGGCGAGTCCTTCCGCGAGCTGCGGCCGCCGCGCCGGCTGCGGATCTGGCAGCTCGCGCCCATCACCGCGCTCGCCGTGGGCGGTTCGCTGATGTTCGCCTTCCCGCTGGCCTTCGAGTCGGGGGACGCGGGCCCGGTGGTGGCCATGCTCGGCCTGCTGCTCTGCTGCTGCGCCGCGGGGTGGGGCCTGATGGCCGCCCGCCGGCTCGGCCAGACCTGGCCGGGGCTGCCCCCCCGCGGCTCCGGCGCCCGCCCCGACTGGCGGTTCGTCGCCGGTTACACCGTCCTGATCATGCTGCTCGCGGTGCTCGCCGTGTGGCGCGTCGCCCGGCTGCGCTGAGCCTTGCCGGGCCGAGCCTTGCCGGGCTGAGCGCGGCTGCGCCGAGCCCACCCGCGCGTCCGGGACCGCCCGCCCCTGGGCCTGCGGCGCGCCCTGGACCTCCAGCCCCGGCCCCGCCCCGCCGCGGGCCGGGTGTCCGGCCGCCCGGCCCTCCCGCCAGCCGGTTGTCCGACGCGCCGCGTACGATCGGAACCATGACTGGAACGCGCCACGGAACCGCCGCCCTGACCTTCCTCAAGGGCCACGGCACCGAGAACGACTTCGTGATCGTCCCCGACCCGGACGGTCGGCTCGACCTGTCGGCGGCCGACGTGGCGCGGCTGTGCGACCGCAGGGCCGGCATCGGCGGGGACGGCCTGCTGCGCGTCGTCAGGTCGGCCGCGCACCCCGAGGCGGCCGCTCTGGCCGCCGAGGCCGAATGGTTCATGGACTACCGCAACAGCGACGGCAGCGTCGCCGAGATGTGCGGCAACGGCGTCCGGGTCTTCGCCCGCTACCTCCAGCGCGCCGGTCACGCCGAGGCAGGCGACCTCGCCATCGCCACCCGCGCCGGGGTGCGCCGGGCGCACCTCGCCAAGGACGCCGAGGACGGCACCCCGGGTGACGTGACGGTGCGCATGGGCCGCGCGGTGCTGCCCGCGGGCCCGGTCGCCGTCGCGGTCGGCGACCGCAGCTGGCCCGCCGTCCACGTCAGCATGGGCAACCCGCACGCGGTGGCCTTCGTGGCCGACCTCGACCAGGCGGGCGACCTGCTGCACGCCCCCGCCGTCAGCCCGGCGTCCGCGTACCCCCAGGGTGTGAACGTGGAGTTCGTGGTCGACCGCGGCCCGCGCCACGTCGCGCTGCGCGTGCACGAGCGCGGCTCCGGCGAGACGCGCTCCTGCGGCACCGGCGCCTGCGCCGTCATGGTCGCCGCCGCCCGGCGCGACGGCATGGACCCCGCGGCGGACGGACAGCCCGTCAGCTACGTCGTCGACGTGCCCGGCGGCCGGCTGGTGATCACCGAACACGCCGACGGCGAGGTCGAGATGACCGGTCCCGCGGTGATCGTCGCCGAGGGCGCCATCGACCCGGACTGGCTGGCCGTCAGGAACTGACGCGCGCCAGCCGGCGGGCCGTGCGAGAGGGCGGCGGACGTCACCCGGCCGGCGTACCCCCGATCGCGGGTGGCCGTAATCGGGCGTATGCGGGCAGGCCGCTCGCTCTGTCATCCCTCGAACGGGTGATGGGGATCACTCTCGGCGAGAGCGTGACTGCCGCACGTGGTGGGCTCGATAGCATCAAGCACCGGCGCGGCCCCACGGGTCGTGGAGGGCTCCCGCAGCCGGTCCACGCTGCCGGAGGCCCCATGAGCGCAGACAACGCGGTGGACGCGGCAGGCACCGCCGACGACCGCAGGCGGGGTCTGCGCCGGATCGACCTGCGCCGCCTGAGCAGGGTGGCGCTGCTGGGCGGCGGCAGCGGAAGCCGCCTGCCGGGCGCCATCGAGCACCTCATCAAGGTCCATCACGCGCGCCATCCGCTGGCCGGCCCCACCGCCATCGAGCTGCTGCGCAGGGCGTACGTCCTCGCCGAGACGTCGCACCGCGGCCAGATGCGCAAGAGCGGCGAGCCCTACATCACCCACCCGCTCGCCGTCACCCTCATTCTCGCCGAACTCGGCGCGGAGACCACGACGCTGACCGCCTCCTTGCTCCACGACACCGTCGAGGACACCGAGGTGACGCTCGATCAGGTGGAGCGGGAGTTCGGCACCGAGGTCGGGCACCTCGTCGACGGCGTCACCAAGCTGGAGAAGGTCGACTACGGCGCCGCCGCGGAGCCGGAGACCTTCCGCAAGATGCTGGTCGCCGCGGGCAGCGACGTGCGGGTGATGTCGATCAAGCTCGCCGACCGGCTGCACAACATGCGCACGCTCGGCGTCATGCGGCCCGAGAAGCAGGCCAGGATCGCCAAGGTCACGCGCGACGTGCTGATCCCGCTGGCCGAGCGGCTCGGCGTGCAGGCGCTCAAGAGCGAGCTGGAGGACCTGGTCTTCGCGATCCTCCACCCCGAGGAGTACACGAACACCCGCGCCATGATCGAGGCGCACGCGGCCGGCCCTGACCCGCTGGCCGCCGTCGCCGACGACCTGCGCGCGGTGCTGCGCGAGGCCGGCATCACCGCCGAGGTGGCCATCAGGCCCCGCCACGCGGTCTCCGTGCACCGGCTGATGCTCAAGCGGGGCGGCGTCGAGCCGGGCGGATCCGACTTCGGCCGGCTGCTGGTGCTGGTCGCAGAGGACGCCGACTGCTACGCCGTGCTCGGCGAGCTGCACACCTGCTTCATCCCGGTGATCGCCGAGTTCAAGGACTTCATCGCGGCGCCGAAGTTCAACCTCTACCAGTCGCTGCACACCGCGGTCGCCGACGCGCAGGGCCGGGTCGCCGAAGTCCTGGTGCGCACCCGCCGGATGCACAAGGTCGCGGAGGCCGGGGTGATCGCCCTGGGCGATCCGCACGCCGCGGGGGAGGTCTCGCAGGCCGCCGAGCGCTCGGCGGCCGCGGAGGGGGAGCGGCTGGACCCGACCCAGCCCGGCTGGCTCGCCCGCCTGCTGGAGTGGCAGCGCGCCGCACCCGACGCGGACACCTTCTGGACGGCGCTGCGCGACGACCTCGCCCAGGACCGCGAGATCACCGTCTTCACCACCCAGGGCGCCGACGCCCACGGCACCTTCCGGCTGCCCGCGGGCGCGAGCTGCATCGACGCCGCCTACGGCGTGCACGGCGAGGCCGCACACGCCTGCGTCGGGGTGCGGGTCAACGGCCGGCTCGCCCCGCTCGGCACCCGGCTGCGCGACGGCGACACGCTGCACCTGCTGATGGACGACACCGCCACCTCCGGTCCCGACTCCGACTGGCTGGAGCACGCCGCCACCCCGGCCGCCCGCATCGCGATCACCCGCTGGCTCGCCCAGCACCCCACCAGCCCGGCGGACGACCCCGACGTGGCGCTCCGCCTGGAGGACCCGCAGCTCGCGGCCCTGGCGGAGGGCGCCGCGGCGCACACCGCGCACCAGGACTCCGGCTCGGAACAGGGCTCCGGGGCGGACCGGGACAGCGGAGGGGCCGGTGGGGGGGAGCCCGGCGCCGACCCGGTGGCGCTCACCGATCTGCCGGGCGCCGCGGTCCGCCTCGCCCGCTGCTGTACGCCGGTGCCGCCCGACGGCGTCACCGGCTTCGTCATCCGCGGCGGGACCGTCGCCGTCCACCGCACCGAGTGCCCGACGGCCGCGCACATGACCGCGACGGGCCGCGCCCCGGTTCCGGTCAGGTGGCGGGACGGCACCGCGGCCGGCGGCTACCGCGCCACCGTGCTGGCCGAGGCGCTCAGCCGGCCCCGGCTGCTCGCCGACCTGACCGAGGCGATCGCCGCCCAGGGCATCGGCATCGTCTCCGCCGCGGTCGAGCCGCCGCAGGAGCACCGGGTGCGGCACACCTACACCGTGGAGCTGCCCGACCGGAAGGCGCTGTCCGCGTTGATGCGGGCGATGCGCGCGGTACCGGGCGTCTACGACGTGTACCGGGCGCAGCCGGTGGGCTCCGGCGCGACCCGCGACTGAGGCCCCCTGACGTGCGCGCCCCGGGCAGCCCGCGCGGGGGGCATCCGGCGGTGACGCGCGGGCGGCCGGGAATTCCGGGAGCGCGCCGACCGTTCACACTGGTGAACCGCCCTGTCGACGCAACTGCGTGCCGAAGTAACCGTATGGGGAAGCAACCGCGTGTCGCAGGCGACCGGGCAGGGCATACCGGCTGTGTGTGCCCGGCGGGAAACCCATGTGACCCGGCCTCGCGGGCATGCGACCATCGACAGTGACGGCGCGAACGCGATCGTCGACCTGACCGTACGACCAAAGGATCCAATGACCTCCATTCCTTCTTCCTCTTCGGACAACCGCCAGCGCCTCCCCGAGAGCCTTCGGGCCGACGCCCTGATGGAAGAGGACGTCGCCTGGAGTGTCGGGACGGACGGGGAGCGCGACGGCGAACAGCTGGACCGCGACGACCGTGCCTCCCTTCGACGGGTCGCCGGACTCTCCACCGAGCTGGAGGACGTCACCGAGGTCGAGTACCGCCAGCTGCGGCTGGAACGCGTGGTGCTCGTCGGCGTCTGGACCACCGGAACCGTGGACGACGCGGAGAACTCCCTGGCCGAGCTGGCCGCACTCGCCGAGACGGCGGGCGCGCTCGTGCTCGACGGCGTGATCCAGCGCCGCGACAAGCCGGACCCGGCCACCTACATCGGCTCGGGCAAGGCGCGCGAGCTGCGTGACGTCGTCGTGGAGACCGGCGCGGACACCGTGGTGTGCGACGGTGAGCTGAGCCCCGGTCAGCTCATCCACCTTGAGGACGTCGTCAAGGTGAAGGTGGTCGACAGGACCGCGCTGATCCTCGACATCTTCGCCCAGCACGCCAAGTCCCGCGAGGGCAAGGCGCAGGTGTCGCTGGCGCAGATGCAGTACATGCTGCCGAGGCTGCGCGGCTGGGGCCAGTCGCTGTCCCGGCAGATGGGTGGCGGTGGCTCCGGCTCCTCGGGCGGCGGTATGGCCACTCGCGGTCCCGGTGAGACCAAGATCGAGACCGACCGCCGGCGCATCCGCGAGAAGATGGCCAAGATGCGCCGTGAGATCGCGGACATGAAGACCAGCCGCGACCTCAAGCGGCAGGAGCGCAGGCGCCACAAGGTGCCGTCGGTGGCGATCGCCGGCTACACCAACGCGGGCAAGTCCTCGCTGCTCAACCGCCTCACCGGCGCCGGAGTCCTGGTGGAGAACGCGCTGTTCGCCACCCTGGACCCGACCGTGCGCCGGGCCGAGACGCCCACCGGGCGGCTGTACACGCTGACCGACACCGTCGGCTTCGTCCGGCACCTGCCGCACCACCTGGTCGAGGCGTTCCGCTCCACCATGGAGGAGGTCGGCGAGGCCGACCTGATCCTGCACGTGGTGGACGGCTCGCACCCGGTGCCGGAGGAGCAGCTGGCGGCGGTCCGCGAGGTGTTCCGCGACGTGGGCGCGCTCGACGTGCCCGAGATCGTGGTCGTCAACAAGGCGGACGCGGCCGACCCGCTCGTGCTGCAGCGGCTGCTGCGCAACGAGAAGCACGCCATCGTGGTCTCGGCGCGCAGCGGGCTGGGCATCGACGAACTGCTGGAACTGATCGACGAGGAGCTGCCGCGCCCGGACGTCGAGGTGGAGGCCCTGGTGCCGTACACCCACGGCGGCCTGGTCTCCCGGGTGCATGCCGGGGGAGAGGTGCTCTCCGAGGAGCACACCGGCGAGGGCACCCTCCTCAAGGTGCGGGTGCACGAGGAACTGGCGGCGGAACTCGCCCCGTTCACCCTCGCAGCCCGGCACTGACCCGCCGAACGGCGCCCTGAGGCGCCTCGGCGCGGCAAGTGCGCGCGTCGCGTGGGTAAGGACCGGCCTCCATGGGAGGCCGGTCCTTACCCGTCCGCGGTCCGCTCCGGTCCGGCGGCGGGATCCGGGCGGAGCGATCCGCGCGGCACGGTCAGCGGAACCGCGCGCTGACCGCGTCGAACACCTTCTTCGCGTCAGGTCCCAGCCGCGGCCCGGCGATCCAGACGTGGGTCTGCGTGCCGATCGAGGTGTCGCTGACGAGCGCGGTGCTGCCGTCGGGCCGGGAGGCGAACCAGCCGCCGCCCGACGCGCCGCCGGTCATCGTGCAGCCGATGCGGTACGCCGCCGGGTCCCGCCCGTCCAGCGACAGCCGTCCAGGCCGGCCCGCACAGACGTACATCCGCTGCCCGTCGTACGGCAGTGCCGCCGGATACCCCCACGCCTCCATCACGCCGATCTGCCGCATCGGCGGTGCGTCGAACCAGACCGGCATGGCCGTCCCGACCGCCTCCTCCAGCGACCTGCCGCCCTTCTCCGGGGTCACGTGCAGCACCGCGAAGTCGTACACGGACCCGCTGCCGCCCTGCTCCGAGCCCGAGGCGATCCACTGCTCGGGGGTGCTCGCCCAGTCGACCCAGTACACGCCGTAGGGTGCCAGCGCTTCCCGGGACGCGCCCTTGAGCTGCGCCGCGCTGCGACCGGCGTCGTCGTAGTCGGGCACGAAGGCGATGTTGCGGTACCAGCCGCCGTCCCTGCCGGCGTGGACGCAGTGCCCGGCCGTCCAGACCAGGTTCGATCTGCCGAGGTGCGCGGGGTCCTGCACGACCGTCGCCGAACAGACGAGAGCCCCTTGCGGGCCGTCGAAGAACAGCTTCCCGACCGCTGCCGCGCCGGTGTGGTAGGGCGGTGTGACCTGGCGGGCCGGGACCGGAGCGGGTTCCGGGTCGGTGCTGCCGCGGTCGGCCCCCAGGTCCGCCGGCACCTGCTTGTCGCCCTGGTCGGCGGCCTTCATGCGGTCGTCGCTCCACAGGCCGTCGACCACCGGGTTGACGAAGTCCTTCGCCCTGCGCAGCCAGGTCGCCCGGTCCCAGTCCTGCCAGCCGCCGTCACGGTAGGCCCGCTCCCACTTCTTCAGGTCCTGCGCGCTGGTGGGCAGGGAGGCCGGCAGGCGGGGAACCCCGAGGCGGTGGGCATCGGCCGCCGCGGACGGTCCCGAGGTCGCCCGGGAGGCCGGTTTCGGCGTCGTGGGCTCAGGATGCGCGCCGCCGGAGCTGCCGCAGGCGGCGACCGTGCCGGTGAGCAGTACCGCGACGGCGACCGCGACCGCCGGTGCCCGGCGTCCGCGGCGGTGTGTGAACGGCATGGCCGGGCCCCCTGGGATACGGCGCGGCGCTCCGCGCCCGCTTCCTTCTGCGTCGGACCCAGGGACGGCCGGGGAGCTGAGTGCGGTTCCGTACGGAAAGTTCTCGCGACCGACCGTGATCGGTTCGTCACCGCGTCGTTAGTACGGACGGGGGACGAGGCGACGGGAAAGCGATCCGGAGGAGAGAACACGTGGCGGCCATTTCCAGCGCGCCGGGACAACCGGCGGCAGCGGCCGACGACTTCGGCACGGGCGAGGAGATCCTCCGCCGGCAGGCGCAGCGCGAGTCCGCGGCCCGCACCTACGCGCGGTCGCTGCCCGTGGTGCCGGTGCGCGCCCGCGGCATGACGGTGGAGGGCGCCGACGGCCGCCGCTACCTCGACTGCCTGTCAGGGGCGGGCACCCTCGCCCTGGGCCACAACCACCCGGTCGTGCTCGAAGCCATCAGAGGCGTGCTGGACTCCGGGGCGCCGCTGCATGTGCTGGACCTCGCCACACCGGTGAAGGACGAGTTCACCACCGCCCTGTTCGAGACGCTGCCGCGGGAACTGGCCGAGCACGGGCGCATCCAGTTCTGCGGGCCGGCCGGCACCGACGCCGTCGAGGCGGCCGTCAAGCTCACCAGGGCGGCCACCGGACGCGCCGGACTGCTGGCCTTCTCCGGCGCCTACCACGGCATGACCGCGGGGGCGCTCGCCGCCACGGGCGACAACTTCCTGCGCGCCATGGTCGGCGAGGCGGACGCGCGCGTCACCCGCCTGCCCTATCCGTACGACTACCGGTGCCCGTTCGGCACCGGCGGCGACCGGGGAGCGGAGCTGTCCGCACGGTGGACCGCGCACCTGCTGGACGACCCCAAGGGCGGGGTGCAGCCGCCGGCGGCGATGCTGCTGGAGCCGGTGCAGGGCGAGGGCGGGGTCATCCCGGCGCCCGACGCCTGGATGCGCAGGATGCGCGAGATCACCGCGGCGCGCGGCATCCCCCTGATCGCCGACGAGGTGCAGACCGGGGTCGGCCGCACCGGCACCTTCTGGGCGGTGGAACGCAGCGGCGTGGTGCCGGACGTCATGGTGCTCTCCAAGGCGATCGGCGGCAGCCTCCCGCTGGCCGTGATCGTCTACCGCGAGGAGCTCGACGTCTGGCAGCCCGGCGCGCACGCCGGCACCTTCCGCGGCAACCAGCTGGCCATGGCCGCCGGCACCGCGACGCTGCGGTACGTGCGGCGCAACGCCCTGCACGAACGCGCGGAGGCACTCGGCGCGCGGATGCTCGGCCGCCTGCGCGGGCTCGCCGCCCACCACGCGTGCGTCGGCGACGTCAGAGGACGCGGCCTGATGATCGGTGTGGAACTCGTCGACACCGAGGCCGAACCCGACGACTACGGCGCCCTCCCGGCCGCGCCGGCACTGGCCGCCCGGGTCCGGCACGAAGCGCTGCGCCGCGGCCTGATCGTCGAACTCGGCGGCCGCCACGCCGCGGTGGTACGGCTGCTGCCGCCGCTGACGATCACCGACGAGCAGGCCGAGGCGGTGCTCGAACGGCTGGGCGACGCCATCGAGGCCGCCGCCGGCACCCGCACAGGCAGCCACCCCGGCGGCCGTACGGGCACCCACGCCGGGCCGCCGCCCACCGGCGGGTACACCGGGCCCCCGGCGTCCAGCGGCTTGCCGCTGGACGCCACCTGCGCCCCGGCCGGCGCGTCCGGCGCCGCGCCTCGCCGAGGCGCCGTATGACCCCGGCCGGCGAGCAGCCCGGCAGCCGGCCGACCGAACCGA
Organism: Actinacidiphila polyblastidii; assembly: GCF_036353415.1. Taxonomy (NCBI): domain Bacteria; kingdom Bacillati; phylum Actinomycetota; class Actinomycetes; order Kitasatosporales; family Streptomycetaceae; genus Actinacidiphila; species Actinacidiphila polyblastidii. The sequence continues at coordinate 50,846 of NZ_JAZEWV010000030.1, forward strand.
CCAGTGGAGCTTCCGGCATGACCGCACCGAGTGCCGCCCCTGCCGCGCCCCCCGAGGGCGCGGTGCCCGCGCAGCGCACCCGCACCGCCGACCCCGCCCCCGACCCGCTGACGCACCACGAGCCCTACGGCGTCGCCGACGCGGCCGGCGCCGAGGCGCTGCTGCGCTGCTGGGTGCGCGAGACCGGAGTCGGCCGTCCGGCCGACGGGACGCTGCGGATGGCGCTACCGGCCTCGGGAACCGCCGTGTGGACGGCCGTCCGGCACTGGTCGGCCACCGGCCACCACCGCTTCGGACCGGTCCGCGTCGGCGCCGGCCCGAGCCCGGTCGGCCCGAGCGCCTCGGGCCCGAGCACTGCCGCTCCCGGCGACGCGGCCGGCCCGGCCGACGCTCTCGGCGCCCCCGCACCGTCCGATGGCGCGACGCGCCGTCCGCTGACCGCCGTCGAACTGGCCGCGCTGCTGGTCAGGGAGGGCGGCGGCGACGGTGCGGAAGGCGCCGACCTGGTCGGGCGGGTGGCCGACTCGGTACGGCGCACCGCGGTCTTCGTCGCCGAGCGCCGCCGGCGCCCGGGACCGGCCGAACCGGAGCTGCCCTTCCTGGACACCGAGCAGGCGCTGCTCCTCGGCCACCCGCTGCATCCCGCGCCCAAGGGACGCGAGGGCCTCTCAGACGCCGAGAGCCGCGCCTACTCGCCCGAACTGCACGGCCGTTTCCCGCTGCACTGGCTCGCCGTGGACCGCGCGGTGCTGGCCGACGACTCCGCGTGGACCGAGCGGGGGCGTACGGTGCCGGCCGCCACCCTGCTGACCGCGCTGGCAGGCCCCGGACTCGCGCTGCCCGACGGTACCGCGCCGCTGCCGCTGCACCCCTGGCAGGCCGGCGACATCCGTCACCGGCCGGCCGTGCGGGCGCTCTTCGACGCGGGGCTGCTGCACGACCTCGGCACGCTCGGCGACCCCTGGCACCCCACGTCCTCGGTCCGCACCGTCTACCGGGCCGGCGCCCCGGCGATGCTCAAACTGTCGCTCGGCCTGAGGATCACCAACTCCCGCCGCGAGAACCTCCGCAAGGAGCTGCTGCGCGGCACCGAGGTGCACCGGCTGCTGCGCAGCGGCCTGGCCGCACAGTGGCATGCCGTCCATCCCGGCTTCGACATCGTGCGCGACCCGGCCTGGCTCGGGGTGGACGGCCCGGACGGCCGGCCCGTGCAGGGGCTCGACGTGGTGCTCCGGCACAGCCCGTTCGGCCTCGGCGACCAGGTGCACTGCCTGGCCGGGCTCACCTCGCCGCGGGCCTGGCCGGAGCTGCCCGCCCCGGCCCTGCGCTCGCACCTCGCGGTGCTCGTCGACCGCCTCGCCGAGCGCACCGGCAGGTCCGCCGCGGCCGTCGCCACCGAGTGGTTCCTGCGGTATCTGGACGCGGTGGTCCGGCCGGTGCTCTGGCTCGACGGGCAGGCCGGCGTCGCCCTGGAAGCCCACCAGCAGAACACGCTCGTCCTGCTCGACGCCGAGGGCTGGCCGCGCGGCGGACGCTACCGCGACAACCAGGGCTACTACTTCCGGGAGTCCCGCCGCGCCGACCTCGAACGGCGCCTGCCCGGCATCGGAGCCGCCAGCGACACCTTCGTCGCGGACGAGGTCGCCGACGAGCGGTTCGCCTACTACCTCGGCATCAACAACGTGCTCGGGCTGATCGGCGCCTTCGGCTCCCAGGAGCTGGTCGCGGAAGAAGTGCTGCTGGCCGCCTTCAGGCGGTTCCTCGGCACCGCCACGGGCCACGGCAGCGGGCTCCCGGAGCGGCTGCTCACGAGCCCCGAACTGCGCTGCAAGGCCAACCTGCTCACCCGCCTGCACGGCATGGACGAACTCGTCGGCCCGGTCGACACCCAGTCCGTGTACGTCACCATCGCCAATCCGGTGCTCGCGGCGGAACCGGCCGCGCCCGCCGCCGCGCCAGCGCCCCCGCCCGCCACCACCGACCCCGCGGGGCCGGCGGCCCTGACCGCCCCGACCGCGTGCTGAGCGGCCGCCCGCCCGCCGCCGAGAAGAGGAAGGAGGTCCGATGCCGTCCGCAGACCCCAGCACCGAGGACACCCTCGACCTGAAACTGCCCCCCGAGGTCATCGCCCTCTTCGCCGCCATGCCGCTCTCGGCCGCCGGAGAAGGCGCCGAGCGGACCACCGGGCCGACTGCCGGGCAGAGCGCGGAAGGGGCCGCCGAGCAGACCGCGGCACGGACCGCCGGCGCGGGCCCGGCCGTGGCCGCCGCCGGGCCGCCCGACATGCCGCGCCGGCCGGACCCGGCCGACCACTCGGACCTGCTCGACCGGCTCGCCGACTGGCCCGCGGCTGCCACACCCGCCGGCAGTTTCCGGCTCCTCCCGGTCGAACCGGACCGCGACCTCGACCTGATCGCGCGGTGGATGAACGATCCGGCCGTCGCCGAGTTCTGGGAGCTGGCGGGGGACCCGGAGGTCACCGACCGGCACCTGCGGTCGCAGCTCGACGGCGACGGGCGCAGCGTGCCGTGCCTCGGCGTCCTGGACGGCGTGCCGATGAGCTACTGGGAGCTCTACCGCGCCGACCTCGACCCGCTCGCCCGGCACTACCCGGCCAGGCCCCACGACACCGGCGTCCACCTGCTCGTCGGCGGCGTCGCCGACCGCGCCCGCGGCCTCGGCGGCACCCTGCTGCGAGCCGTCTCCGACCTGGTGCTGGACAACCGGCCCGGCTGCACCCGGGTCGTCGCCGAACCCGACCTGCGCAACACTCCTTCCGTCGCCGCCTTCCTCACCGCCGGTTTCCGCCTCTGCCTGGAGCTCGAACTGCCGGGCAAGCGCGCCGCGCTGATGATCCGCGACCGAGCGCTGCGCCATCGCCTCTGAAACCACTGCCTCGGAACGACCGCCTCAGGAGCCCACCGTGATCGCCCCCGTCCCGCCGACCGACTCCGCCGGCTGGCAGCACGCATCCCGCCGCCTGCTGGCCAAGATGCTCGCCGAGTTCGCGTACGAGGAGGTGATCGAGCCCGAGCCGGACCCGGACGCGGGACCCGGCGCGTACCGGATCGCGCTCGACGACGCGACCACCTACCGCTTCCGCGCGCGACGGGGCGCGTACGGGAGCTGGCAGGTGGAGGCGGACAGCATCACCCCCACCGGCGATCCGCTGCACTTCCTCGCCCACGGCCACGAGACCGTGCTGGGGCTCACCGGCGACACCACGGGCCACCTGATCAGGGAGCTGCTCGCGACGCTGAGCGCGGACCTGCGACTGGACGCCGGGGCGCTGACCGCAGCCGAACTCGCCGACCTGGACTACGCCGAACTCGAAGGGCACCAGACCGGCCACCCCTGGCTCGTGGCGAACAAGGGGCGTATCGGGTTCTCGGACGCGGACGCCGCCCGCTGGGCGCCGGAGGCCCGCAGACCCGTCCGGCTGCCCTGGATCGCCGTCCACCGCGACCTCGCGGCCTTCCGCGGCACCGGCACCGTCACCACCCCCGAACTCCTCTACGCGGAGGAACTCGCCCCCGCCGTGCTGGAGACCTTCCGGCACGCCATCGCCGACCGGCACCGTGACCCGCGCGACTACCTGCTGCTGCCGGTGCACCCGTGGCAGTGGGACCAGGTCGTCGCGCCGCTGTTCGCCCCCGCGATCGCCGACGGCACCATCATGCACCTCACCACCGACAACGACCTGCGGCTGCCGCAGCAGTCCGTGCGGACCTTCCTCAACGCCAGCCGCCCGAACCGCCGCACCGTGAAACTGCCGCTGTCGGTGCTGAACACCCTGGTCTGGCGCGGCCTGCCCACCGAGCGCACCCTCGCCGCACCGGCCGTCACGGCATGGGTGCACGGGCTGCGCGACCACGACAGGTTCCTGCGGGACGAGGCCCGGGTGATCCTGCTCGGCGAGGTCGCCTCGGTGACCGTCGCCCACCCGCAGTACGACCAGCTGCCCACCGTTCCCTACCAGTACCGCGAACTGCTCGGCTGTATCTGGCGCGAGCCGCTCGCCGCCTATCTGGACCCCGGCGAGCGTCCGCGCACGCTGGCCGCGCTCCTGCACACCGATCCCGCGGGCCGCGCGTTCACCGCGGAACTCGTCGAACGCTCCGGACTCGACGCACGGGTATGGCTGCGGCACCTGTTCGCGGCGGTGCTCCCGCCGCTGCTGCACTTCCTCTACCGCTATGGCACGGTGTTCTCCCCGCACGGTGAGAACGCCATCGTGGTCTTCGACGAACACGACGTCCCGGTGCGGCTCGCGGTGAAGGACTTCGTCGACGACGTCAACGTCTCGGCGGAACCCCTGCCGGAACACCGCAGCATGCCGCCGGACGTTCGTGCCGTGCTGCTGACCGAGCCGGCCGCATTCCTGCCGCAGTTCATCCATTCGGGGTTGTTCGTCGGAGTGCTGCGCTATCTGGCGCCGCTGTGCGAGCGTCAACTCGGCGTGCCGGAAAGCGATTTCTGGGCGCTGGTACGGGAGGCGATCATCCGCCACCAGGACCGCTTTCCCGAGCTGAAGGAACGGTTCGCGCTCTTCGACCTGCTCACCGCGCGGATCGCGCGGCTGTGCCTGAACCGCAACCGCCTGCACCTCGACGGATACCGCGACCGGGCGCAGCGCCCGCACGCCGCCGTCCACGGCAGCGTGCCCAACCCGCTGCACACCCCCTGACCGGCCGATACGATGGCCGGGCGGCCGGACGGAAGGACGCAAGGGGGGCGGAATGCGCGCGCAGGCAGACGCCGGGACCTGCCCGGAGTGCGGCACGACCGGCGCCCAGGCCGGCCAGCTGGTGTGCCGGGGGTGCTTCGTCCCGTTCGCGCTGATGCCCGCCGCACGGGGGCCGGCCGCGGGCCCGGTGGGCCCGAACGCGCGGGCAGGCGGCGACCCCGACGCGACGGACGCGCTGCCGCAGGCCGGGCAGGGTGCGGCCGCCGCCGACTCGGAGCACACCAGGATCATCAACGTCATCCCCGGCGCCCTGCCCCGCTCCGCCAAGACGCGCAGGGACGCCCCCGCACGCGCCCTGCGGCTCAGCTTCCCCAGTGGTGAGATCGTCGCCGTCCAGCTCGGCGAGCAGATCAGGCTGGGCCGCGAGCCGCAGTTCTGCCCCGCGGTGGCCTTCCTCGCCGCCCACGACAACCTCTCGCGGCTGCACGCCACGGTGGGCGTGGAGCTCGACGGCTCGGCCTGGATCGTCGACGAGGGCTCCACGAACGGGACGTTCGTGCACGGCTACCGGCTGACGGCGAGGGAGCGCGCGTCGCTGCGGCCCGGCGACAAGGTGCGGCTGGCCGCTGACGTCACCATCCGCATCATGCCCTAGGAGGGCCCGGCGTGACCGTCCGGGAAGGCCGAGCCGGGGCGGGGCCCGTCCGTGCCGGGAGCGGACGCACCGGGCGCCCCGGCCCGCGCCGCCGCATAGGCGGCGACGCAGCGCGCCAGCGGATGCCCCGCGCCCAGCGAGGAGGCGGTCTCCACGGCCAGCTCCCGCAGCCGCCGCGCCACCGCCGGAGTGCCGTTCAGGCCCTCCAGCGCCCTCACCCGGCCGAACAGCGCCGCAAAGGACGCCGGCTCGCCCTCCGCGCCCTGCCGCAGCACCTGCTGGAGCGCCTCCCAGTAGCGGCTCTCCGCGTCCGTGTGGCGGCCGGCCCGCAGCAGACCCTCGCCCTCCTCCAGCAGCGTCCACAGCAGCTGCCGTGAGCGCTGTTCCAGGGCCGTGGGGCTGGGCGGCGCGCCCCCTGCGGGAGGCAGCAGGGCCCGCAGCCTGGCGGCCGCCTCACCGGCGCCCGAGGGCCGCTCCCGGGGCTCCTTGGCGAGCAGCTGGTGCAGCAGCCGGGCGAGTTCCGGCGGGACGTCGGGTCGGCGGCGCTCGATGCGCTCAGGCACCCCGTGCACGTGGAGGTAGGCGAAACCCACGAAGGAGTCGGAGGAGAACGGCGGCTCCTCGGCGAGCAGCGCGTACAGCACGCAGCCCACCGCGTACAGGTCGGACTGCCCGGTGACGGTCCTGCCCTGCGCCTGCTCGGGCGAGAAGTAGGCGGGGGAGCCGAGCACCTTGGCGGGGTCGGTGTAGCGGGTCAGCGTGGAGTCCCGCTGCGAGACCAGCCCGAAGTCGCAGATCTTCACCACACCGTCCGGGAGCAGCATCAGATTCTCCGGCTTGATGTCGCGGTGCACCAGGCCGTGCTCGTGGGCGTGCTGGAGCCCCGCGCAGATCTGCGCGCCGTAGGCGACGACCTCGGCGACCGGCAGGCCGCCGCGCGCCAGCAGCACGCGGCCCAGATCGCTGCCGCGCAGCAGTTCCATCACCATGAACGGCCGGCCGGCGTGCTCGCCCGCGTCGTGGACGACGGCCACGTTGGGATGGCTGAGCGCGGCCGCGGCGAACGCCTCGCGGCGGAAGCGGCCCTGCCGCTCGACGCGCTCGCCGTCCGCCCACTCGGCGCGCAGCGTCAGCACCTTGACCGCGACCCGGCGCCCGAGCTGCGTGTCCTGCGCGGCGAACACCCGGCCGAAACCGCCGCCGCCGAGGACCTCCTCCAGCCGGTAGCGGCCCCGCAGGACCGTACCGACGCCGATCTCCTCCGACACCCCGTCCTCAATCACTCGCCCCCGCCGCCGCGCCCCCCGTGCGGGACCCGCGGCGTCGCACGGCTCTCACGCCGCATACGGCCAGAAGCTAGCACCGGCCGGGCGGACCGGCCCCGGGAACGGTCGGGCCCGGCCGGACCGTGCTCTTTCCCGCCCGAAACCGGTGCCGTATCGGTTCGCCCGCCGGGAAGGGGACGGGGTTGTCAGTGGGCCGCCGTAGGCTGGCCCCCCTATGGACGCCACGACCAGCCCCCTGCCGCCGGCGACCGCGGTGCAGGGCCCACCAGAACTCACCGACCTGCTGCACGCCGCCGTCTCCGCCGTCGGCGGGGTGGAGCGGGACGGGCAGGTCACCATGGCCCGAGCCGTCGAAGCCGCCGTCGACGACCAGTCCCATCTGCTCGTCCAGGCGGGCACCGGCACCGGAAAGTCCCTCGGATACCTGGTCCCCGCGCTCGCGCACGGCGAGCGGGTCGTGGTGGCGACCGCGACCCTCGCGCTGCAGCGGCAGCTGGTGGAGCGGGACCTGCCGCGCACCGTGGAGGCGCTGAAACCGCTGCTGCGCCGCGAGCCGCAGTACGCCATGCTCAAGGGCCGCTCCAACTACCTGTGCCTGCACCGGCTCCACGAGGGGGTGCCGCAGGACGAGGAGGACGGCCTCTTCGACCCCTTCGAGGCCGCGGCGCCGACCAGCAAGCTCGGCAAGGACCTGCTGCGGCTGCGCGACTGGGCGGACGAGACCGAGACCGGCGACCGCGACGGCCTGACCCCCGGCGTCTCCGACCGCGCCTGGAGCCAGGTCGCGGTCACCTCCCGGGAGTGCCTGGGCGCCACCAAGTGCGCCTACGGAGCGGAGTGCTTCGCCGAGGCGGCCCGTGAGCGCGCGAAGCTCGCCGACGTGGTGGTCACCAACCACGCCCTGCTCGCCATCGACGCCATCGAGGGCGCGCCGGTGCTGCCGAGCCACGAGGTGCTGATCGTCGACGAGGCCCACGAACTGGTCTCCCGCGTCACCGGCGTCGCGACCGGCGAGCTCTCCCCGATCGGCGTCAACCGCGCGGTCAAGCGCGCCTCCAGACTGGTGAACGAGAAGGCAGCCGACGCCCTGCTGAGCGCGGGCGAGGGCTTCGAGCGGGTCATGGAGCTCGCGCTGCCGGGCCGGCTGGAGGAGATCCCGGAGGACCTCGGCTACACGCTGGCCGCGTTGCGCGACGCCTGCCGCCAGGTGATCACCGCGCTCGGCGACACCCGCGACAAGTCGGTGCAGGACGAGGACGCGGTCCGCAAGCAGGCCCTCGCCTCCGTCGAGCACGTCCACGAGGTAGCGGAACGCCTGGTGCAGGGTTCGGAGTACGACGTGGTGTGGTGCGAGCGGCACGACCGCTTCGGGGCGTCCCTGAGGGTGGCGCCGCTGAGCGTGTCCGGGCTGCTGCGCGAGAAGCTGTTCACCGAGCGGTCCGTCGTGCTGACCTCCGCCACCCTCAGGCTCGGCGGCGACTTCAACGGCGTAGCCGCCTCACTGGGGCTGTCGGCCGAGGGAACCGAGGGCGAGGACGTGCCGGTCTGGAAGGGCCTCGACGTGGGATCGCCCTTCGACTACCCCCGGCAGGGCATCCTCTACGTGGCCAGGCACCTCGCCCAGCCCGGCCGGGACGCCAGCCGCGAGGACATGCTGGACGAACTCGCCGAGCTGATCGAGGCGGCGGGGGGCCGCACGCTCGGGCTGTTCTCCTCCATGCGAGGCGCGCAGGCCGCCGCCGAGGCGATGCGCGGGCGGCTGGAGCATCCCGTGCTCCTGCAGGGCGAGGAGACCCTGGGCGAGCTGATCAAGACCTTCGCGCAGGACGCCAGGACGTGTCTGTTCGGGACGCTGTCGCTGTGGCAGGGCGTCGACGTGCCCGGCGTGAACTGCCAGCTGGTCGTCATGGACCGCATCCCCTTCCCGCGCCCGGACGACCCGCTGATGAGCGCGCGGCAGAAGTCCGTCGAGGAGCACGGGGGCAACGGTTTCATGGCCGTGGCGGCCACCCACGCCGCCCTGCTGATGGCCCAGGGCGCGGGGCGGCTGATCCGCGCCGCCGCCGACCGCGGAGTGGTCGCCGTCCTCGACCCGCGGCTGGCGAACGCGCGCTACGGCAGCTTCCTGCGGGCCTCGATGCCCGGGTTCTGGTACACGACGGACCGCAACCAGGTGCGGAAGTCGCTGGCGGCGATCGACGCCGCGGCCACCGTCTGAGCCCACCGGCCCCCCGAGCCCACCGGCCACCCACCGGCCCCCAGCCGCCAGCCCCGTGTCCTGTGCCAATCGGCCTGCGCCAGGGACCTGGGGCACGGGGCCTGCGGGGCCTGGAGCGGGCCTGGGGAGGGCGCAGGCCGGCCCGCGGTGTGTGCGGCGGCGACACGGCGGAGCCCCGGTCACCATGCGGTGGTCCGGGGCTCGTGGGTCCTCGGCTGCCGAGGGGTGGCGGCAGCCGAGGTGAAGCGGCGGCGAGGGCGTCAGACCCGGCGCAGCACCGCCACGACCTTGCCGAGGATGGTGGCCTCGTCACCCGCGATGGGCTGGTAGGCGGCGTTGTGCGGAAGCAGCCACACATGCCCGTTGTCCCGCTTGAAGCGCTTGACGGTCGCCTCGCCGTCGAGCATCGCGGCGACGATGTCGCCGTTCTCCGCGACGGGCTGGCGGCGTACCGTCACCCAGTCGCCGTCGCAGATCGCGGCCTCGATCATCGAGTCGCCGACCACCTTGAGGACGAACAGCTCACCGTCGCCCACCAGCTGACGCGGCAGCGGGAAGACGTCCTCGACGGACTCCTCGGCCAGGATCGGACCGCCGGCCGCGATGCGACCGACCAGCGGCACATAGGAGGCCGAGGGCTTGCCCGTGGTGTCGGTCGGCTGCGGGTGGCCGGCGTCCGAGGCGCGCACCTCGTAGGCGCGCGGGCGGTGCGGGTCGCGGCGCAGGAAGCCCTTGCGCTCCAACGCCATCAGCTGGTGCGCGACCGAAGAGGTGCTGGACAGGCCGACGGCCTGGCCGATCTCGCGCATGGACGGCGGATATCCGCGCCGCTGCACCGAGTCCCTGATGACCTCGATAACGCGGCGCTGGCGCTCGGTGAGTCCCGAGCTGTCCGCGCGAATACCCGGGGGGCGTCCGGGAAGCGCGCGTGCGGGCTTGGGTGCGCTGTCTTCGTTCATCACGTCCAACGTGCCGATTCGATCCGGGGAGCGGTCTTGGGCGGTCAGTGTGGCTGTGGCGCTCTCTGCGGCGGTGGTCACGGCGGCCCCTTTTCGAGATGTTCTCCACCGCATGGACTGCGGTCGGCCCGCTCGCGGCACGGGCAGTTAGTACAACGGTAGTGGGTTTCGAAAGGTTGCGCCAAACACACGTTCGAGTGAATTTGCATAAATCCGCTGACGTGATCAAGGTACCGGGTGTATTGATCGAATGGAAGTTCGATTGCCGGATTTCCTCCGAGAGGGCTGCGAGAGGCCTGCGAGAGGCCGCCGAGAGGTCCTCAAGAGGGCCTGCGACGGGTCTGCGAGAGGCCCCCGCGGGCGACGGCGCCCAGTCTGTCACCGGCGCTCGCGGCGTGTTCGCGGAAGCGCTCCATCCGGCGCTCGCCTACGCTGCGAGACGTCGCGAGCCCGGTGCGTGCACGCGCCTCGCCCGGCGGCCCGCGACGCGCGAAAGTCGCGACACGCAGTCGGGGGGCCCTTGTACGCGGACCCCACATCTAGTGGTTAGATGGGACCCGGGCACCACAAGTTGTGGTCGTAGAAGTGGCAGTTGGTCGGGTTCCTCCGGTCGGCCATGACCTGCGCAGGCCCTGCTGAAGCGTTTCGTCATGCGCTCACCCCCGGGTGAGGAAGGGAGCGGAAGACCGTGCACTGCCCCTTCTGCCGGCACCCCGACAGCCGTGTCGTGGACAGCCGCACCACCGACGACGGAGCCTCGATCCGCCGCCGCCGCCAGTGCCCGGACTGCAACCGGCGCTTCACCACGGTCGAGACCGCGACCCTGATGGTGATCAAGCGCAGCGGCGTGACCGAGCCCTTCAGCCGCAACAAGGTCATCGCCGGCGTCCGCAAGGCATGCCAGGGGCGTCCCGTCACCGAGGACGCGCTCGCCCAGCTCGGGCAGCGCGTCGAGGAGGCGGTCAGGGCGACCGGCAGCGCCGAACTGTCGACCCACGACGTGGGGCTGGCCATACTCGGCCCGCTTCAGGACCTCGACCTGGTCGCGTATCTGCGGTTCGCCTCGGTGTACCGCGCGTTCGACTCGCTCGAGGACTTCGAGACGGCCATCACGGAGCTGCGCGAGCAGCTCCCACCCAAGACCCCCGGCGGGCTCGACGAGGACCTCGGGGTCCCCGCGCCCGCGGCCGCCGCGGACTGATCCCAGCGGCGCGAGGCGTCCCCGAGGGGACATGGACTTGCCGGAGCGCCCAGGCGGCGCCGAGGCGGCAGACATCACCGTGCCACGGGGAAGAACCGGGCACATCTGGGCGTTTTCGCCCGTACAGGGAGGCGGCATGACAGAGACGACGAGCGGCCCGGCGCGCACTGCGCGGACCAAGGGGTCGAAGGCGGCCAAGGGGCTGCGCATCGAGCGCATCCACACCACTCCGGGCGTGCACCCGTACGACGAGGTGACCTGGGAGCGCCGCGACGTCGTCATGACGAACTGGCGCGACGGCTCGATCAACTTCGAGCAGCGCGGCGTGGAGTTCCCCGACTTCTGGTCGGTGAACGCCGTCAACATCGTCACGAGCAAGTACTTCCGCGGCGCGGTCGGCAGTCCGCAGCGCGAGCAGAGCCTGCGGCAGCTCATCGACCGCGTCGTGCTGACCTACCGCAGGGCGGGCGAGGAGCACGGCTACTTCGCCTCCCCCGCCGAGGCCGAGACCTTCGAGCACGAGCTGGCGTACGCGCTGCTGCACCAGGTGTTCAGCTTCAACTCCCCGGTGTGGTTCAACGTGGGCACCGCGCAGCCGCAGCAGGTCTCCGCGTGCTTCATCCTGTCCGTCGACGACTCCATGGAGTCGATCCTCGACTGGTACAAGGAAGAGGGCATGATCTTCAAGGGCGGCTCAGGGGCCGGCCTGAACCTCTCCCGGATCCGCTCCTCCAAGGAGCTGCTGTCCTCCGGCGGCAACGCCTCGGGCCCGGTCTCCTTCATGCGCGGCGCCGACGCCTCCGCGGGCACCATCAAGTCGGGCGGCGCCACCCGCCGCGCCGCCAAGATGGTCGTCCTCGACGTCGACCACCCGGACGTCGAGGCGTTCATCGAGACCAAGGTCAAGGAAGAGGCGAAGGTCCGCGCGCTGCGCGACGCCGGCTTCGACATGGACCTGGGCGGCGACGACATCACGTCCGTGCAGTACCAGAACGCCAACAACTCCGTGCGCGTGAACGACGAGTTCATGAAGGCGTACGAGTCGGGCTCGAAGTTCGGCCTGCGGGCGCGGATGACCGGCGAGGTCATGGAGGAGGTCGAGGCGCGGGCGCTGTTCCGCAAGCTGGCCGAGGCCGCCTGGGCGTGCGCCGACCCGGGCATCCAGTACGACGACACGATCAACCTGTGGCACACCTCGCCGGAGACCGGCAGGATCACCGCCTCGAACCCCTGCAGCGAGTACATGCACCTGGACAACTCCAGCTGCAACCTCGCCTCCCTGAACCTGCTGAAGTTCCTGCGGGACGACGGCAAGGGCCACCAGTCCTTCGAGGCCGAGCGGTTCGCGAAGGTCGTCGAGCTGGTCATCACGGCGATGGACATCTCCATCTGCTTCGCCGACTTCCCGACCGAGAAGATCGGCGAGACCACCCGGGCCTTCCGCCAGCTCGGCATCGGCTACGCCAACCTGGGCGCGCTGCTGATGGCGACCGGCCACGCGTACGACTCCGACGGCGGCCGCGCCCTGGCCGGCGCCATCACCTCGCTGATGACCGGCACGTCGTACAAGCGCTCCGCGGAACTGGCCGCCGTCGTCGGCCCCTACGACGGGTACGCGCGCAACGCCGAGGCCCACAAGCGCGTCATGAAGCAGCACGCCGACGCCAACAGCACGGCCGACCGCGCGGACGACCTGGACACCCCGGTGTGGGCGGCGGCGACCGAGGCGTGGCAGGACGTGATCCGGCTCGGCGAGAAGAACGGCTTCCGCAACGCCCAGGCGTCCGTGCTGGCCCCCACCGGCACCATCGGCCTGATGATGGACTGCGACACCACCGGTGTGGAGCCCGACCTGGCGCTGGTGAAGTTCAAGAAGCTGGTCGGCGGCGGCTCGATGCAGATCGTCAACCAGACGGTGCCCACCGCCCTGCGGCGGCTGGGTTACCAGGAAGAGCAGATCGAGGCGATCGTCGCCCACATCGCCGAGCACGGGAACGTGCTGGACGCGCCGGGCCTGCGCCAGGAGCACTACGAGGTCTTCGACTGCGCCATGGGCGAGCGGGCGATCTCCGCGATGGGCCACGTCCGGATGATGGCGGCGGCCCAGCCGTTCCTGTCCGGCGCCATCTCCAAGACCGTCAACCTGCCGGAGTCGGCGACCGTCGAGGAGGTGGAGGAGGTCTACTACGAGGGCTGGAAGCTCGGTCTGAAGGCGCTCGCCATCTACCGCGACAACTGCAAGGTCGGCCAGCCGCTGTCGGCGAAGAAGAAGGACGACGGCAAGGCCCCGGCGACCGGCGAGGCTCCCGCCGCGTCGGCCGCGCCCGCGGTCGAGAAGGTCGTCGAGTACCGCCCGGTCCGCAAGCGGCTGCCCAAGGGCCGTCCGGGGATCACCACGTCCTTCACGGTCGGCGGCGCCGAGGGCTACATGACGGCCAACTCCTACCCGGACGACGGCCTGGGCGAGGTCTTCCTGAAGATGTCCAAGCAGGGCTCGACCCTGGCGGGCATGATGGACGCCTTCTCGATCGCCGTCTCGGTGGGCATGCAGTACGGCGTCCCGCTGGAGACGTACGTCTCGAAGTTCACCAACATGCGCTTCGAGCCCGCCGGTATGACCGACGACCCGGACCTGCGGATGGCCCAGTCGATCGTCGACTACATCTTCCGCAGGCTCGCGCTGGACTTCCTGCCCTTCGAGACGCGCTCCGCCCTGGGCATCCACTCCGCCGAGGAGCGCCAGCGCCACCTGGACACCGGCTCCTACGAGGTCGCCGAGGACGAGGTCGACGTCGAGGGCCTGGCCCAGTCGGCGCCGCGCGAGACCGAGGCCCCCAAGCCGCTGTCGGTGGCGAAGCCCGCCCCGGCCGAGACGCCGGCCGCGGCGGTGCCCGCACCCAAGGAGGCGCACAACTCCACGGAGCTGCTGGAGATCCAGCTCGGCCTGAACGCCGACGCCCCGCTGTGCTTCTCCTGCGGCACCAAGATGCGCCGCGCCGGCAGCTGCTACCTGTGCGAGGGCTGCGGCTCCACCAGCGGCTGCAGCTGATCCACCCCGTGAGGGGGGCCGTTCGGGTGAACGGCCCCCCTCGCTGTCTCCCGGCCCCGCCGTCGGCGTCCCCGGGACCACCACGGCGGACGCGATCCGGCCGACCGCCGCGCGGCAGGGGCCGAGACCGGCCGCCCGAAGGTGACTCCGGTCACCGAGCGCTGGCAACGCCACTACGATGGCGCGGTGTTGGTGAAGTGGATACGCTGCGGCGTCGTCGATCGGCCGGGTTTCGACCACGGTCAGCGCGGGTGGGCGGCGCTGCGGGAGCAGCCCGGGTTCCGCGGCCAGGGGGGCGGCTGGAGCAGGTCCCAGCCCGGGGTGGCGCACCTCTTCGCCTTCTGGGACGGGCAGCGCTCGTACGACGCCTTCATGGCCGGCCCGCACGACGGGATCGCGGCCGCGCAGGCCGAGACCTTCGAGATGCTCGCGGTGCGGCTCTTCGAGCACCGGCTGGACGTGAAGGTCGGCTTCGAGCCCCTCTTCTCCGACGCCGACCTGCTGCGGGTGGCCCTGTGCAAAGTACGGCCGGACCGTGCCGAGCACTTCACGCTGATGCAGCAGAGGGTGTGGAATCCCGCCATGGCCGGATCGCCCGGGATGCTGCGCGGCGTCTTCGGCCAGGGGACCGGGAGCGATTTCCTGGTGCTCTCCTTGTGGGACTCCGCCACGGAGCGCGGCAAGTACCGGGAGACCGCGGTGACGCGGCTGTCGGAGCGCGCCGAGCTGGACGCCGACGTGCTGTCCGTGGCGGGCGACGTGGTGGATGTGGTGGAGGCGTGGACGGTCTGAGAGGCGAGGGCGGCGGGGCGATCCCCGCGCAGCCCGCGGGCGCAGCGGCGCGGGCGCGCGCCGCGGCGGAAGGCCCGCAGGGGCAGGGGCAGGCGGAGACGGTGCGGCTGTTCGCCGCCGCCTACCGGATGCTGGGCTCGGCCGCCGCGGCGGAGCAGGTCGTCCGGGAGGTTCTCGCGGCGGGCCCCGACGGCGCCGCGGCCGACGGCGGCGCGCCGGACCTCGACGCGCTCGTGCGCGCCGTCTTCGCCGCCGTCCTGCACCGGGCGGACGTCGCCCGTCCCCGGCGCGAGGCGCACCCGGGGCCCTGGCTGCCCGAACCCGTGCTGACCGCCGGCGGCGCGCTGGGCCCCCTGAGCACGCCCGCGCTGCGCGCCGCGGTGTCCATGCCGCGCCTGGTCCTGCTCGAACGCATGCCTCCCGCCGAGCGGGCCTGCAGTGTCCTGCAGGAGCTCTTCGGGTACGGGCCGGCCGGCTCGGCCGCGGTGCTCGGCCTGGCGGAGACGCGGTGCGCCGCCCTGGAGCACCGGGCCAGGCAGCGGCTCAGGGAGGACGAGGGGGCCGCGCGCACGGCGGCCGACGAGGAGGCCCGCCGGCCCGCCGTGCAGGAGCTGCTGCGCGCCGCCACCGAGGCCGACCAGGAGGCGCTGGAGGTGCTCCTCGCCGACGACGTCGTGGCCTGGTCGGACGGCGGCGGCTCCGGCGTCCCGCGGCGCCCCGTGCTGGGCGTGGCGAAGGTCGCCCGCTTCCTGGCGGGCCTGCTCGCGAAGGCGCCGATGGGCACCTGGGGCAATCTCGCGGAGGTCAACGGGGACGCGGCCGTGGTGGCGACGGTCACCTCCGGCGTCGTCGGGGCCCTGGTGCCCGAGTTCGGTCCGCAGCGGCTGGTGGTCGGGGTCCGTACGATCTCCGATCCGGCCAGGCTGGCGTACCTGGGCCGGCAGTGGGCCGCGGCGGGGGCGACGGCCGCGGTGCCGGCCCAGGTGGCAGGGGCGGCGGGGGCCGCGGTGGCGCGGGCGCGCCGATCGGGCGCCGGATCGCCGGTACCCCCTCCGGCCCTTTAGTCTGATCGTCATGGGACGTCCTCGCCGTATCGTGCTGATCCGCCACGGCGAGTCCCAGGGCAACGAGGACGACACCATCTACGAGCGCGTCCCCGACCACGCCCTCGACCTCACCTCCGAGGGCGTCAGGCAGGCCGAGCTGGCCGGGGTGAAGCTGCGCGCGGTCTTCGGCGAGGAGCGCGTCCAGGCGTTCGTGTCCCCGTACCGCAGGACCTGGCGCACCTACCGGTCGCTCGGGCTCGACCCGCGGCTGGTGCAGGCCCGTGAGGAGCCCCGGCTGCGCGAGCAGGACTGGGGCAACTGGCAGGACGTGGAGGACATCCACCGCCAGCGCAAGGCCCGCGACTCCTACGGGCACTTCTTCTACCGGTTCGCCATGGGGGAGAGCGGGGCCGACGTCTACGACCGGATCGGGTCCTTCCTGGAGACGCTGTACAGGGCGTTCGAGCGGCCCGACTTCCCGCCGAACGTGCTCCTGGTCACGCACGGGCTCACCATGCGGCTGTTCTGCATGCGGTGGTTCCACTGGACGGTCGAGGAGTTCGAGACGCTCTCCAACCCCGCGAACGGCGAGACCCGGATGCTCCTGCTCGACCGGGCCGATCGCTACCACCTCGACCGGCCCTTCGAGCGCTGGGGCACCCCCGGGCCGCCCGGCGGCGGACTGCCCTGCTGAGTCCCGCCGAACCCGCCGCCGCCCCTGGCGACACCTTCCGGCAGGTCGCAGCCGACGGTCGTCCTCGCGTGCGCCGGTCAGTACGATGCCTCGAATGAAGCCAGATTTGTCGGCGTCATGATCGCGGACAGCGCCCGAGCCGGGCGTCTCGACCGCGCCATGGCCAGCCTGCGCGGACTCGCCGTCGGCGACGCGCTGGGGTCGCAGTTCTTCGTCCCCGCCAACTACGACGCGCTGCTGAGCGGGGCCCTGCCCCCCGGCCCCTGGCAGTGGACCGACGACACCGAGATGGCCTGCTCGGTGCTGGCGGTGCTGGCCGCCCACGACCGCGTCGACCAGGACGCGCTCGCCATGTCCTTCGCGGTCCACCACGACTTCGACCGCGGCTACGGTCCCGCCGTCAACCGGATGCTGCGGCAGATCCGCCAGGAAGGCGCCGACTGGCGCGAGCTGGCCGCCGCGCTCTTCAACGGCCAGGGGTCGTGGGGCAACGGCGCCGCCATGCGCGTCGCGCCGCTCGGCGCCTGGTACGCGGGCGACCCGGTACAGGCGACCCACCAGGCGGAGATCTCCGCGTACACCACGCACCAGCACCGCGAGGCCGTCGTCGGCGCGATGGCGGTGGCGGCGACCGCCGCGCTCGTCGCGGACCCGGACGGCCCGCGCACCCCCGACGCGCTTCTCGGCGCGGTGCTCGACCTGGTGCCGCGCAGCGCCGTGCACGCCGGGATCCGCCGCGCCCGCGACATGCTCGACTACGCGGACGTGGCCACCGTGGCGGCCGTGCTGGGGTGCGGCCGGCGCACCAGCGCCCACGACACCGTGCCCTTCGCGCTCTGGTCCGCGGCGCGTCATCTCGACGACTACGAGCGGGCGTTCTGGGTCACCGCGCGCGCCGGCGGCGATGTCGACACGACCTGCGCGATCGTCGGCGGGATCGTCGCGGGGCGGCCGGGCGGCCGGCCGCCGGCGGACTGGACGGAACGGACCGAAAGCCTCCCGGAATGGGCCGTACCGGCCTGATCGACCCTCTGTGGACGGCGGATTCGCGCGGGGTAGGCTGAGGCTGTCATGCCGTACGAACCTCCCACCCACAGCGTCGAACGCTCGATGCGCGCCAAGCTCGGCGTCCGCACCGTCGCCGGTGTCGACGAAGTGGGCCGCGGCGCCTGGGCCGGACCGGTCACCGTGTGCGCCGCGGTCACCGGACTGCGCCGGCCGCCCGAGGGACTGACCGACTCCAAGCTGATCACCCCCAAGCGCCGCGCCAAGATGGCCGCCGTCCTCACCGACTGGGTGAGTTCGTACGCCCTCGGCCACGCCTCCAACGAGGAGATCGACGCGCTGGGCATGACCGCGGCGCTGCGGCTGGCCGCCGTACGCGCCCTGGAGGCCCTGCCGGAGCGGCCCGACGCGGTGATCCTCGACGGCAAGCACAACTACCTGGGCGGCTCGTGGACGGTGCGCACCGTGATCAAGGGCGACCAGTCCTGCGTCGCTGTCGCGGCCGCCTCGGTGATCGCCAAGGTGCAGCGGGACGGTGCGATGGCCGAACTGGGCGCGCAGTGCACCCCCTTCGCCTTCTCCGAGAACGCCGGATATCCGTCTCCCGTCCACCGGGCGGCCCTGGAGGAGTTCGGTCCGACCGGTCACCACCGCCTGTCGTGGTCCTACCTGGACGCACTGCCCCGCTGGCAGCATCTGAAGAAGGTCAGGGACGGCGCCGACGGCGGGGAACAACTCGGTTTCGATTTCTGATGCGGGACCCACCCCCCGCTGCGCTTTCCCGGCGCGTTTGATAGACATCAACTCATGCCTCTCATCCCCGAGGAGCCTCAGATTCACGAGAGCGTCCCGGGTCCCCGCACTGCTCCGCTCAGCGGCCGCAGCGCGTCGACCCCCCGTCCTGTCCCCGGTCCGCCGCGACCCGCGGCCCCGCGGCCCGCAGCACCACGACCGGTGCCGCAGCAGCGCACCCCCGAACCCGCGGGCGCGCAGCTCCAACTCATCCCCGCCCCCCTCGACGGCGCCGTCGACGCAGTCGACGAGACGGTCGACCTGCTGCTGGACACCGGCCGCGCGCCCGGCGAGATCCTGGTCCTGACCACGGGAGAGCAGCATCCGTGGGCAGCCCATGAACTCACCTTCGGCGAGGCGTCCTACTGGGCGCAGCACGACGCCGCGGACGACGTCTTCTACGCCGGTATCGACGCCTCCCGCGCGACCGGACGCCCCGTCGTGGTCGTCGCGGTCAACGGCGGCGACGACGAGGAGCTGGCCCGTGGCCTGGGCGGCGCCCTCGCCCGCGCCGGCGTGCTGCTCATCGTGTGCGGCGATCCGGCGCGGATCAACCCGATGCTGGGCGCCAGCGCCTGAGCCCGCCGGGCTCCGGTCCGCGACGGCTCAGTACACGGCGGCCTGGCGCACGGGCTCCGGCGCCCCACCGGACGGTGCGGGCGCCGGCGCCGTGGTCCCGGTGCTCCGCGGTCTGGAGGCTGAGTTCGGCGTGCGCCCGCTGCGGTTCTCGCCCAGCACGTTCCAGCCGTCCGCGGTGAGCGTCACGTACGAGCCGCAGCGCAGGCCGTGCAGGACGCAGGCGTCCCGCAGCCCCCACATCCAGGCGCCGTCCTCGGCCGTCCAGCCGGGCGAGCCGTCCCGGCAGACCAGCAGCACCGCGGTCCTCGCTGGGCGGCGCAGCCGCAGGTCGTGCGGTATGACGCGGCGCAGGTGGGACAGCAGCGCGTTGCGCCGCTCCCAGCCGTCGACCACGCCGACCCGGCCGGCGAAGGACGCGCTCGCCCTGATCCGCCCGTCCGGGTCGTAGACGGCGACGATCGCAGTGGGCGGCGACGGCCGGTGCAGCCCGTGCAGGTCCTTGATCACCTCGCGGGGGTTCGCCAGCAGCGGCACCTCCGCGTCCGCCCACTCGGCGGTTTCCAGGTTTCTCGAGACCAGGGAGGAGGTGGAGGCGGACGACGCCGTAACGAAGCCGATGGTCACGGTCCTCCCTTCGGGATGCACCCGTGGACCGGGCGCGGGCGCACACCGGTCAGGGGGCTCGAAGAGCCGGTCGGGGATCCGGGCCCAATTCTTCCTCTCGTACTGCCATGCGGCAACGGGCAATTGGTGGCCGTCGACCGGTATGGGCCTGTCTGCCGGTTAGATCCCCCGTGTCCGCGTGGCATGGCGTGGCCTATCCCTGCACGGCCAGGACCAGCGGGAACACCTCCGGCACCCCGGCGCGCCGCAGCATCCGCGCCACCACCGCGAGGGTCCAGCCGGTGTCCGCGAAGTCGTCGACGAGCAGCACGGGGCCGGATGCGGCCGCCAGGGCCGCCGTCAGCTCCGGGGAGAGCGTGAAGGCGCTGTGCAGTGCCCTGACCCGCTGGGCGCTGTTGCTGCGCGGCACGCCGCCGGGGTCGCCGTCCGGGGCGTAGTCGACCCTTCCCAGCAGCGGCATCCGCCCGACCTCGGCGATCCGCGCGCCCAGCGACTCGACCAGCAGGCCGTGGCGGTGGGAGGCCACCGTCACCACACCGACCGGGCGGCCGGGCGCGTCGGGTGCGCCGCCGGCCCAACCGCCTTCGCTCCTCGCCCAGTCGGCGAGCACCTGCACCACGGCGTCGACGGCGTCGGACGGCACCGGCCCGTCGGCCGCGCCCTGGGCGAACAGCGGTCGCAGCCGGTTGCCCCAGCCGATGTCGGAGAGCCGGCCCAGCGCCCGGCCGGGGCGCGCCTGCTCGCCGGCCGGGATACGGCCCTTGAGCGCGACTCCCACGGCCTCCATCCCGGTCGGCCACATCTTGCGCTGCTCGATCTCCACCCCAGGCCGGCCCAGTGCGGCCCGCGCCGCGTCCAGCGCGCCGGCCGAGACCTCCAGCGCGAAGCGCGCCCCCGCGCAGTTGTCGCAGCGGCCGCACGGCGCGGCCTGCTCGTCGTCCAGCTGGCGGCGCAGGAACTCCATCCGGCAATCGGTGGTGCGGGCGTACTCGCGCATCGCGTCCTGCTCGGCCTCGCGCTGCCTGGCCACCCAGGCATACCGCTCCGCGTCGTAGGCCCACGGCCGGCCGGTGGCCGTCCAGCCGCCCCGCACCCGGTGCACCGCGCCGTCGACGTCCAGCACCTTGAGCATGATCTCCAGCCGGGAGCGGCGCAGATCGACGCGGGCCTCCAGCGCGGGCACGGACAGCGGGCGGTCGGCGGCCGCCAGGATGTCGAGGGTGCGGGTGACCTGCTCCTCCGGCGGGAAGGCGAGCGAGGCGAAATACCGCCAGATGGACGCGTCCTCACGTCCGGGCAGCAACAGGACCTCGGCGTGCTCCACGCCGCGCCCGGCCCGGCCCACCTGCTGGTAGTAGGCGATCGGCGACGACGGCGAGCCGACGTGCACGACGAAGCCGAGGTCGGGTTTGTCGAAGCCCATGCCGAGCGCCGAGGTGGCGACCAGCGCCTTGACCCGGTTGGCCAGGAGGTCCGCCTCTGCGGCCTCGCGGTCGGCGTTCTCGGTGCGGCCCGAGTAGGAGGCGACGGCGTGACCGCGCTGCCGCAGGAACGCGGTGATCTCCTCGGCGGCCGCCACCGTGAGCGTGTAGACGATGCCGGAGCCCGGCAGCGATTCGAGGTGGTCGGCGAGCCAGGCCAGCCGGTGCGCGGCGTCGGGCAGTTGCAGCACGCCGAGGGACAGGGACTCGCGCTCCAGCGTGCCGCGCAGCACGAGCGCGCCCTCGCTGTCGGGGCTGTCCGCGTCCCGCACCCCGGTGCCGAGCTGCTCCGCCACGTCGGCGGTGACCCGTGCGTTGGCGGTGGCGGTGGTGGCGAGGACGGGCACGCCGGGCGGCAGGTCGGCGAGCATCGTGCGCAGTCGCCGGTAGTCGGGCCGGAAGTCGTGGCCCCAGTCGGAGATGCAGTGCGCCTCGTCGACGACCAGCAGGCCGGTGGTCGAGGCGAGCTTGGGCAGCACCTGGTCGCGGAAGTCCGGGTTGTTCAGCCGCTCCGGGCTGACCAGCAGCACATCCACCTCGCCGGCCGCGACCTCCGCCTGGATCGCCTCCCAGTCCTCGGTGTTGGACGAGTTGATCGTGCGGGCGCGGATGCCCGCGCGGGCGGCCGCCTCGACCTGGTTGCGCATCAGCGCGAGCAGCGGCGAGACGATGACGGTCGGCCCGGCGCCGCGCTCGCGCAGCAACGCCGTGGCGACGAAGTAGACCGCCGACTTGCCCCAGCCGGTGCGCTGCACCACCAGCGTCCTGCGGCCCTGGGCGACGAGGGCCTCGACCGCCCGCCACTGGTCCTCGCGCAGCCGCGCGGCGCCCGGCTCGGCGCCGACGAGTCGGCTCAGTACGGTGTCGGCCGCTTGACGCAGCGCGCCTGTCGAATCGGTCATGGCCCCATGCAACCCGATCGCACCGACATCCCGCCAACTCCGGTCCGCGACCTGTGGACAACGCGGCCGCGAGTTTGTCCACAGGCATTTGGGGGGTCTGGCGCGGATCGTGCCGGATGCGCCATCGTCGAGTCATGACACAGAGCAACCGAATTCAGCACGGAAAGTCACCACGCGGGCTCGCCGAGGTCGAGGTCACCTTGCGCGGCCCGGCAGAGCTGGCCGACGCCCTGCCGTACCTCATGGGCTTCCACCCGACCGACAGCGCCGTCCTGGTGGCCCTGCACGGCGAGCACGGCCGCTTCGGCGGGCGGGTGCGCCTCGGGCTGCCGGAGCATCCGGAAACGTGGCCCGACGTGGCCGACCAGCTCACGGACTGCCTGCTCAGGAACAGCGCCCGGCACGGCCCGCCGCCGGACGCCGTCGTCGCCTTCCTCTGCCAGGACCCCCGCGAGGGCGAGCGGTCCTCCGAGGTGATGGAGCGCCTGCGGCCGCTGGCGCAGCAGCTCCGCCTCGCCTGCGGGCGACGGGAGGTCCCGGTCGTGGAGGCGCTGTGCGTCAGCGCCGGCCGATGGTGGTCCTACACGGCGGCCGAACCCGCCGCGGCGACGGCCGAGGGCGGCGCGCTGCCACCACCGGGCAGCACCGCCATGGCAGCCACCGCCGCCTACGTCGGGCTGCCCGCCCCGGCGTCCCTGCGGGACCTCGAAAGCCGCCTCAGGCCAGCCGCCGCACGCCACCGCGGCCACGAGATCGCGCTCGACGCGGCGTCGGCCGAACTCGTGCCGCGGATGCTGGCCGACCGCGACAGCGAGGACGCGATCAGGAAACGCACCCTGGCCCTGGCCCACGCGGCGCTGGAGCGGTTCCGCTCCGCTCCCGCGCTCGCCGACCAGGTCCGCGCGGACCGCCGGGACGACCGGCTGCTCGCTGACGGTGAGGCCGCCTCGATCATCCTCGGCCTCCAGGACAAGGAGGCCCGCGACCGGGTGGCGGAGTGGATGGAGCCCTTCCAGGCGGACGCGGCGCTGCGGCTGTGGCGCGCGCTGGCCCGCCGCTGCGCGGGACCCTACGCCGAGCACGCCGCGGCGCTGCTCGCACTGGCCGGCTGGGTGGCGTGGTCGTCCGGCGACGAGGCCGAGGCGCGCGCCGCCCTCGGGCTGGCCCTCGACCTCGACGGCCACCACACCTTCGCGCGACTGCTGCACCACGCCGTCAACGCCGGCCTCGACCCGGAACTGCTGCGCAGGTCCCTGCGGCGCGAGCGCCGCAAACGGGTGGTCGCCGCCGCCGCTACAGCTCGCCGCGGGCCAGCCGGAGGAGCCGGTCGAGGACCCGGCCGCCACTCACCCGGAGACCGTCGTGTTCGTACTCGTCGGTGACCCAGGTCCGCAAGCCGCGGATGGCCGCGGCCGTGGCCAGCGAGTCGGCGGTGTCGACGTACATGTCGTCGTGGTAGATCGCCGCGGCCACCGGCACCTCGTTGCGGGCCAACCGGTCCGGGGCGTAAAGGTCGGGCCACTGCTCGTGCTGCGCGAGCAGTTCCGCCGTCTCGCGCAGTGGTGCCAGCGCCGGATCGGTGCCGAACATCCACGGGTGGATGGTCTCGCCGGTGAAGAGCACCGGAGCGCCGTCGGCGAGCGCGGCCGCCGCGTCGAACTGCGGGAACTCCCCGCGGACCTGCTCGGCGGCCCACCCCGTGCCGCCGGCCGACACCGAACGCTGGCCGTAGATCGCCTCGTGGAGGACGGCGTAGAGGGGGTTCCCCGCGAAGGACAGGTGGTCCCGCACCTGGCAGAGGAAGGAGTCGGAGAGGACGGGCCCGGCGGGCGTGGAAAGGAAGGCGTCCTCGATCAGGTAGTGGAGGGTGTGGGAGCCGTTGCCGGAGCCCAGCATCAGCCCGAGGGACTGGAACGCCTCCGGCGTCAGCCGGCCCGCGCCCGGGAGCGTCACCTCGCGCTCGGCCAGCTGCCGGACCACCGCCCGCACGGCCTCCACGTCCCCGGGGTAGCGGTCGTAGTGGGCGCGGTTCTTGCGCTCGATCCGGGGATAGGCCGCCCGGTAGACGTCGTGCGCGGTGGACCGCAGTCCGGGCAGCCCGCCGGTGATCAGCACCTCGCGCAGGCCCTGCGGCGCGAAGGACAGGTAGGTGACGGCGCAGAAACCGCCGAAGCTCTGGCCGAGCACGCTCCACCGGCCGTCCTCGCCCAGCAGGCCGCGGCGGACGATCTCGCAGTCCCGCACGATGGAGTCGGCCCGGAAGTGCGTCAGATAGCGGGCCTGGGCGGCCGCGTCACCGCGGGTGGGAAGCGTCTGGCGGGTGGCCGGCGTGGACCGGCCGGTGCCGCGCTGGTCGAGCAGCAGCACGCGGTGGTCGTCCAGCGCGCGGGTGAGCCAGCCGTCACGGCCCAGCGGTCGCGGCGAGCGGCCGCCGGGACCGCCCTGGAGATACAGCAGCCATGGCAGGTCCTCCTTCGCCCGGCCCGCCGCCACGACCTCCCGCGCGTAGACCTCGATCCGCTCCCCGTCGGGCGCGTCGTGATCCAGCGGGACCGCGAAGGTGTGGTCGGTGAGCACGGTGCCTGGCTGGCGGTGGACGGCCATGGAAGATCTCCGTTGGATGCGGAAGCGAGCGGGTGGCGGGGGGAGCGGCGGCTCCCTTCCATGAACGGTAGACCTGCCGTGACCTGCGGGTGGAGGGGGCCGGTGCGGTGTGCCCGCGCGCCGGCGACGCTCGGGCGCCCGGGTGCGACCGGCCGCCGGGCGAGGGCCGGACCAGTCGGCCGGGCGAGGCGGTCGGGGGCCTGCGCGGCGGCTGCGGGCCGCGGTGGTCGGCCGGTGGCGTTTTCTCCGCGACCTGATCACGAACAGCCCGGATCCTGCTGTTTATCGTCAGGCAGACGCCTAAGATCGCGGCATGTCGCCCTACGACCCGTCGGCCTTCCCGCCCTTCGCCGTCACCGTCGACCTGGTCGTGCTCACCGTGCGCCAGCACGCGCTGTGCGCGCTCTCGGTGCGGCGCGGCGAGCCGCCGTTCCAGGGCCGGTGGGCGCTGCCCGGCGGGTTCGTGCGGGCCGACGAGGACCTGTCCCAGGCGGCCGCGCGCGAACTCGCGGAGGAGACGGGACTGCACGCGCAGAACGGCGCCCACCTGGAACAGCTCGCCACGTACGGCGATCCGCAGCGCGATCCGCGGATGCGGGTGGTCAGCGTCGCCCATCTGGTGCTGGCGCCCGACCTGCCGGCCCCGCGGGCCGGCGGGGACGCGCGCAGCGCACGGTGGGCGCCGGTGGAGACGCTGCTCGCCGAAGGGGGGCAGGAGGCGCCCGGTGAGCTGCCGCCGCTGGCGTTCGACCACAGCAGGATCCTGTCGGACGGGGTGGAGCGCGCCCGTTCGAAGATCGAGTACTCCTCGCTCGCCACGGCTTTCTGCCCGCCGGAGTTCACGGTGGGGGAGCTGCGCAGGGTCTACGAGGCGGTGTGGGGCGTGGCGCTCGACCCGCGGAACTTCCACCGCAAGGTGACCGGCACGGTCGGGTTCCTGGTGCCCACCGGGGGGACGACGACGCGTCAGGGCGGCCGGCCGGCGCAGCTGTTCAGGGCCGGCGGCGCCACCCTGCTGAACCCGCCGATGCTGCGACCGGAGGTCTGATCACCGCAGCACAGGTCCGATCCTGGAGCACGGTGTCCGAATTATGGTAATTGGGGCGTTATGGTGCTGGGGTGATCCAGGCCATCGGATTGACCAGCACCACGCCCCGGCGCCGCGCCAGGCCCGCTATCGCCGACCTCACCTTCGACGTCCGCCAGGGCGAGGTGACCGGCCTGCTCGGTCCGGCCGGGGCGGGCAAGACCACCGCGGTGCGCCTGCTGCTCGGCATCGAGCCCGGCCGCGGCGCGACCCTCGTCCACGGCCGTCCGCTGCACGAACTCCCCCACCCGGAGCGGGAGATCGGCGCCCTGGTCGGCGACGTGCCCTGCCACCCGCGCAGATCGGCCCGCGGCCACCTGCGGATGCTCTGCGCGGCCTTCGGGCTCCCGAACTCCCGCGCCGAGGACCTGCTCCACCTGGTGGGGCTCGACGCGATCGCCGACGAGCCGCTGGTCACGTACTCGCTCGGCATGGACCGCAGGCTCGGGTTCGCGGTGGCGCTGCTCACCCGTCCCCGGGCGCTGGTGCTCGACGACCCGGTGCGCGGGCTGCCGCCCCGCGAGGCCGCCTGGGTGCACGACCTGGTCCGCCGCCACGCCGAGGCCGGCGGCGCGGTCCTGCTGACGGGCCGGGATCCGCGCGCCCTGGCCCGTACCGCCGACCGCGTGCTCGCACTGGAGGAAGGCCGGCTGGTCGCCGACGAGTCCGCCGGGCAGTTCGCCAGGACCCGGCTGCGGCCCTACGTCGCGGTGCGGTCCCCGTACGCCCTGCGGCTCGCCGAACTGCTCTCGCGGAGCGGCGCCGAGGTGGTCCCGGCGGGGGGCAGCCGCATCGCCGTCTACGGGAGCAGCTCCGCGGCCGTCGGCGAGGCCGCCTATCGGCACGGCATCCTGCTGCACCAGCTCGCCGACCGGGTCGCGGGCGAGGAGGAGGCCGGCACGGGAGCGCCATGGGAGACGCCCCACCCCGCCGCCCCCGACCGGATGCCGGACCGGTCGCCGGAGGAGTCGCCCGAGGAGTCGCCGGTCGAGACCGCCGCCCGGATCGCGGTCCCGGCCGCGGACGGGGCGCCCGCCGGGCCCTCGCTCCGCGGGCGGCTGCGGACCGGTCCCGCCCGCCCGTTCGGCTATGAGGTGCGGCGCGGGTTCGGGGTGCCCACCCCCTGGTGGGGCATGGGCGCCGCGCTGCTCGGCTCGGCGGCCGGGACCGTGATGATGACGCGGTACGGCACCCCGCCGGCCGACCGGCTCGGCCTGATCTCCGGCTGGTCGCCCGAACTCCCGCTGCCCGCCGCCGCGATCGGGGCCGGCGGGCTCGGCGCGCTCAGCTACGGCCAGGAGTTCCGCCACCCCGCGCTGACCCCCGGCTACGGCCCCGAGCCGCGCCACCCGCGCCTGCTGCTCGCCAAGCTCGCCGTCGGCGCGGCGCTCGCCCTCCTGCTGGCCGCTCTGGCGGCGGTCGTCGACGTCGCGCTGCTGCGCACCGGCGTGGCCCCCGGCCCGGTTCCGGACCTGGCGGCGGCCTCGGGAACCTTGGCCGCGTGGGGCGCGCTCGCCGTCGGATGCGCCTGGGCGGGGGCGCTGGCGGCGGCCGCGTTCCGTACCACCGCACTCGGGATCGCCGCCGTGCTCGCGGTGCCGCTGGCGGCCGTACCCGCCGTGCGGATGCTGCTCGGTGCGCACGCGGGCCGGGAACTGGCGGACGCGGGCGGCGCGTTGTGGTCGCTGGTCAGCGGAGTGCCGCAGGGCGGCACCAACGCGCTGTCGGGGGTGCTGCGGTTCGCCGCCCAACCGCTGGTGCTGGCCCTGGCGCTGTGCCTGGCGGCACTGGTGGGGGCGTACGCGGCAAGCGCGTTGCGCGGGCGGCGGCGCGGACGCCGGCCAACTCCCGTTCCGGGCGGCCGAACTGTCCCGGCCACCGGAAAGAAGGGGTGATTCGTCCACATAAACGTCAATTATCAGGTGATGAGTGCTCACCCTTTCGTGTGCTTTTCAGCAAAGCCCTCAAGGCGCGCATCGGCATCGCCGACAAAGGATGCGTGAGTACCCTTGCGCATTCCATGATGACCGCGGCTCGCTCCGCCGACTCCGGTATCGCCGGTCCGGGCGAGCTGGACCGCTATCCGTACGCCGATGCCCCCGGCACCGACCGTCCCGGGCTGACGTCCTGGGAGGGCGTGGAGCCGGACATGAGCCGGGTCGGCCGCCGCGCCGGCGGCAGCCGCGGCCGGGGACTGCACGGCCAACTCGTCCAGCAGCTCGGACAGATGATCGTCTCCGGCGATCTCGGGGCGGACCGCCCGCTGGTGCCGGAGGAGATCGGCCAGCGTTTCGAGGTCTCCCGCACCGTCGTGCGCGAGTCGCTGCGCGTGCTGGAGGCCAAGGGCCTGGTCAGCGCCAGGCCCAACGTCGGCACCCGGGTCCGCCCGGTCAGCGACTGGAACCTGCTGGACCCCGACATCATCGAGTGGCGCGCCTTCGGGCCGCAGCGCGACGACCAGCGCCGCGAGCTCCTCGAGCTGCGCTGGACCATCGAGCCGCTCGCCGCCCGGCTCGCCGCCGGCCACGGGCGTGAGGACGTCCAGCAGCGGCTCGCCGACATGGCGGAGATCATGGCGCACGCCGCCGCCCAGGGCGACGCCCTCACCTTCACCCGGGCCGACGCCGAGTTCCACACCCTGCTGCTGCAGGTCGCGGGCAACCGGATGCTGGACCACCTGTCCGGCATCGTCTCCTCCGCGCTGCACGTCTCCGGCGGTTCCGCCACCGGCTGCGAGCGGCCGGGCGACGCGGCCGTCGGCCTCCACCACCGCATCGTCGACGCCCTCGCGGCGGCCGACGGCGGCACCGCCGAGGCGGCGATGCGCGAGCTGCTCGCGGTGCCGACCGGCCGGGTCACCGCCCCGCAGCCCGTTCCCGTCCAGTCCGCCCCGGCGCAGCCGGCCGTCGGCCAGCAGTCCGCGGCCGACCGGGTCGTCCCCCCGCCGCGCGAGCACTGACCGCGCCTTCGGCCGCCGCGGGTCCCGGAAGAGCCGGGGCCGGCGGCGGCCCCGTGTGTGGCAGATGCCCGGGTTCGCGGTAGTACGGTGAGATTCGGGGTGTGACTCGGGCCACGTAAGCTGGGCGTAACGCCTGGCGCGGCAGTGCGATGACTTAAGAGGTGGCCCCCGCGGGCGCAATGCCCGGCATCTCGTCTGGCGCTGAGTCGCCGCGCGGTACCACCGAGTCGTTCCCATCGTTCCGAGAGGTTGTTCGTGTCGGCCAGCACATCCCGTACGCTCCCGTCCGAGATCGCCGAATCCGAGTCTCTGATGGCGCTCATCGAGCAGGGTAAGGCCCAGGGCCAGATCGCCGGCGACGACGTGCGTCGAGCGTTCGAAGCGGACCAGATTCCGGCAACCCAGTGGAAGAACGTTCTGCGCAGCCTCAACCAGGTCCTCGACGAGGAGGGTGTGACGCTGATGGTGACAGCCGCTGAGGCGCCGAAGCGCACCCGCAAGAGCGTCGCAGCCAAGAGCCCGGCGAAGCGTACTGCCACCAAGACGGTCGCCACCAAGACGGCGGCCCCAGTCAACAAGACCGTTGCGCCCAAGGCCCCCGCTCCCGAGGCGGCGGTCGAGGCCGAGACCACGGTGGAGCCATCGGTGGAGGCGGAAACCCCAGCCAAGAAGGCGCCCGCGAAGAAGGTCGTCGCCAAGAAGGCGGCGGCCAAGAAGGCCCCCGCGAAGAAGGTGGCGGCCACGAAGAAGACCGCCGCCGCGCCGGGCGAGGACGAGGCCGTCGAGGCGGAGGACGTCCTGGAGGACGCCGCGCCCAAGGCCGCGGACGAGGAGACGGAGAAGACGGAGTCCGAGAGCTTCGTGCTCTCCGACGACGACGAGGACGACGCGCCCGCCCAGCAGGTCGCGGTCGCCGGCGCCACCGCCGACCCCGTCAAGGACTACCTCAAGCAGATCGGCAAGGTCCCGCTGCTCAACGCGGAGCAGGAGGT
Source organism: Actinacidiphila polyblastidii (assembly GCF_036353415.1). NCBI lineage: Bacteria > Bacillati > Actinomycetota > Actinomycetes > Kitasatosporales > Streptomycetaceae > Actinacidiphila > Actinacidiphila polyblastidii. The sequence goes on from NZ_JAZEWV010000030.1 coordinate 80,458, forward strand.
CGAGCTCGCCAAGCGGATCGAGGCCGGCCTGTTCGCGGAGGACAAGCTGGCCGCCGCCGACAAGCTCGCGCCCAAGCTCAAGCGCGAGCTGGAGATCATCGCCGAGGACGGCCGCTGGGCCAAGAACCACCTGCTGGAGGCCAACCTCCGCCTCGTGGTCTCGCTGGCCAAGCGCTACACCGGCCGCGGCATGCTCTTCCTGGACCTGATCCAGGAGGGCAACCTGGGCCTGATCCGTGCGGTCGAGAAGTTCGACTACACCAAGGGCTTCAAGTTCTCCACGTACGCCACCTGGTGGATCCGGCAGGCGATCACCCGCGCGATGGCCGACCAGGCCCGCACCATCCGCATCCCGGTGCACATGGTCGAGGTCATCAACAAGCTGGCCCGCGTGCAGCGCCAGATGCTCCAGGACCTGGGCCGCGAGCCCACCCCGGAGGAGCTGGCCAAGGAACTCGACATGACCCCCGAGAAGGTCATCGAGGTCCAGAAGTACGGCCGCGAGCCCATCTCGCTCCACACCCCGCTGGGTGAGGACGGCGACAGCGAGTTCGGCGACCTCATCGAGGACTCCGAGGCGGTCGTGCCCGCCGACGCGGTCAGCTTCACGCTTCTGCAGGAGCAGCTGCACTCGGTCCTCGACACCCTCTCCGAGCGTGAGGCCGGCGTGGTCTCCATGCGCTTCGGCCTCACCGACGGCCAGCCCAAGACGCTGGACGAGATCGGCAAGGTCTACGGGGTGACGCGCGAGCGGATCCGGCAGATCGAGTCCAAGACGATGTCCAAGCTGCGCCACCCGTCGCGTTCCCAGGTCCTCCGGGACTACCTGGACTGAGATTCGACCCCTAAAGCGCCCCTGACCATTGCGAACTTCGGTCAGGGGCGCTTCACTGTCTGAGCACAGGACTACTAGCCCAGATATCAGGCCACGCGATTCAGCGTGACCCCGTGCCCAGGGGGACGCCATCACCACCGACGAACTCACCACGCTCCTCGACTCCTGGATCCTCCACCTGCGAGCCGAACGAAAAAGCGCCCAGACGATCAAGACCTACAGCAACGGCATCCGCCGCTTCATCGCATGGTCGGAGCAGACCGGCCTTCCGCCGAACCTCGACCGGCCGACCGTCAACGCCTTCGTCGCGGCCCTCCTCGACGAGGGCGCCGAAGCAGCAACAGCCCGATCCCGGCAGCTGGCCCTCCGCCGCATGTCCGCGTGGCTCGCGGAGGAAGGCGAGATCGAAACGGACCAGATCGTGGGCCTCAAGCCCCCGAAGCTGGATAGCAAGATTGTTCCTGAACTATCCACGGATGAACTCGGGCAGCTCGTCAAAGCGTGCCAGGGCCCCGCTTTCCGGGAGCGCCGCGACGAGGCCATCGTGCGCCTGATGATCGAGACGGGCGCCCGCGCCGGCGAGGTCGTGAACATCGGCACCGCAGACGTCAGCCTCGCCGCGGGCACCGTCGTGATCCGCAAGGGCAAGGGCGGGAAGGGCCGCACGGTGCCCATCGGGCCGCAGACCACTCGTGCCATCGATCGGTACCTGCGACTGCGCCGCTCCCACCGCCTGGCGAACGCCCCTGAGCTGCTGCTGGGGGACCGAGGCAAGGGTTTCTCCTACGACGGGCTGTACAGCGCCCTGGTCTACCGCGCTGAGAAGGCCGGTCTGGAGGGGTTCCACCCGCACATCCTGCGACACACTGCGGCCGGGAGGTGGCTGGCCGCCGGCGGCTCGGAGGGCGGCCTAATGGCGGTTGCCGGCTGGTCGCGCCGAGAGATGATCGATCGCTATACGCGGGCGACGTCGGAGCGGCGCGCAGTGGAGGAGGCGCGACGGTTGCAGTTGGGGGACCTGTAGGCGTGAGCGAGCCCCCGACCCGGCTCCGGATGGGAAGCCGTGGTCGGGGGCTTGGTGCGTCACACTCCTGCGCGGTGCTTGACGCGGATGCGACCGTTGCCGAGACGGGGGAGGCGGGCGCGCAGGAGAATCAGCGCTCCTTCCTCGGTGGTTCGGGCCGGGTCGTATGCCATTCGAACGTGCTTCTCGTAGTCCTTGTAGACCAGGACGCTGCCTTCGCTGAGGGCTGCTTGCTCTACGAGCACCTGTGTCAACGTGACCCCCTGTTCACCCAGCTTGCCCCCCGGGGGCATGCCGGTTTCGCACGAGCGTTCGATCCCTGGCGAGGTCACATCACTCTACGTCTTTACGTGAAATTCACATAGTGATCGGAGTGAATCCGCACACATCATGACGACGACTCAACCCGCCTGATGGTTGCGCTGGTCGGCCTCTTTTTCGTCCCAGTCCTGAATGAGAGCGCGTTCAGGCTCCAGGGGCACCAGGGGAGCGTCAGGTTCGCGCAGCACCTCGCCCCCGCCCACCGCGGTCGCAGGGAGCCCTGCGTACTGGAACGACGCGGCGCGCTGTGCGCGGAGCGGGGCGACGCGCAGGCCGGCGGCGATGGCGGAGACCAGTTCCGGCGTCACGCGGATGCTGCGACCTTCTGAGACCTTGTGGAGCGTCGCCATGCTCGGGCGATAGCCGCTGGCGGGGTCGACCGCTCGGTCGTGGAACGCGCGGTAGGTGAGGCCGTTCGCGAGGGCGCTGGCGACGAGTTCCGTCAGCGTCTCGTGCTGCGAGGTCATCACGTGGCTCCATGTCCGCGTCGGGTGGGACAGGTGTGTCGGCTCACCCGTGGGGTGTACCCGTCCGGCGCAAGGTCATTGTCCACGATCGCGAACGCGCGCGGCCATGTGGCCAGCCCAAAGAGTCCGAAAAGCGCTGCGATGCGCGGACAAGTCACTGTAGCTCTGCGCAGTGCTGGACGCGGCGGCTAGTGCTGTGCTTAGATGTTCGTGTTCGCGAACGCGGACAACGGAGGTAGACACGACGTGCGCAAAGATCGCTATCGCCTGAATGACGGACAGCTCCTCAGTCGCCTGATGCGCTGCCCCGACCAGGGCGGACAGCGCCACACGCTACGTAGCCTCGCCGCCACCACGGGTGTCAGCAAAAGCAAGCTCGACTCCATGACCCACGGCAAACAGATGGACGTCACCGGGGAGCAGGCCGGCGCCATCGCGGAGGCCGTAGGGGTCGCAAGGGGGGCTCTTTTCACGCCAACCGCGTTCGTGATCGCGAACGCAAACGCCCTGAAAGGGGAGAACCGGTGACTCCGGAAGAGCGCAGGCTCCGCGCCAAGCTCGGCGCACACGTCAGCTGGGCGAACACCGCCGACCCGGCCGAGCGGACCGCGAAGGCCCGCCGCGCATTCGAGGCGCGGTTCGAGAGGGAGGCCGACCCGGAGGGCGTTCTGCCGCCGGAGGAGCGGGCGCGCCGTGCCAAGCACCTGCGGGACGCCTTCTACACCCGCATCCAGCTCAAGTCGGCAGAGACACGGCGCAAGAAGAAGGCGGCGCAGCAGACCGCCGCCTGATCCACCTACCCCCGCGTGGTGCGGGGGGCCGCCCGGTCCGGCCAAGAAGCGGGCGACCCCATCGGCATCACGCCTCACCAGATCGATCACACAGAGAGAGGCGAGAGCCTTGAACGAGAACTCTACCGACCGACGCGTCCAGCTGATGGCGGCGCTGTCCGCCGCGGAGCACGTCGTCGCGACGACGCCGGTCATCCCGAACAGCGTCGACGTGAGCGACGACTTGTCGATCTCCGTCTACATGCACGAGCGGCCTGAGGACGTCGCCGCCGCGGCGGACGCCTTCGAGTTGGCACTGTCGCTGCGCACGGACCACGGGGGTGCGGGGAGGCCGTACGTCCAGGGCAAGGGCAGCGTGCAGGGCGTCACGGTGCGGGTGTGGGCGCTCGGTGACGCCGACGAGCAGGAGCGGTACGCGGCGTGTGTGCCGGTGTCGAGTGAGGCGGCGCCGGGCGTGGACGGGATGCCGTCGGAGTGGTCTGCGGCAGGTGCGGCGTGAGCGCCCCGTTGAGCCCGGAGCGGCTCGCCGAGATCGCCGCCCGCGCGGAGGCCGCCACCGAGGGCCCGTGGGAACCATGCCCGGGTATTTCGCGGACGTTCTACGGCTACCTGCAGGGCGAGTACCTGCGGGGTGTGGGCGACATCAACTTCGGTGTGGGTGAGCAGGCGAATGCGGATCTCGCGTTCGTTCTGGCCGCGCGGGAGGACGTGCCGGCGCTGGTGGCGGAGCTGGACGAGATGCGGGCGGTCCTCGCGCAGTCGGAGCAGGAGTTGACGGGTGCTCGCCTCGCGTTGTGGGAGGAGGAGCAGGACACGCGGCGGTTGCGGGTGGCGCTCCGGTCAGCGCGGCGTGGCCGAGCGGCGGCGCGGACCCGGCTCGCGGAGCTGGAGGCGGAGCGGCACTCGACGAACGAGGCGCTCGACGATGCGGTCACCGCACTCCGCGACGCGGCCGCCGAGCGGCAGTTCGCCGTCGAGGCGGGGCACGCCGTCGCTAGCGGCGGCCCGGTCCTGCCCTGGCTGACCGCGCTGGACCCGGGCGACATCCAGGACCTCGCCTCCGATCTGGACGAGGCGACTATCGGTTGGAGGCGCGAGCCGGAGCAGGTCCTCGCACGTGTCGAGCAGGTCCTCGTTCAGTTCCGGGCCCGCGCTGCTGGGGCGGGTGAGCCCGCATGAGCGCCGTGTGGTTCCCCGAGGACGACCCGCCGATCGAGACCCCGGGCGGTGACGGCGATGCGTGAGCTGCTGATCCTCCTCCGCTTCGACTCGTACGTCGTCGCTCTGGGCGCGACGATCGCCGCCGCCACGATCATCACCTCGCACCGCGAGGAGGCCGCCGCCGGGCTCGCGGAGGGTGCGGAGCGGGTGGCCGCGTGGCGGGCGGCGGCTCGGGTGGCCGCGGTGTCCGCGCTGCTGTGGCTGCTCTCCCGCGTGGTGCTGCGGGCGCATGGCCGGCACCGGGCGAGGGCGAACGCATGATGGCCGACGCCGAGTACTACGAGATCAAGACCGAGGTCAGCGTCATCTTCCCCGCGTCCGGTGCCTCGGACCTGACCGACCCGTGGAACGGCCGCACGGTGATACCGGAGACCGTTCGGATCATCCTGATCAGCACCGAGACACCGGACGAGACCCGCGAATGGGCCTACGTCGACGTGACCGGCCCGCGCCGCCTGAGGTCCGGGGATCGGGGCCAGCCAATCACGTCGAACGGGTGGGAGACAGCCTTCCCGTCCGCCAAGGGACACACCTTCGTATCCCGCCCGGACTGGCTGACCGAGCTGCTGGCCGAGCACCTGCCCGAGGACTGGAACCGGGCGCTTCTGGGCCTGAAGGGCGGTGCGTGATGGCGCACCTCCTGACCGTCGCCGGGCTCGTCCTCGCCGCTTGGACTGTGCTCGCGCTGCTGCTGGGCATCGCCATTGGCCGCCGACTCCGGCGCGCCCGGCG
>NZ_JAZEWV010000031.1:0-85393 GCF_036353415.1 Actinacidiphila polyblastidii
ACCACCCCCCGACACACCACCCGCGGACGCAACACCCCCCGACACACCACCCACCGACGGAGCACCCACCGACACACCACCCACCGACGGAGCACCCACTGACGGAGCACCCGCGGACAGCGACGGCACCTCGTGCAGTTCCCGGTCGGTCAGCACCGCGATCGAGGCCACCTTGGCGGTGTGGCCGGCCGCGGCGACACGCCCGATCACCTGGATCAGGCGGTCGAGGTGGCGGCGGACCTCCTCGGGGGTGTGGAGCGCGGGATTGGCGTAGACGGAGAAGCCGAAGTCGGAGTCGTCGTCCCACTCGCAGACGGCGATGGAGAAGTCCTCGACGGCGCCGTAGGTGAGGACGTGGGTGGTGGCGGTGTGCTCGCCGAAGCGCGGGTCGGTGGCGAAGTTGATGATGTTGACGAACGGGCCGAACAGGCCGGTGTCGTCGACCGCCCGCAGATCGCGGCGCAGGTCCTCGTACCGATAGCGCTGGTGCCGCAGGGCGCCGCGGATCTCGGCCGTGGCCTGCCGCACCAGTTCGGCGACGGTGGCGCCCGGGGTGACGCGCATCCGCAGCGGCAGCAGGTTGGACATCGCGGCCAGGCCGCGGCGGGCCGCCGGGGTCCTGCGGCCGGAGACGGGCAGGCCGAGGGTGAACTCCTCCGTCCCGGTGAGGGCGTGGGTGTACACGGCGACCGCGGCGACCAGCACCGCCGACCAGCTGGTGCGCATCCCGCGGGCCGCGGCGCGCAGCTCGCCGAGCAGGGCCCGCGGAAGCCGGCCGTCCTCGCGGATGAACTCCTGCCGGGGGCCGGTGGGCGGCTGTGCGGACAGGCTGGTGCGGGTGATGCCGTCGGGGAAGCGGGCCTGCCAGTAGGCGCGGTCGTCGGCGAAGGCCGGCGAGGCGCGGTAGGTCTCCTCCTCGGCGACCAGCTCCGCGAGCTGCACCATGTCGTGCTCGGGGGGCCGGGTGCCGTTGGCGAGTGCGGTGTACAGGACGCCGAGCCAGTCCCGGAAGAGGGTGGTGGCGTAGCCGTCCATGGCGGCGTGGTGGAAGCGCTGGTACCAGAAGTGGCGGCGGGGCCCGAGCCGGAGCAGGGCGAAGCGGAAGAGCGGGAAGTCCCGGATGTCCACCGGGCGCCGTGCGTCGGCCTGCATCCACGCGTGGGCTTCGGCCTCGGGGTCGGCGGCGCCGGTCAGGTCGACCATCGGGATCTCGAAGTCGAGCCGGCTGATCAGGGTCTGCCGCGGCGCCGGACCGTCCGCGGCGATCCGGGACCGCAGGGTGTTCGTCTCGTCGATGGCCTGGCAGCAGGCGGCCTGCATCAGATCCGGGTCCACATGGCCGCGGATGTCCAGGTACTCCGCGACGACGTCGTACCGGCTCCCGGGCGCGAGCGCCTGGGCGTACCAGAATCCGAGCTGGGCGGCCGAAAGGGGGGACGGTCGCTCGGCGGATTCAGTCATGGCTTCCTCCTGCTGGTGCTCCTGCTGCCGCCGGTCGCGGACGGGCGTTCGCCGGGATGGCGTCGGGGTGGTGGTCCGGGTCGAGTCGTCAGGACGGGCGCCGGCCGGTCCCGTGGCGGCAGGAGGACAGGACAGAGCCCGCGGACATGGGGTGTCCGGGGTACGAGGGTGCCGCCGCGGGAAGTCGTGCGGGACCGGGACGGGGCGGCCTGCGGCTGTCCGATCAGCCGTGACGCAAGGATTGTTGCCCGATTCCCGGGCGGCCTGCCACCGCGGAAATCCCCTTCAGGCGGCATGCGCGGTTTGTCGTACGAGCCGGTTGGTGCCTGGCATGTTGGTGAAGGCCGCGGCCCCGCAGGAGCGAGAGGAACTGTCGCAGCCTGGATCAGGCAGGCCCCCCCGCCCCGGGCGGCAGGGCGCCGGTTCCCTCCGGAACGGCCCTGGCCGCCCCTCGGACCACCTGGACTCGCAAGGGAGTCGGACACCGTGGAAGCCCAAGGTGACGCGTTCGTGGTCGAGTGCGCGGGCAGCGATGACCGGCGCGCCCGCGAGGGGCGCGGTCCGGTAGGCGAGCCGGTACGCGAACCGGCGCGGGCGGGTCCGGCGCGGGCCGGCGTCCGCGTCCGGCTCAGCCGGTCGTCGTGGGGACGGTCAGCGCCTGGTCGTCCCCGTCCGACAGCAGCCCCTTGGCGGCCATCAGCGCCCCCGCCTGGAACCGGCTCTCGGCGCCCAGGTCCTCCATCATGTCGGCGATGTGCCGGCGCACGGTGCGCAGGGACATGCCCAGGCGGCGGCCGATTGCCTCGTCCTTCATCCCGGCGGCGAGCAGCCGTGCGATCGTCCGGTCGAGATCGGCGGCGACCGCCTCCATGCCGTCCACGGACGCGTCGGAGAACGGCTGCGCGAGGGTCCAGGTCTGCTCGAAGATCCGGCACAGGTAGTGCACGATCGACGGCTCGCGGATCACCACCGCGCCCCAACTGTCGTCCGCGTACGGGATGAAGGCCACCCGCTGGTCGAAGACGATGAGCCGGCCGAAGAGTTCGTGGGCGGTCCGGTACTCGGCGCCCAGCATGGACAGGGTGGCCACGTACGCCTGGCTCGGGCCGTTGAAGCGGGCGGTGTGGTGGTAAAGGGTGCGCATCCGCACGCCGCGGGCGAGGGTGGTCGTGTCGCGCCGCAGCGCCTCCTCCAGCACCTCGGGCACGCGGTTGCCGCCGGGCTGACAGGTGAGGATCTCGGCCTGGCACTCGTCGGCGGCCCGGGTCAGGGCGGCGCGCACCTCCTCGACCTGTCCGACCTGCTCGATCTTCGGGGAACGGGCGCGCGTCGCCCGCAGATAGGTGTCCCGCAGCCCGGAGAACCGCTCCCGGATCAGTTCGAGTTCGCTCTGGTGGCGCTGGAGGGCGAGGATGACCGGGGCCGCCATCACCCCGGACACGAGGTCGGGGTCGAGGACGTCCAGCCGACCGTCGGCCTCGTGCACCAGCCGGAGGGCGGTGAGCGACGCGGAGGCCGCGGCGACCCGCTCCGGTGTCAGGCCGAGGGCGCCGGCCGCCCCGGCGACATCGACGCCCTCATGGGCGGCGATCCACCCGTAGACGGCGACCTCGTCGGCGCCCAACCGGGACGCGTCGCCGGTCCCCTCCGGCGGCCGATCCCCTTCGCCGCCAGCAGTGCCCACTTCCACGTAACAGTCCTCACCCCGGTCGCCGCACTCGCTGGAACAGCATTGCCTCCGCGGTGCGACCCGGAAAAGGTGGCAAGGCGAAAAGTACGCGGAGATAGATCATTTTTGGCTAACCCTTTGGGAAAATATTGCCGGGTTTCCGTGAACTTTTTCCCGACCCCTTCTCGATGTGCGGTGTCCGTCCGCAATTCGACCTGCTGACGTCTTGTGGCCATTGGTTCCGGCTTGCGCAGGTCATACCGGAACACGGGCCAGGCCCTTTCCTGCGCGGCATTTTCCTGAGGTGTGCGGCGACCGCCGCGCGCGGTATTCACCGGGCAGCCTGGAGGCCGACGGCCCGGCCCGAATGCCGGGGCGCGCTCGCGCGGCCGGTCCCGGCCGCCAGCCCATGAGGAGGTGGTCGCGTGCGGCCTTCCAGCACCGGACGCCGGGTGGTCGTGGTGGGCGCGGGCGCCGCCGGCGTGCTCGTCGCCGCGCACCTGCTGCGCGACGCCGGGAACCGGCACGGTCCGCGCGTCACCCTGGTCGACCCCGGTCCGCGGCCGGGTCCGGGCATCGCGTACGCCACCAGGGAACCCCGTCATCTGCTGAACGTCCCCGCCGGACGGATGGGTGCCTTCGCCGAGGAACCCGGAGGCTTCACGGCCTTCCTGGCGGCGCGCGGCCTGCCGTGCGACCCCGGCGCCTTCGTCCCGCGCGCCCTCTACGGCGACTACCTGGAGGACGTCCTGCGCGCGGCGGCCCGCGCCACGGCCGACCGGGCGCGGCTGTCCCACCTCCGCGCGTCGGCGGTGCGGGTCGGCCGCGCGGGCGCGGGCTTCACCGTGGCCCTCGCCGACGGCCGGCGGATCGGCGCGGACGCGCTGGTGCTGGCGACCGGCGCGGGCGCCCCGCGGGTCGGATGGGCGCCGGCCGGGCTGCGCGGCTCACCGGCCTTCGTCGCGGACCCGTGGGCACCGGGTGCGCTCGGCGCGGTGCCGCCGTCCGCCGATGTGCTCGTCGTCGGCACCGGGCTGACCATGGCCGACACCGCGCTCCACCTGGCCCGGCGGGGCCGGGTGGTGCACGCCGTCTCCCGCCACGGACTGCTCCCGCACGCCCACGCCGCCGTCCCCGCGGCCGCCGTGCCGCCGCCCCCGGTCGCGGAGCCGGTCGAGCTGGCCGCGCTGCGCCGCGCGGTGCTGCGGCACGCGGCGCGCTGCCGCCGCGAACGCGGCGACTGGCGGGCGGGGCTGGACGGCTGGCGTTCCGTCACGGCGCGGCTGTGGCAGTGCCTGAGCACCGAGGACCAGGCGACCTTCCTGTCCGGCGACCGCGCCCTGTGGGACGTGCACCGGCACCGGCTGCCGCCGGCCTGCGCCGACGCGCTGGACGCAGCGTGCGCCGCGGGGACCGTCGCGGTGCGGCGCGGCGAGGTCACCGGCGTGCGTCCGGACGGGGCCGGCCTGGCCGTCCGGCTCTCCGACGGGCGGACCCTGACCGTGGGCGCGGTGGTCAACTGCGCGGGTGCCGAACCGGCCGCGGCCCGCTCCCCGGACCCCCTGCTGCGATCGGCGCTGGCCGACGGACTGGTCCGTCCCGGCCCCCACGGCATCGGACTCGCCACCGACGGCACCGGGCGCCTGCTGCCCGCCGTCGCGGGGAGCGGACCGCAGCCTGCCTGGACGCTCGGCGCGCCCCGCCGCGGCAGCCTCCTGGAGAGCACGGCGATCCCCGAGATCCGCGCCCAGGCCGCAGCCGTGGCGGCGGCGGTGACGGCAGCGGTGACGGTTCTCCCGGCCGCCTCCCGCGCCGTCCCCCCTCCCGCCGCGGCGCTCCCGCGCCCCCTCCCCCGCCCGGCCGCGACCCCGACGTGACCCCGCGGGACGCGGCCGCCGGCTGCCCGCCCTCCGCGCCGGGCTCGGCGCGCGCGGCGCGCCCGGCCGCCACGCTCCCCCTGCCCGAGGAGGCCGTGCCGGCCGTGTCGCCCGCATCAGCCGTGCAGGCGGCCCGAGCGCTGCGGTCCGCGCCCGGTGCGGGCGGGCGGCAGCAGCCCTCCGCCGTCGCGCCCCGGTCCTGTCGACCCCGTCCGCCGTTTCCGCCCGACCCGCCGTCCTCAGGAGCCCCGTATGCCCGTACTGACCGATCAGGCCGCGCCGGACCTCTTCCTCAGCGGGCTGCATCCCGCCCTGGGGGACGGGCTGCTGACGTCCGTGACGTTCCTCAACGAGGTCGCCGGGCGCTACCCCGGGGCGCTGTCGCTCGCGGCGGGCGCCCCGTACGAAGGCGGCTGGGACCTGGAGGACGTGCACGCCGCGCTGCGCCGGTTCTGCGCGCACCTGCGCGACGACCGCGGGCTGAGCGAGGCCGAGGTGCGGCGCACGGTCCTGCAGTACGGCCGGACCAAGGGCATCGTCCACGAACTGATCGCCCGCCACCTGTCGCTGGACGAGGGGATCGAGGTGGACCCGGAGGCCGTCGTGGTGACGGTCGGCTTCCAGGAGGCGCTGTTCCTCTCCCTGAGTGCGCTGCGCCGCGATCCCGGCGACGCGCTGCTCGCGGTCGTCCCGGCGTTCGTCGGCCTCACCGGCGCGGCGAGGCTCCTCGGCATGCCGGTGGTGCCCGTCCCGTCCGGGCCGGACGGCGTGGAGCCCGCCGAGGTGGCGCGCGCCGCCCGGGAGGCCCGGCGGGCGGGCCTGCGCCCCCGGGCCTGCTGCCTGGTTCCGGACTTCGCCAATCCGACGGGCAGCCGGATGTCGCTGGCGCAGCGCACCGGCCTGCTGGAGGTGGCCGCGGCGGAGGACCTGCTGATCCTGGAGGACAATCCCTACGGCTTCTTCCCGCTGGACGGCACCCGGCTCCCCACCCTGAAGTCCCTCGACCGGGACCGGCGGGTGGTCTACCTCGGGTCGCTCGCCAAGACGGTCTACCCGGGCGCCCGGATCGGCTACGTCGTGGCCGACCAGGTGGTGGCCGCACCCGGAGGCGGCCGGCTGCTGCTCGCGGACTGCCTGGCGCGGGCCAAGAGCATGGTCACGGTGAACACCCCCCCGATCACGCAGGCGGTGGTCGGCGGACGCCTGCTCGCCCACGGCGGCAGCCTCGCGGCGGCCAACAGGCGGGAGGCGCGCTTCTACCGCGACGCGCTGACCCACCTGCTGGACGGCCTCGGCCGGCGGTTCGGACCCGGGTCGGGTGTGCGCTGGACCCGGCCGGCCGGCGGCTTCTTCGTCACCGTGGAGGTCCCCTTCGAGGTCACCGACACCGAACTGGAGCGCTCAGCAGGGGAGTTCGGGGTGATCTGGTCTCCGCTGCACCACTTCTACGACAGCGCGGCACCGCTCAGGCTGCTGCGCTTGTCGTGCAGTTCGCTCTCGCCCGCCGACGCCGAGGCCGCGCTCGACCGCTTCGCCTCCTTCGTCGGCACGGTCGCGGCGGAGAACGGGCAGCGGCCCGCTGCCGGAGGCTGACCGGGTACGTCCGGCGCCGGTGGCTCACCGGGAGCTCCCGCGGCCCCGGCCCCGTGTGCCGCCGGCAGGGGCTCCTGTACGCCCTCCGGTACGCCCTCGGGTCCGCGCGCCGGGACCTCGGGCGGCCGCACGGACGCCCGAGCCTCGACGGGCACGGGGGTGAAGACCACCGGCAACGACTCGAGCCCCCGCATGTTCATGTACCGGCGCCAGGTGATCTGCTCCGGCGGCACCCCCAGAGCCAGGTCGGGGAAGCGGTCGAGCAGCGCTTGGAGGGTGATCCGCAGCTGAAGCCGGCCGAGCGGCGCGCCCAGGCAGTAGTGGATGCCGTAGCCGAGCTGGAGGTGGCGGCTGCTGCCCGGCCGCGCGAGTGCGAAGGTGTCGGCGCCGGGGAACCGCGCCTCGTCCCGGTCGGCCGAACCGAGGACCGCGCTCACCAGTGACCCGGCGGGGATGGTGACCCCGGCCAGGACGACCTCGCTGGTCGTGACCCGGATGGTGGCCGACAGGATCGGCCCGTCGAAGCGGAGCAGTTCCTCGACCGCGCCCGTCATCAGCGCCGGATCGGCCCGCAGCGCGGCGAGCTGGTCGGGGTGGGTGAGCAGCGTGTGGACGGCGTTGGCGATCGCCTTCGCCGTCGTCTCGTGCCCGGCGGCGAGCAACTGCACGCAGATGCTGACCAGTTCCTCCTCGTCCAGGTGTCCGTCGTCGGCGTCCCGGGCCGCGATCAGGGCCGACAGCAGGTCCTTGGTCTGCTCCGCGTCCTTCCCCGCGGCGCCGGCCCGGCGCTGCGCGATGGTCTCCTTGATGTAGGTGTGCAGGTTCCGCATGCCGTCGGCGGAGGAGAGCCCGCCGATGCTGCGGTCGCGCGGCAGGAAGGCGGCGTCGGACCAGGCGCGGAAGTCGGCGCGGTCCGCGAGCGGCACCCCGAGCAGCTCGCACAGGATCGCCATCGGCAGCGGTACGGCGAGCGCTTCGACCAGGTCGGCGCGGCCGAGCGGGGCGATGGCGTCGAGCAGTCCGGCGACGATCTCCTGCAGCCGGGGCCGCAGCGCCTCCACCCGCCCGGGGGTGAAGGCCCGGATGACCAGCCGCTTGAGGCGGTCGTGGTCAGGCGGGTCGGTGAGCATGAGGTTGCGTGGCGCGGGAGCGGCCTGCGGCTGCGGCCGGCCCGGGCCGGCCAGTGCCGCGCTGACCCGGGCGGGGTCGGTCGAGAAGCGTCTGTCGCTCAGGACGGTGCGGGCCTCGGCGTGGCCGAGGACGCGGTAGACCGTCTGCCCGTCGGGGCGGGTGAACCGCTGCACGGGCCCGGCGGCCCGCTCCTGGGCCAGGGCGGAGTAGGGGTCGCGGGTGAATTCCTCGCTGAAGGGGTCGGTGGCCGGGCGGTTGGCGGGCATGACGGTTCACCTGGTTCCGGTCGGGCGCCGGCGGACGGCCGGGCGGGCGGGGGCTCGGGAGGAGAGAGGCGGAGAGGAGTCCGCGCGGGGAGGGCGAGTGGCGGCGCGGGCTCCAGGGGGTGCTCGGGCCGGCGTCCGTCATCGGGCGCGGGCAGTGGGACGCCGCGCCTCTTTCGGCGTGCGGAGCGGCGCGTTCAGTCCATCAGTGCCGCGAGTGCGCGGTGGCCGCCCTCCGCGCTGCGGGCGAACGCGCAGGCGACGCGCGCGCGGACGGCGTCGTCCTTCTCCTGACTGAGTTTCAGCATCGCGTCAGCCGCCGTGACATGGAGCCGGAAGGCCCCCACCCCGGTGGCGAGGGAGGCGAAGTAGTCGAGGGAACCGGCCGTGTCCCACCCGGTGCCGAGGTCCCGCTCGAAGATCCGGACGGTTTCGGTCACGACGCCCAGCACCTCCTCGGGCGCCAGCCGCTCGATCCGGCCGCGCAGGTGGACCGCGGTGAAGTCCCAGGTCGGCGCGGCGGGCACGGTGCCGTACACGGTGGGCGAGACATAGCCGTGCGGGCCGTGGAAGACCGCGAGGGCCGGCCGGTCGGCGGTGAGCGCGGCCCACTGCGGGTTCCGGCGGTCCATGTGGCCGAGGAAGGTGGTCCCGGCCAGCCCGGTGGGTCCGCCGCCCGCCGCGAGCGTGGACTCCTCGGGGACCATGGGCAGATGGGTGGCGAACGGGCCCGTGTCGCCGTTGACGGTGAGCAGCGCCAGGGGGTTGCCGCGCACGAGGTCCAGGACCTGGCCGGGATGCTGGGGACGGTAGCGATCGGGTACGAACATGGTGGGTCCTCGCTCCTTGGGGGGCGTGGTCGTACAGAGGCGGGCGGGGTCGTACAGAGGCGGGCGGGGACGGCCGGGCGGACGGTCAGGGCGGACGGCCGGTCAGGGGCGGGCCGCGGTGAGCGAAGCGGTGATGTCACCGGCCCGGACCGCGAGGTTGGACAGCAGGGACGACGAGATGCCGTGCGTGTGCTCGGTGCCGCCCTGGAGGTAGATGCCGGCCGTGACATGCTCGGCGGTGCGCACCCGGTAGTCCCGGCCCACCTGCAGCCTGCCGTCGGCGTCCCGCAGGCACAGTTCGGCGGCGGGTCCCAGCAGGTCGGTGGGGTCCATCTGGTCGTACCCGGTGGCGAAGACGACGGCGTCCACGTCGAGCCGCCGGACCGAGAGGTCGGCGAGGTGGGTGATGTGCAGCGCGGGCCGCCCGTCGGGGGTGCTGGTGAGCCCGGACACCCGGCACAGGTTGTGGACGAACATGCGCCGGCGCCCCGCCACCGACTCCTGGTACGTCCGGCGGTACAGCTCGGTGATCAACTCCACGTCGACCACCGCGTAGTTGGTGTTGCCGTGATAGGCGAAGATGCTGTCCTTCGCCTCCTGCCGCGCGCTGTAGAACTCGTCCACGGCGGCGGGGTCGAAGACCCGGTTGGCGAACGGGGAGTCGTCCGCCGGGCTGTAGCCGTAGCGCGGGACGACGGCGTGGATCTCGGCCTGCGGAAAGCGCGTGTGCAGGTGGGCGGTCACCTCGGCGGCGCTCTGCCCGGCACCGACGACGGCGAAGCGCAGTGACTCGCGCTCGTCCAGCTCCTCCAGCCGCTCCAGCAGCTCGGCGCTGTGCCACACGCGCTTGTCGCACTCGATGCCCTGCGGCAGCCGCGGCACCAGGCCGCTGGCCACGACGATGTTGCGGGCGGTGCGCACCCGGGTCCGCTGGTCGGCCGCGCTACGGCTCTCGACCGCGAAGGCGGTGACCCTCCCGTCCTCGGTGAGCGGGCGCAGAGCGGTCACGGTGGTGCCGTACTCGACCATGTCGGGGAGCTGGTCGGCGCTCCACTCCAGGTAGTCGTGGAACTCCGTGCGGGTGGGGAAGAAGTTCTTCAGATTGATGAAGTCGGCCAGCCTGCCTTTGGCGTGCAGGTAGGACAGGAAGCCGAAGGGGCTGACCGGGTTCCGCATGGTGACCAGGTCCTTCAGGAAGCTCACCTGCATGGTGGCGCCCGCCAGGAGCATTCCGGGGTGCCAGCCGAAGCGGGGCCGCCGTTCCAGGAAGAGCGCGTCGACGTCTGTCGCCCCGGGCCGCCCGCCGTCCTCGGCGAGGGCGATGGCGAGCGCCATGTTCGACGGGCCGAAGCCGATCCCGATGACGTCCCGCGTGGGCAGGCCGTCGGGGGCGGGGCCGTCGGGGGCGGGGCGGGTGTGGGCGGTCTCGGTGGCCATCCCGGGTCTCCTCAAGGCGTGGACGGATTCCTTACGTGACAGCGAAAGTACGGATGGCTTGCCACACTTGTCAAGCATGAGAATGACACTTGCCAAGCATTGGCAACTCGGTCTAACGTTCTGGGTGTCGGCAGCCGACGGACCACCACCGCGGCCTTACCGGCCCACCCGTCGCGATTTCCCGCACAAGGAGCAGCCATGTCCGCCTTCCGCGTCCTTCGCCCCGCCCTCCGATTCCGCACCGGCACGGCGGTCGCCACCGCCGCCCTGGCCGTACTGGCCGTAGGCGCCACCACCGCCCAGGCCCTGCACGGGGAGCAGTCCGCCCGGCCTGCCACGGCGATCGACTGGCCCGTCGCGCCGACCGCCGGGACCGTGACCGGCGCACCCGCCGGCACCCGCACCGACGGCATCGACTGGCCGTGACCCGCCACGACGGCCGTCGGGCGCCGGCCGGACCGCGGGTTGCCACGCCTGGCAACCCGCAGCCGGTGGCCCGGTCCCCGATGTACCCTCTCTGGCAATACTCCAGCGCGTCGGGCGACTGTCGCCCGCTGACCGAACGGGAAGGTCCTCCGGTGCTCGAACAGCCCACATTCGGACGCCGTCTGCGCGAGTTGCGGCTCGCCCGCGGTCTGTCGCAGGCGGAGCTGGCGGCCGAGGGATTGTCCACCGCGTACCTCTCCCGGCTGGAGTCGGGCGCCCGCCCCCCGACGCAGAAGGTGCTGGAGCACCTCACCGCGCGTCTGGGCGTGCCCGCCGACGCCTTCGAAACCGTGGAACTGAGCGCGCTCGGCCAAGCGCTGGCGCACGTCACGTCATCCGACGCGGACGACGGCTCTGCGCTGCCGCTGCTCGACGCGGCGGTGCGCAGCCCCGACACGGACAACGTGGACCTGCGCTGGGTCTCGTTGTGGAAGCTCACCCATCTGCACGCCTCCCAGGGGCGGTTGGCCGGCGCGCTGGACACCGCCCGCGACCTGGCCGCGCTCAGCGACCAGATCGGCGTCCCGCTGCTGCGCGAACGCGTCCACAGCCACCTGGCCTGGTGTCTGCGGGAGACCGGCGACATCGCCGAGGCCCTGGTCAGCGCGCAGGTGGCGGTCGCCATCGCGGAGGAGCACGCGGTCCCGCGACGCGACACCGTCAAGGCCCGGCTGGTGCTGGTGTCGGTCCTGGCCGAGTCCGGCCGGATGGCCGAGGCCCGCGTCTACTCCGACCAACTGCTTGCCACCGCAGAGGAGTTGACCGGTGCTCCCTACGCCGAGGTGCTCTGGGCCGTGGCCAACGTCCGGCTGCGTGAGGGGGACGAGACCGGTGCGGCCGAACTCCTCGACCGCGCGCTGGGCCGGCTGGAGAGCCGCGACGCCCCCCTGCTGTCGCTGCGGCTGCGGCTGGCCGCCGCGTCCCTGAGCCTCCAGATGAACCCGCCGCGGGTCGGGACCGCCGAACGCCTCCTGCACGAGGCCGAACCCATCGTCCGGATCGTCGGTACGGCGACCAACGAGATCGAGTTGGACGTGGTGCGCGCCCATCTCGCCTTCCAGCGGCGGGACATCGACACGGTGACCG
Organism: Actinacidiphila polyblastidii; assembly: GCF_036353415.1. Taxonomy (NCBI): domain Bacteria; kingdom Bacillati; phylum Actinomycetota; class Actinomycetes; order Kitasatosporales; family Streptomycetaceae; genus Actinacidiphila; species Actinacidiphila polyblastidii. The sequence goes on from NZ_JAZEWV010000031.1 coordinate 11,834, forward strand.
CGCTGTACGAACGGATCGAACCCTCGATGGGAGCGCTGACCTTCCGGGACCGCATCCGGATGGAACTGCTGCACAACCAGGTGCTCGTCATGCGCGGCCACCAGGAGACCGGGGTGCGCGCCATCGAGAAACTCGCCGCCGAGGCACAGGAGCGGGGCAACCTGCACCTGGTGTCGGAGGTCTGGCGGGTTCTGGCCACCACGCTCAGCGGAATCGACGCCCACTGACCGGCTGAGACCGGACCCACCCCGCTTCCCGTCCTGCCGTCACCACCGCACCGGCCGCTCCTGCCGGCCGGGACTTCCCGGTTTCCCTCCGCCCGGCCTTCCACCGTCACGCCTCTGCACCGTCACGCCTTTCCCGGCCGGCGTCCCGCCGCGCCCCGGACGCTGCGCGCTGCCCTCCTGCGGATCACCCCGCGGCGTCCGTCGCCCCAGGCCCTGAGGGTCGGCCGGTCGCCCAGGCGCCCCTGCACGTCCGATCGCCCGACCACCCGCACCCCCGGCAAAGGGGAACCCTGTCATGAGCCTGCTCATTCCGTCGCCCTCGCCCGCTCCCTCCTCCTCGCCCGCTCCCGCTTCTTCGCCCGCTCCCTCCTCCTCGCCCGCTCCCTCCTCCTCGCCCGCTCCCGCTTCTTCGCCCGCAGCCGCCGCGCTCGTCCGGCTGTCCCCCGACACTGTCGCGACGCTGCTCGTACGGCACTTCGGCGCCGACCGCCGCCGGCTGCGGCCGCACACGACGCTGGGCGCGGCGGGCCTCGACCGCTACGCCGTCCTGGAGCTCGTCGTCATCCTGCGCGACGACCACGGGGCCCACGTCGACGCCGACGATCTGACGCCCTCCCACACCGTGGCCGACGTCCTGCGCCTGGCCCGCAGCTGAACTCCCCCACCCTCGAACGACTTCCGGAAGGACCCTCCCGTGACCGGCCTGTATCTCGAAGAGTTCGCCCCCGGCCAGCAATGGACCAGCCCCGGCCGCACCATCACCGAGACCGATGTCGTCAACTTCGCCGGACTCAGCGGCGACTACAACCCCATCCACACCGACGCCGAGTTCTGCCGCGGCACTCCGTACGGCCGCCGCGTCGTCTACGGCGTGCTGGGCATGTCGGTCCTCACCGGTCTGCTCGACCGGATCGGCGTGTTCATCGGCACCGCGGTGGCCATGGTCAAGCTCACCGACTGGCGTTTCCTGGCACCGGTGTTCATCGGCGACACCGTCACGTTCCGGATGACCGTGAAAACCGTCCGGCAGACCACCGACGGCTCACCCGGCCCCGTCGCCGTCACCTGCGCGCTGCTCAACCAGGACGGCCGCACCGTGCAGCAGGGCGTGATGGTCGTCCTCGTCCGGTCCGACCGCTCGTCGGCCGCCTCCGACCGGCCGCCGTCCACCACGTGCGCGACGCCGTCGGCGGAGGCCGGCGCCGGACTCATCGGCGCGCGCTGAGACCGCCCTGAGCGCCAGCGCCCCCGCCAGCGCCCCTCCCCCTCCCCTCCCCCGTCCTTCCGATCCTGTGCGGAGACCATGACCCTCGCTGAGCCCCGGCACGCCCGCCCCCGGCACTTCCTGATGTGCCCTCCCACCCACTTCGACGTCACCTACGCGATCAACGCCTGGATGGACCCCGGGAAACCGGTGGACCGCGCCCTCGCTCTGCTCCAGTGGGAGCGGCTGCGCGATCTTTACCTCGATCTCGGCCACCGCGTCGACCTCATCGACCCGCTGCCAGGCCTTCCCGACATGGTGTACGCGGCCAACGGCGCCACCGTCGTGGACGGAAAGGCGCTCGGCGCCCGCTTCCGCAATCCGGAACGTGCCGCCGAGGGTCCTGCCTACCTGGAATGGCTGCGCGAGCGTGTCCCGCAGGCCGCCGAGGCCGGTGAGGTCAACGAGGGCGAGGGCGACTTCCTCGTCGCGGGCCCCTGGCTGCTGGCCGGTACCGGTTTCCGCAGCAGCCGCGCGGCGCACGCCGAGGCGCAGGAGTTCTTCGGCCGCCCGGTGATCGGCCTGGAACTGGTCGACGAGCGGTACTACCACCTGGACACCGCCCTCGCCGTGCTCACCGACGACCTGGTCGCCTACTACCCCGGTGCCTTCTCCCCCGGCAGCCGGGCCGTCCTGGAACGGCTCTTCCCCGACGCCGTGCTCGCCGACGCCGCGGACGCGACCGTCTTCGGCCTCAACGCGGTCAGCGACGGCCGCCACGTGGTGCTGCCCGCCGCCGCCACCGGGCTCGCCGGCCGGCTGCGCGAACGCGGTTTCGAGCCGGTGGGAGTCGACCTGTCCGAACTCCTCAAGGGCGGCGGCAGCGTCAAGTGCTGCACCCTGGAACTGCGGTGGGGCCGATGAGCGCCGCCGTCCTTCCGCATCCCGGCGCCCGCACCGGGCTCCGGCCGTCCGATCCGCACCTGGCCGGGCGCCCCCGGATCACGGCGGTGGGCACCGCGGTGCCCGCCACGTCGTACACCCAGGCGGAGATCCTGGACGTCTTCGGCATCCAGGACCCCAAGGTCCGGTCGGTCTTCCTCAACAGTGCGATCGACCGCCGCCATCTGACGCTGCCGCCCCCGGGGGAGGACGGGACCCGCCGCCCCGAGGAGCAGGGCGCGCTGCTGGCCAAGCACAAGGCTCAGGGAGTCGAGGTCGGCACGCGGGCGCTGCGCGACTGCCTCGACGCGGCCGGCGCCGACCCCGCCGACGTCGGCTACCTGTGCTGCGTCACCTCCACCGGCTTCCTCACCCCCGGCCTCAGCGCGCTGATCATCAAGGAGATGGGCCTCGACCCCCGCTGCCAGCGCCTGGACGTCGTCGGCATGGGCTGCAACGCCGGGCTCAACGGGCTGAACGCGGTGTCCGGCTGGGCGGTGGCCAACCCCGGGCGGCTCGCGGTCCTGCTCTGCGACGAGGCGTGCTCGGCGGCGTACGTCTTCGACGGGACCATGCGCACCTCGGTGGTGAACAGCCTCTTCGGCGACGGGGCCGCGGCCGTCGCGGTGACCGCAGGACCGACCGCCGGCCCGGGTCCGCGCCTGATCGGCTTCGGCAGCTACCTGATCACCGACGCCATCGACGCCATGCGGTACGACTGGGACGACGCGCACGGCAGGTTCAGCTTCTTCCTCGACCCGCAGGTGCCGTACGTCGTCGGGGCCCACGCCGAGACCGCGGTGGACGCCCTCCTGGAGCGGTACGGGCTGCGGCGCAGCGACATCGCCCACTGGACCGTCCACGCGGGCGGCAAGAAGGTGGTCGACTCGGTCGCGGTCAACCTCGGTCTGACCAGGTACGACCTGCGGCACACCACCGGTGTGCTGCGCGACTTCGGCAACCTCTCCAGCGGTTCGTTCCTCTTCAGCCATCGCCGCCTCGCGGAGGAGGGCACCGCGCTGCCCGGCGAGTACGGCGTCATGATGACCATGGGGCCGGGCTCGACGATCGAGACGGCACTGCTGCGCTGGTGAGCGCCCCACGTTCTCCCACACCCCCGGCACCGCCTCACCCCTTCCGGTTGCCCGGCTCCGCCGCCCCGGCGGCTTCTCGACCCGTGATGTGAAAGGCCCCGCCATGACCACGTACGTCGCCCTGTCCACCCCGCTGTCCACCCCCCTGGCCGTCCGGAACCACGTCCGCACCGACGTGCCCGCCGGCGTCCTCGCCGATCCGCCCGCCGACCCGCCCGCCATGGAGGTCACCCTCCGCGTCGACGGCGCCGAGCCGCTCTCAGCCGGCCTCGTCGCCGAGCTCCACCGGACCTGCGACCGCGCCGAGGACGCCGACCTGCCGGTGCGCGTCCTGCTGCGGCTGAGCGGCACCCCGCGCGGGGACACCACCGGGTCCCTGACCATCACGCTGGTGAACAGCTGGGAACGCGCACTGCGCCGGCTGGAGCGGCTGGAGGCGCTCACCGTCGCGCTCGTGGACGGCGACATCGGCGGTACGGCGGTGGAGGCGCTGCTCGTCACCGACCATCGGGTCGCCGCTCGGCACCTCCGCGTCACCCTGCCCCGTGCCTCGGGACAGGCATGGCCGGGGATGTCCCTCTACCGGCTGTCACGCCAGGTGGGCGAAACCGCGGCCCGGCGCGCCCTGCGCGGCCGGCCGATATGGTCCGAGGAGGCACAACGCCTGGGTCTCGTCGATGAGTTGGTCGACTCCACCCCAGCGACCGAGGAGGGGTGGTCGAGCCGCCTGCCGGTGCCCGCTCCGGACACCGCGCTGCGCCGCTCCCTGGTCCTGAACGCCTCCTCGCTCTCCTTCGAAGACGCGCTCGGAGTCCATCTGGCCGCCTGCGACCGGACGCTGCGCGGCGCGGCCCGTACGGAGGAGCCGGCATGACGACGGCGACCGTCTCCGTCGACCCGGCCGCCCTGCGGACCCTCCACGACGCCGCCGCGCACGCCGACGACGTCGTCGCCGCCCTGCCCGGGCCCGCCGACCGCGGCCCGGCGGATCACCAACGCGCCACCCGCGCCAAGAACGCCGCGCGCCTCGCCCGTCATCACTTCCTCGTCTCGCACGTGGACCGGGTGTACGACGAGCTGACCGACGGCCGCTCCCGGTACGTGGACATCGGCGAACTGGTCCTCACCGCGGCCCGTGCCTTCCCGGGCCTGGTGCCCACCGCCGACGTCCTCGCCCGCGAACGGGAGCGCAAGCAGGAGGAGAAGGAGGGGGCGGAGATCGATCAGGGCATCCTCGTCTCGGCGCTGCTGCGCTCGTCGTCCGCCGGGGCGCATCTGCTCGACGCGATGCTGCGCCCGACCGACCGGGCGCTGCGGCTGCTGCCGGAGTTCCGCCGTACCGGTGTGCTGGACCTGCCGTCGGTCCGGCTGGAGCGCCGGGGAACCGCCGCGCATCTGACGATGCACCGCAAGGACTCGCTCAACGCCGAGGACGACCAGCAGGTCGCGGACATGGAGACCGCGGTCGACCTGGCGCTGCTGGACCCCGCGGTCCATGTCGCACTGCTGCGCGGCGGGGTGATGGACCATCCGCGGTACAAGGGGCGGCGGGTGTTCAGTTCCGGCATCAACCTGAAGAGCCTGCACGCCGGGGAGATCTCCCTGGTCGACTTCCTGCTGCGCCGGGAGCTCGGCTACATCCGCAAGATCGTGTGCGGGGTGCTGGTCGCGCACGACGCCCCCTGGCAGTCCCGGACGGTCGAGAAGCCATGGGTCGCGGCGGTGGACGGCTTCGCCATCGGCGGCGGTGCGCAGCTGCTCATGGTCTTCGACCGGGTGCTGGCGAGCGCCGACGCCTATGTGAGCCTGCCCGCCGCGCAGGAGGGGATCGTGCCCGGTGCGGCCAACCTGCGGCTCGGGCGGCTCACCGGTGGCCGCACCTCACGCCAGCTCGTCCTGTGGGGGCGGCGGGTGTGGGCGGCCGAGCCGGAGGCACGGCTGTTCCTCGACGAGGTGGTCGAGCCCGCCGGCCTCGACGCGGCGGTCGCCACCGCCCTGGAACGGTTGGACAGCCCCGCCGTCCTCACCAACCGGCACATGCTCACGGTCGCGGAGGAGTCGCAGGACAGCTTCCGTTCCTACATGGCGGAGTTCGCCCTGCACCAGGCGCTGCGGCTGTACAGCGAGGACGTCATCGGCAAGGTCGGCCGGTTCGCCCGGGCGGGGCGGGAGTCCTGAACGTCGGGCGCACGTGCGGGCCGGGGCCGCCCGATCCCCGGGGGCGCCCGGCCCGCGCGCACGGCGGTCCGTCACGCGCCGGCGGTCTGCTCCAGCTGCCGCAGCCCGTCCGCCTCTTCCGTCCGGTCCGTCCCGCCGCCCTGCCTCGCCTGCTTCATCCGGTCCAGCTCGTTCATCTGGTCCACCAGGCTCTTGGGGCGCATGTCCGTCCAGTTCTTCTCGACGAAGTCCAAGGCGTCCCCGTGGGTGCCTGCCGCGCGGGCCACCCGCCATCCCTCGGGCACCTCCGCGAAATCCGGCCAGAGGCTGTACTGCAACTCGTCGTTCACCAGGACGAGAAAGGTTCCCTCGGAGTCATCGAATGGATTGGTCACGCTCGGCTCTCCTGTATGTCGTATCCGGAAATAGTGGCCGGCCCTCAGCGGCCCACGTGGTCGGCCCCGCGCTCCCCCCGGCGGACACCCACGTGCCGGCCGGTGCGCCGCGCCCCGCGGGACCCCGAGGCGCCGCTGGTCAGCCGCCCCAGCCGGTGTCGGTCGTCGAGGCGGGAATCGGCAGCGCATGCGAGTGCGCCGCGTTCTCGGCGGAGGTCACACCGACAGAGCCCTCCTGCTGCCCGGTCTCGCCCACAGCGGACCCGGCGAGTTGAACACCGCCCAGGGCGACGACGGCCAGAAGGCCAAGAGAGGCGAAACGAACGGACATCTTCATGATTTCTCCCGGGCGGCTGATCCGACGCGATGTCTCGCTGCGAACACGTTGTCAGCCGCACGGGCCCCACTCCATGGAAGAGGCCCTTCACCATGCTGCCAAGCAGCAAGAAACGACGGCCCGCAAATGCCGCATAGCCGCCTCCGCGCCTGCGTACCGACGGGCGCCGGTGCGCATCGCGGGCCGACCCGCGGGCGAACGCCGCGCTGAAGGCCTCCGCCGTGTCAGACCTGGACGAACTTCCACTGCTGCGGGGAGCCGCCGTTGTCGGTCCACTGCACGACCGCGGCGCCGACATCGGTGGTGTTGCCGTTGTCGAGCGCCTTGCCGCCCTGGCGGCAGGTCAGCTTGTAGGCGCCGCTGCCGACGCTCGTGATCGCCCACTGCTGTTGCGGGCCGCCGTTGTCGGTCCACTGGATGACCGCGGCGCCGTCGGTGGTGGTGTTGCCGTTGTCCAGCGCCTTGCCGCTGAACCGGCTGACGAGCTTGTAGTAGCCCCCGCCGACGCTGGTGACGGTCCACCGTTGCTGTGTCCCGCCGCCGCCGGTCCACTGCATCGCGGGCGCGCCGTCGGCGTTCGCGCTTCCGTTGTCCAGGGCTTCGCCGCTGCGTGCGCAGATCAGCTGGTAGGTCGCTCCGGACACGATGGAGGAGCCGGAGGAGGAGGGCGGGGCGGCCGGGGTGACCGCCTGCATGATCACCGCCCCGATGGATTCGACCGCGCGGGTGTCGTCGCGCGGCGTCTGCGCGTCCCAGCGGTTCCACGTCAGGTTCAGGTCGGTGCGCCGGGCGTTCCACGCCGCGTCCGCGTTGCGCTTCATGAAGTCGTAGTACGGACCCCACTGGTTGTTCTGGCTGACGAACTCGCCCATGCCCCGGGCGAATTCGGACTGCCAGGTGCCCTCCCGCTGCCCGTTGGTCATGATCCCGTTGGTGGTGCGGTCCCGGATCACCCAGTCGACGGTCCGCTTGGCGTCGTCGAAGAGGCTTCCTCCGCCCTGGTTGCGGTAGATCGCCTGGGCCGCGCTGACGAAGGCGCCGGCCGAGTAGACGGTCTCCCCGCTGTCGAGGTTTCCGTTGGCCTGTATCTTCTCGTGCACGGCGCCGGTCGAGCGGTCCAGCAGCGTGTTCCACGTCCAGTCGTAGATCGCCCGCGCCTTGGTCAGATACGCGCTGCCGCCGTTCGACTCGTAGATCAGGCAGCCGAGGATGACCGCGGGGCTGTTGCTCAGAGCGCTCTTCTCGTTCTTGTCGACGCTCCACCAGACGCCGCCGCCGAGGGCGCTGTCCCAGCCCCGGTTGTAGACCCGGTCGAAGGCGTACTTCGCCTGGTTGAGGTAGGTCTGGTTGCCGGTGATCCGGTAGCCGCGGGCGAAGGCCAGTCCGGCCCAGAGCAGGTCGTCGTTGTAGTCGTTCCAGTTCCAGTCGTACAGACCGCCCCCGCCCTGGTTCTGCTGCAGGAAGGTGTCGAGGAGGGCGCCGACCAGGTTGCGGGTGTCCGTGGTCGGGTTGCTGGTGTACACGTCCTCCACGGCTTGGATGTCCAGCGCCTGGCGCCAGAAGTAGTCCTTCTCCGTGTTGTTGAGGGACGTCTTGTAGTAGCGCTGGTTGCCGTTGGAGACGAGGAAGGCGTTGTTCAGCGCTGTGAAGGCCGCGTTGGCGTTGCTGGTTCCCAGCGTGGCTGCGTCGGGCGCCGCTTGCGCGGTGCCCCCGGCGGTCCTGGCGAAGCCTGGGGCGGCTGTCGCGCCGACCACGGCGATTCCGGTCGCCGTCGCTGCCGTGAGGAATGTCCTGCGTCCGATCATGTGCGTTCTCCTTGGTGAGCGCGCGGGTGGGTTCTGGGCTGTGGGGGGGTACCCGCCGAGGTGGTATCCGTGGCGTTGCCCTGGGGGCCTCCCGGTGGTGTCGAGCCGTGGGCGGTCGGTCGGCTGCCGGTGCGGGACAGCACTCAGCGGCTCCACTTCTGCCGGCCGCCGCCGTCCCGTCCACAGCTCGGTCTGGGTGCCGTCGGCCTGGGAGGCGTCGGGGGGCGGCGTTGGGGGGGTGGCGCTGCTGCCGGTCAGGCTGGTGATGGGGCACGAGGCGTTCGCACACGGCCCAGGGCTCGGCAAGGGCGGCGGAGCGCACAGGTGTTGGTGCCACACATAGCTTCTCCAGTGGGGGGAGGACAGCTTCGCGAGGACTCCAGAGCATGGAGCCGACGGTCACCGTTCCGGAGACTGGGCGACAGTGTGTGGTCATGTTTGTTTCAGCGTCAAGACTCGCGCCGAAAGAAACAAGTTCCAACGAGATAAGATGCGTCATACATGAGATCGGACCGCAGGAGCCTCCTGCGACACGTCCGCCCACGCCGCACCGGCCCCCGACCGCCCGACCGCGTACGCGCGGGTGCGGGTCTCCAACTCGCTGTCCGGGTACTACCGGACGGGCACGAGCGGCAAGCGCGTCGTCAACCTGGGCCACCCCGGGGTGTCGGGCCTGCGCGCGCGAGTGCGCGCCGTGTACGCCGACCCCTCGTCGGGCGACCACGTGAACACCACGACGTACAGCGCCTGGTCCTCCCTCTACTTCACCAGCTGACGCGGTCCCCGCCAGGACGGGGACGGGGAGGGCGGCGGCGCGCAGGCCGCGCCGCCGCCCTTCGGCGTACCGCTCGAGCAGGTGACGACTTCGACATGGCGCATCCTCCGCCGGACCCCCTCGGCACGGTGCGACCCCGGCCAGGGGTCGGCGCCCTCAGGTGTGCCGGCGGCGTACCGCTCCCGCCGTCGCGACCGGCAGGGGCCGGACGGCATCCCGCGGACCGCCGCTCGGCGAGGAGGGCCGCGAGCGCTCCTGCGCCGAGACGGCCGGCGGCCGCGACCCGGCGGTCGAACTCGCCGAGAACCACCCCGCGCTCCCCCCCTGCTGACCGCTCCGCCGGCCGGACTCCGCACCGGAACGACCACCGTGGACGGAACCCGGGTCCGCCCTCCGGATTCACCGGGCGCACGGAGCCTCCGCCGGAAGGAGGTTTCCGTGGTCGCTCACAGTGGCGAATGCCCCTCGGTGCGAAGAGTTGTGCTGAGCTGACAGCGGCCCTTGACCGGGCTGGCCTGCGTCGCTGCATCCGCATACCCGCCGCGAGCGGACGATCGCGAGCCGGCCGAGAACGTGAGGAGAGGTCGTGCGATGAGGCGCACCCCTGGGAACCGGCATGTCAGCGGCCGGTACGAGCCACACGAGCGCTCGGTCGACGCCGATGTCGCGGGCGCCGTCGGGCGGGTCCTGACGCGCGAGCTGCGTGACCGGGTCGACGAGGCGGCCGGGATCGACGCGGTCTTCGCCCAGGACGTGGCGGAGCGGGTCGCGCGGTTCGCCCTCGGCGGCAAGCGGATGCGGTCGCAGTTCCTCTGGTGGGGGTTGCGGGCGGCCCACCCCGGAGCGGTCCGTGAACAGGTGGGCGGGGCGCTGCGGATCGGCGCCGCCCTGGAACTGCTCCAGACCTGCGCGCTGGTGCACGACGACGTGATGGACGGCTCCGCCCTGCGGCGCGGCCGGCCGTCGGTGCACCGGGAGCTGGACGTCCAGTACGGATCGCCGAACGCTGCCGGTGCCGGTGGGTCCTTCGGCGACGCGGGCGCGATCCTGGTCGGAGACCTCGCCCTGGCCTGGGCCGACGACATGGTCGCCGACACCGAACTGGCCGCGGGCACGCGGCGAGGAGTCCTCGGCGTGTGGCGGGCCATCCGTGCCGAGATGGTCGCCGGCCAGTACCTCGACCTGCACGGGCAGGCCACCGGCTCTCGCTCTGCGGTCCGGGCCATCCGTATCGCCTGCCTGAAGAGCGCGCTGTACTCCGTCGAACGCCCCCTGGCACTGGGCGCCGCCCTCGCCGGTGCGGACGGATCGGTGACCGCTGCCCTGTGCGCCGCGGGCCGGCCGGCGGGCATCGCCTTCCAGCTGCGCGACGATCTGCTGAGCGTCTTCGGTGACCCGGTGGACACCGGGAAGCCGTGCGGCGAGGACATCCGCCAGGGAAAACCCACCTACCTGATCACCGTCGCCCGGGAACGGGCGGAGGCGGCTGACGACCATGCCGGCACCGCGTTCCTCGACGCCGCCCTCGGCGACGCGGAACTCTCCGACGACGCCCTGGCCCGGGTCCGGGAGTGCCTGGTCTCCACCGGGGCACGGGCCGCGGTGGAGGCCAGGATCGCCGAGCTGGTGGAGCAGAGCGCGGCCCACCTGGCGGCGGCCGGCGGGATCGCGGATGCCCCGCGGGCCAGGCTCCTCGACCTCTTCCAGCGGGTCGCCGCGGGCCGTGACACGACGGGCGGGCAGCGACCGCACCGAGCCGAGGCCGTTCCGGCGGCCGCCGGGACGGCCGCCGCGACGCCCGGCGGGACGGCCGGCGCCCGGCTGGAAGCCCTCGCCGGAGGGGATGCCCGATGAGAACGATCACGGGGCGTACCGACCACGTGGTGGTCGTCGGCGCGGGACTGTCCGGCCTGTCGGCCGCCATGCACCTGCTGGGCGCCGGCCGGCGGGTGACCGTGGTCGAACGCGGCTCCCGGCCCGGCGGCCGGGCAGGCCGGATCGAGCGGGGCGGCTACCGGATCGACACCGGGCCGACCGTGCTCACCATGCCGCACCTGGTGCAGGAGGCGTTCGCCGCCGCCGGCGCGGCCATGGGCGACCACCTGGAGCTGCTACCGCTGCACCCCGCCTACCGGGCCCGGTTCGCCGACGGCGGCGAACTGGACGTGCACACCGACCCGCACGCGATGGAGGCCGAGGTCGAGCGCTTCGCGGGAGCTGCGGCCGCCGCGGGCTACCGGCGGCTGCGGGCCTGGCTGGAGAAGCTGTACGCGGTGCAGATGCGGCGGTTCATCGACACCAACTTCGACTCCCCGCTCCAGTTGCTGCATCCCGATCTGGCCCGGCTCGCAGCGCTGGGCGGTTTCGCCCGGCTCGACCCGGCGGTCGCCCGCTTCGTGCCCGACGAGCGGCTGCGCCGGGTCTTCACCTTCCAGGCGCTGTACGCGGGGGTGCCGCCGGCCCGTGCGCTCGCCGCCTACGCGGTCATCGCGTACATGGACACCGTGGCCGGGGTGTACTTCCCGCGCGGCGGGATGCACGCGCTGCCCCAGGCGATGGCGGACGCCGCGGCGGCGGCCGGCGCCGACCTCCGCTACGGGCACGACGTCACCCGGCTGGAGCGCAGCGGCGAACGGATCAGCGCGGTGGTCACCGGCCAGGCGCGTATCCCCTGCGACGCGGTGGTGCTCACCCCCGATCTGCCGGTCGCGTATCGGCTGCTGGGCCGTACGCCGCGGCGCACGGTACCGCTGCGGCACTCCCCGTCGGCGGTGATCCTGCACGCCGGCACCGACCGCACCTGGCCGGGGCTCGCGCACCACACGATCTCCTTCGGCGCCGCCTGGAAGAGCACCTTCCGCGAACTGACCCGCGACGGCCGCCTGATGAGCGACCCGTCCCTGCTGATCACCCGGCCCACCGCCACCGACCCGGACCTCGCGCCGCCCGGCCGCCACCTGCACTACGTGCTCGCGCCGTGCCCCAACACCGACATCGGGCCCGGCGCCCGGGAGTGGCGGGACCTGGCGCCGCGCTACCGCGACAGCCTGCTCGCCGAACTGGATCGGCGCGGGCTGGCCGGTATCGGCGCGGCCATCGAGGAGGAGTGCCTGGTGACCCCGGCGGACTGGACGGCCCAGGGCCACGCCGCGGGCACGCCGTTCTCGGCCGCGCACACCTTCGCGCAGACCGGCCCGTTCCGGCCGCGGAACCTGGTGCGGGGCATCGGGAACGCCGTGCTCGCCGGTTGCGGCACGACCCCCGGGGTGGGCGTACCGACGGTCATGATCTCCGGGCGGCTCGCCGCGGCCCGGATCACCGGCCTGCGTCCGGCGCGCCCGGTCGCGCCCGCGAGGCCCGCGCGGCGGCCCGCGTCGGAAGGCACCGCGGTATGACGAGCCGTGAACTCGACGCCGCCGGGATCACCGACCCGGCGCTCCGCGCCGCCTACAGCCGCTGCCGGCAGCTGAACTCCCGGCACGGCAAGACGTACTTCCTGGCCACCCGGCTGCTGCCGGTGGAGCGCCGGCCCGCGGTGCACGCGCTGTACGGCTTCGCCCGCTGGGCCGACGACATCGTCGACAGCCTCGACCCCACGCTCACGACCGCCGCCCGATCCGCCGCCCTCACCGCCCTGGAGGACCGGCTGGCCGAGGGGCTCCGCACCGGGAACAGCCCCCAGCCCGTGGTCAGGGCGCTCGCGCACACCGCCGCCTCGTACGCCATCGACCGGCGGCACTTCATCGACTTCATGGCCTCGATGCGGAGCGACCTCGACGTCACCGACTACCCCACCTACGCCGACCTGCGCGGTTACATGCACGGCTCGGCGGCGGTGATCGGCCTGCAGATGCTGCCGGTGCTCGGCACCGTCGTCCCCCGCGAGGAGGCCGCCCCGCACGCCGCGGCGCTGGGGGTGGCCTTCCAGCTCACCAACTTCCTGCGCGACGTCGGCGAGGACCTGGACCGCGGCCGCGTCTACCTGCCCGCGGACCTGCTCGCCGCGCACGGCGTGGACCGCGAACTGCTGGTGTGGGGGCGTTCCACCGGCGCCCGCGACGCGCGGCTCACCGCGGCGCTGGCCGCCGCCGCGGACCTGACGCGGGGCGTCTACCGCGAGGCCGCCCCGGGGCTGGCGATGCTCGACCCGGTCTCCCGGCCGTGCATCCGCACCGCGCTGGTGCTCTACGGCGGAATCCTGGACGCCATCGCCGACGACGGTTACGCGGTGCTGCACCGCCGCGCCGTGGTCCGGCGGCGTCGCCGCGCGGCGGTGGCGTTCGACGGCCTGATCCGGCTGGGAGCCGCCAGGGCGGGGGCCCGGCTGGGTCGGCGGCCCGCCCGGCGGCGGCAGGCGGTGGCAGCAGCGGCACACGGCGGTGCGCCGGCGCTGCCCGCGCGCCTTCCGCGCGACCCGGCGGCCAGGAGCAAGGAGATGTCATGAGGGGCGACCGGCACCGGCGAAGCCCGCTGCGGCTGCGCCGCGACCCGACGGCCTGGGCGGAGCAACGCCCCACCTGGCGGGACGCCGCTCCGGGGCTCATCGCCGGGGCCCTCCATAAGGCGCTGGACCGGCCCAGCGGCAACTGGTACGTGGTCGGCGACGCGCACGCCGTCAGGGACGGCCGTTCCTACGGCCGGACCGTCGGCGGCGTCGAGGTCGTGCTCTGGCGGGACACCTCGGGCACCCTGCACGCCGGGCCCGGCGCCTGCCCGCACCTCGGCGCGCCGCTGAAGGACAGCCCTGTCCGCTGCGGGACGCTCATCTGCCACTGGCACGGGATGGCCCTGGACGGGCGGCCGTTCGCAGGCTGGGAGCCGTTCCCGGCGCACGACGACGGCACGCTGGTCTGGGTCCGGCTCGACCGGCTCGGCGGCGAGGAGCCGCTGGAACGCCCGGTCGTACCGGCACGGCCGCGGGGCCCGCGGGCGCTCACAGCGGTCTACACGGGCTTCGGCGGCTGCGAGCCGCAGGACATCGTCGCCAACCGCCTCGATCCCTGGCACGGGGCGTGGCTGCACCCGTACTCCTTCGTCGACCTCACGGTGGCCGCCACGCCCGCCGACGGCGACAGCGCGGCCGACGGCTTCACGGTGGACGTGTCCTTCAAGGTCGCCGGGCGCGCCGTGGTACCGGTGCGCGCGGTGTTCACCGCGCCCGGGCCCCGCACCGTCGTGATGCGCATCACCGAGGGCGAGGGGCGCGGGTCGGTGGTCGAGACGCATGCCACCCCCCTCGGCCCCGACCGGTCGGGGCGGCCGCGCACCGCGGTGATCGAGGCGGTCGTGGCGGCCTCGGACCGCCGGGGCTTCGACCTCGCCCGTGCTGCCGCGCCCTTGCTGCGACCGCTGATGCGCTCCAAGGCCGGACGCCTGTGGCGCGACGACCTGGCGTACGCCGAGCGCCGCTGGGAGCTGCGCAGCACCCACCGCTTCCCGGGCTGAGCCGGCGGCGGGCGACGGCCGCCGGGTGGCGACCTCCACCAGTTGCCGCGCGGAGGGCACGTGGTCCTCCCCCGCGCTCTCAGTGCTCCCCGAGCCGGGCCAGCGAGCGCAGGAGCGCGGAGCGGCCGCGCTCGGGGACGGTCCACAGCGTGTGGCCGCGCACACCCCACTGCTCCAGCAGTGCGTTCGCCGCGAGGAAACCGGTGGTCGCCGCCCGTTCCATCAACGCGACGGGCAGGTCGGTGCGCACCAGGTCGCCCGCCACGGTCACCGCCGGGTGCGATGTGCGGACGGTGGGACGGTCGGGGAAGCCGCCCACCGGGAAGAGCGGGCAGTCCTCGCGCCATTCGTGCCGCGCGTCGACGGCCTTGGCCCGGCGGGTCTCCGGATACACCCGGTGCAGTTGCTCGAGCAGCCGGTCCTGGGCGGCGGCCCGGTCGTCCGACGCGTAGGCGTAGGCGTGCAGTTCGACCACCGAGCCACCGGTCCGCGCCGACCAGCGCGCCGCCTCGCCCTCCCAGCGCTCCAGCACGCTGATGTTGTCCAGGGGACCGTAGCCGCTGGTGCCGAGGAATCCGGGCCGGTCGGGAGCGACGGGGGTGTCCAGCCACAGCCGGGAGACCAGGAACGGCGGGGCGGTGCGCAGCCGTGCCGCGCGGGCCCGCCACGGCGCGTCGACCAGGTGCGGGGAGGCGGCGGCCAGCCGGCGCAGTCCCCCGCTGTCCAGTGCCAGCACGAGCGCGTCGTACCGCTCGGTGCGGCCCCGCGCGGTCACGGTCGCGCCGCCGTCCGGCGACGAGGCCGCGCCGTCCACCTCGGTACCGGTCCGCAGGTCCGCGCCGTGGCCCTCCAGGTAGCGGCCGAGCGGCTCCCACAGGGCCTGCGGGTACGGCTCGCCGGGCACGTCGAAGAGCAGCCCCTCGCTGGAGCCGAGGAAGTAGATGTGGAACATCAGCACCAGTTCGGCCGCCGACAGCTCCCGCGGATCGGCGAAGAAGCTGCGCGAGAACACCTCGAAGGCCAGGTGCCGGGCGGCCGCGGGAAAACGGATCCGGGCGAGGAAGTCCGCGGCGCTGATCGTGTCGAGGCGGTCGTACACCTGCGGGACCCGCACGTCGAGCAGCGGCAGCGCGGCCTTCGGGTTCATCCGGGCCAGGTCGCGCCAGCCGAAGGCCGGACTCAGCGCCACGAAGCCGAGCGCACTCCACGGCGGGGTGCGCGGCACCCGCTTGAAGCTGTCGTGGAGCCCGCTGCTGTGCCGCAGCGGGTAGTCGGGCAGCGCGGTGAGCATGCCGAGCCCCGGCTGGGCGCGCCGCAGCAGGCCCCGCAGGTTGTAGTACTGCCGGAAGAACGCGTGGAAGCCGCGGCTCATGGTCGCCGACGAGCCGTCGGCCAGTTCCGTCGACCAGCCGGCAAGGCGGCCCCCCAGAGTCTCCTGGCGTTCGTACAGCGTGACGTCGGCACCGCGTTCCGCCAGCGCGGTCGCCGCGGCCAGGCCCGCGATGCCGCCGCCGATCACCGCGGCCCGCGGCGCAGGCGTCCCGCAGCGGGCGGCGCCGGGCGGGGCCGGGAGGACACGGGCCCGCCGGTCGCGTCCCCGGCGCGGAGCGCGGCCGCTCCTCGTGCCGCGGGCGTTCACGGACGGCCCTTCGACCGGGACGCGGGATGCGGAGCGGCCGCGGCCGGTACGGCGACCGGTACGGCGACCGGTACGTCCGCGACGAGCGGCACGCTCGGCGTACGGCCGACGACGGTGCAGGTGAGGCCGGTCTGCACGCCGGGCAGCGGGAGCACCCGCACGTCCGCGAAACCCGCCCGCCGCAGGCGGTCACCGAGCGCCGGGGCGGTGTCGAACTGCGCGACACTGTCGTGCAGATGACGGTAGAGGGCGGCATCGCCCGACAGCCGGCCCAGCGGCAGCACGACCGCCGTGCACAGCGCCTTCCACGCCATCCGGTCGGCGGCGCGGCCGCCGAGCGCGTACTCGTGCAGAGCCAGCCGACCGCCAGGAGCCAGTCGTTCGTGGACGGCGGCGAGCACGCGGTCCCGATCGCCGACGTTGCGCAGCAGGTAGGCGGCGAAGGCCGCGTCGTACAGGCCGCTGGTGACGCCCTCCTCGGCGAGGCGCTCGACCGGCGCGTGCACGAAGGACACGCCGGCGGGCCACGGTTTGGCCGCCGCGCGCTCCAGCATCCCGGCGGAGGAGTCGACCGCGGTGATCTCGGCGTACGGCGCGGCGGCCAGCAGCGCGGCGGTGGACGAGCCGGTGCCGCAGCCCAGATCGAGCAGGCGCAGTCCGGCACCGCCGTGCGGCAGCCGCAGCCGCCGGGCGGAGCGGCGCAGGTGTGCGTGGTAACCGGGGCTCAGGGCGGTCAGCCGGTCGTAGGCGAGGGAGCCGTGGTCGAACGCCGACGACAGCGCCTCGTCGCGCAGCAGTGGCATGAGGGCCTTCTCTTTCGGTGACGGGGCTTCGGTGACAGGGCGGGCTGGCGGCGTCGGCCGGGTGTCCACCGGTGGACGCGGCGGCCCGGCGGGCCGAGGTCGCGTGCGGCCCGGACGGGGGCCGGTCGCACGGGCGTCAGGGCGGCGGCCTCCTTCGCAGAAAGGGCACTTCGGCCACGGTCCGCAGCATCGGTCCCACGGGGGTGCCCAGCCCGATCCGGACGTCCTCCCAGGGCCGGGAGCCGCCGTCGAGGAACCGCAGCAGGCGCTCGGTCGGCACCTGCCGGAAGAGGCCGCCGAAGAAGTCGGAGCCCTCCACGCGGCCGGTGTCCAGGGCGCGCAGCAGCACCGCGTCCATCGCCCGGGAACGGCGCGAATGCGGCGCCGGGGGCAGCGGGGTGCGGCCCGCGAGCAGCGCGGCGGCCACCGCTCGGGTCTGCCGCTGCACAGCGGCGAAGGTGTAGCCGGTGGAGGCCCGGGTCGCCCCGCCCGCGGTGCCGATCCGGAACACCGCGCGACCGGAGCGGCGTGCGAACCGCCCGTCGGTCATCGGGATCACCCCCTGCTCGACGTCCAGGACGCGGAACGGGCCGAGCCCGAGGACCTCACCGGTGTACCGCGACAGCGCCGCCTCGTACGCGTCGGCGCCGAGCACCGCGGCGGAGAACTCGGTGTACTCCACCAGCGCCTCGCGCGGACCGAGAGGCAGCACGTACCCGAAGGCCATCCCGTGCGCCGGCTGCGGAACCCGAAAGTCCATCAGGTCGGCGACCGCGTCGTCGAAGACGGCGTCCTCGGTGCGCACGAACCACCCGCGGAAGTGCTGGAGCAAGGTCGTCCGCGCGGCCGGCAGCCGGGACGGCGGACGGGAGTCGAAGACCCACCGGGCACGCAGCTCAAGGGGCCGGCCGGCCGCGTCGTGCCCGCGCACCCGCGCGCCACCCGGGACGTCCTCGATCGCATCCACCACGGCCTCCGACCGCCGGCAGCCACCAGGCCCCGACAGCCGCTCGCCGACGAGGCGTTCGAAGGCGCCGGACCGCAGCATCTTGTACCGGAGGGGTGCCGGATTCCCCACGGTGGTCCTGCCGTCGCGGCCGCGCACCCGCAGCCGATCCCACGAAGCGGTGAGCGCGGCGTCGTACCGCCCCCCGGGTGGCTCCCAGAAGCACCAGGTGCGCTCCGGCGGGCGCAGCGGCCCGGGCGGGGCCTGCACGAGCACCACCTCGGGGCGCCGGGGGCCGCCCGAGGGCGCGCACAACTCATGAGCGAGTGAGAGCCCTGCCGCTCCCGCACCCACGATGACGACATCCGCTTCCTGCACCCGCTCGCCCTCCTTCCCGTCGACGCCGCTCGACTCCGCCGATCTTTTCGCGGCGGACCGCGGAATCGCGGCGGACGGGCCGTGCGGCACGGCGGATGTTCAGCGTGACGGCGCACACCACTCGGTCGGGCGCGGGCAGCCGGGGAGGTGCATCCGGATCAGGTCGCGGAGGGCGGGGCGGATGGCGAGGTCGCGGGCGCGTTGCGGATCCGCTCGGTGTCGTAGCTGCCTTCGGCGATCTCCCGGGCGAGTTGGGAGAGTTTGAGGCTGTGGGCGCGGGCGTAGGCGCGGAAGACGCTGAAGGCCTGGTCGACCGGGAGTTGCCAGCGTTCGGCGAGGATGCCTTTGGCCTGCTCGATGACGATGCGGCTGGTGAGGGCGTACTGGAGCTGGTCGCGTTCGGCTTCGGTGTGGGTCAGGGTGCGCTGCTGCAGGATCGCGATGGTGGCCACGTCTGCCAGGGCCTGCGCGAGGGTGAGGTCCGCGGCGCTGAGCGGGTCGGGGTCGGTCTGGAAGAGGCCGAGGGCGCCGATGACCCGTCCGCGCAGCCGCAGGGGCAGGGCGTTGGTGACGACGAAGCCGGTTTCCCGTGCTCCCCGGGTGAACTGCGGCCAGGCCACGGTGACATCGGCGTCGGTGAGGTCGATGTGGGTGCGCGGCCGGCCGCTTCGGTAGCACTCGACGCATGGGCCCTGCTCGTGCTGGAGGGCGAACAGTTCCAGCAGCCGGGTGTGCTCGTCGGAGGCCGCCAGGACGTGCAGGGCTCCGTTGTCGTCCGCGAGGAGGATGCCGACGGCCGCCACCTCCAGGAGCTCCTCGCAGCGCACGGAGAGCCTCTGCAGGAAGTCGATGACGTCGAAGTCGGCGGTCAGGGAGTCGGCGACCTCCACGAAGACCTCGGTGACCTGCTGCTCGCGGGTGGTCATGGCGTCCAGTCCTTGTCTGCCGCGGGGGGAAGGGGTTCGGTGCCGGGAGCCAGGCGCAGTCGTCTGGCCACGATGTCCTGAGCGGTGTCGGTCAGCGTGCGGCCGGTGCCGTAGGCGTGCGCGCGCAGGCGCAGCAGAGCTTCGGCCAAGGGTACGGCGAGCTGGACGCTGACCATGCCGGTCGCCTGGTGGACGACCGCGTGCTGGAGGAACGGCAGCGCACCGGAGTCCTCACGCGCCAGCACCGCGGGGCTGCCGTCTTCCAGCAGGTGCATCGTCAGCGCCGCCGCCAGGGCGAGAGCGTCGTCGCTCTGATCTCCCGTCAACGGGCCGGGAGTGCGGCGTACCGCCGTGAGCACGCCGAGGGCGATCGCGCCGATCCGCAAGGGGAAGCAGAACACCGCCCGCACCGCCTGCCCGGGCACCTCCGCCGTCAACGCGGGCCAGCGACCGGGGCGGACCTGCGCCAGGTCCGGCACCCGCACGGTCAGGCCGCCGGCCAGGCAGTCCGGGCCCGGACCCTCACCGAGGGTGGACTGCAGGTCCTCGAAGCCACGGGAGACCTCGTCGGAGCACCACAGGACCTCCCCGGCACGCGCTCCGGCGGCCAGGGAGACCGCGACGCCGTCCACGGCCAGCGCGGCAGCGCAGGCGAGCGCGACGTCCACGCCGTCGCCGGCTCGGTCGCGGTCCTGGAGCAGCCGCAGAGCCTCGGCCGTGCGGTCACCGATCACCGGAGACCACCGACCGGCCCGGCATCAGGAGGGCGGAGGGGAGCCGCGCCCGGGCGGAAGAGGACCCGGCGGCGGGGTCGTCCAGCAGGAAGGCGCTGGCGGTGAGGTCGAAGACCCGTCGGACCGTCGGCGTCGCACCCCGCAACCAGAATCGCCCCCCGGTGGCGCCCACGTACAGCGACGCGGTCAGAAACGCGTTCAGGCCGCTGGCATCGCAGAAGGTGAGCCTGGTCAGATCGACGACGATGCTGCCGGCCCCGCGGCTGACGCAGCCCTGGACCGCGGAACCCACGGCTGGAGCGGTGGCCAGGTCGATCTCGCCCTCCAGGAAAATGGTCGCCCGGTCATCGCACCGGTGGAGCGTCATCGTACGCATGGCGGTCATCACGCCTCGGTTCCCGGGCTGCCAGCGGCGGGCGAACCGACGATCTCCGCCCACCCGCAATCGGACATGAGGGCCGCACCCGGAGAACGAAGACGATGCCTCCACGCCGGAGGCAGGCGGAGATCCGACCGCAAGCGCGCCGGATACCGCGGAAGGTCTTCATCGGGTCAGCCACGCCAGGGGCTGGGACGCGGCCGCCAGCCTACACACCATCATCGCTCCGCTCCACATGCGCCCGCTCGCCGGCACGTGGGGAGCGGGCGGCGTCAGACACCCAGAAGCCGCTTATCGCGCGGCGCAGTCGAAGGTCACCTGGAACTGCTCGGCCGACGGCAACGGCGCACCCTGGCAGCGCGCTGCCCGGCCCTTGCGCCCCTTGCTGCCGCGTACCCGAAGGTCTGGACTTCCAGGCGCACTTCCACACGCCGTTCCAGCCGCGCTTCCACATCGGTGCCGCAGGCTTTCCCACGGTCGACCGGCCGACCGGCGGTCCGACGGAGGGAGAGGTCTATGCGCGTTGAGGAACGGGTGGACGCGGCCGTGGAGGCGGCCGCGCCGCAGACGGCGGCATCCCCGACAGGCGCGGGCGCGACGGGCGGGCCGTCCGCGCCGGACTTCCGGCTGCTGGGCCCGGTGCAGGCGTGGACGGGCGGGCGGCCGCTGCCGCTGGGCGACCGCAAGCAGCGCCTCGTCCTGGCGATCCTGCTGCTGGAGGTGAACCAACTGCTTCCCGTGGAGAGGCTGGTGGACCTGGTCTGGCCGGACGTGCCGCCGCCGAGCGCGCGCCGCACCCTCCAGGCGCACGTCAGCCGGCTGCGGGCGACCCTGGCCCGGGCGTGCCCGCAGGACGCGACCCTCGTCCGGCACGGCGCGGGATACCGGCTGTCCTGCGACCCGCGCCTGATCGACGCGCACGAGTTCCGGCGGCTGTTCGACCTGGCCCAGCGCACCGGCGACCCCCGGGAGCGTGCCGCACTGCTCGACCGCGCGCTCGCCCTGTGGCAGGGCCCGGCGCTGGCCGACGTCACCACCGAGGAGTTACGGATGCGCCTGTGCCACGGCCTCCACTCGCTGCGGCTGGCCGCGCTGGAGGAGCGTGCCGAGGCGTACCTGCGGCTCGGCCGCCACCTGTCGCTGCTGGACGAGCTGACCGGCCTCGCCGCCCGGCACCCCTACCGGCAGCGCATCACCGCGGCCCTGATGGTCACGCTCCACCGCAGCGGCAGCACCGCGGAGGCCCTCGACGCCTACCAGCGGACCCGGCAGCGGCTCAACGACGAACTCGGGATCTCCCCGCCCCCCGAACTCCAGCGCCTGCACCTCGCGATCCTGCGCGGCGACCCGTGCGAAGCGGGCACAGACGCATGACGGCAGGTCAGGAACCCCACGGACAGGGTACGTTCAGGCACGCGTGAGCCGGGACAGCCGCCCGGCCCGAACACCGGGGTGGGAGCAGGCATGACGAGGATCGGCATACTCGGCACCGGCATGGTCGGCCGTACGCTCGGGACGCGGCTGGCCGCGCTGGGCCACGAGGTGGTCATGGGCGCGCGGCAGGCCGGTCACCCCGGCGCGCGGTCGTGGGCGCGGGAGACCGGGGGCGGCGCCGGCGACTTCGCCGAGGCGGCCGCCCACGGCGAGCTGCTGGTCAACGCGACCGCGGGGGCGGGCTCGTGCGCCGCGCTGCGCCAGGCCGGCGAGGAGAACCTGGCCGGCAAGGTCGTCCTCGACACCTCCAACCCGCTCGACTTCGGAGCCGGCTTCCCGCCGTCGCTGCGTCCGGTGAACACCGACAGCCTGGGCGAGCAGCTGCAGCGGGCCTTCCCCGCGGCCCGGATCGTGAAGACCCTCAACACGGTGCTCGCCAGTGTCATGGTCGAGCCCGACGAACTCCCTGAACCGCACGACGTGTTCGTCGCGGGGGAGGACGCGGACGCCAAGCGGGTGACGCGGGACCTGCTCGTCGAACTCGGGTGGAGCCCGGAGCACGTCATCGACCTCGGCGGCATCCGGGCCTCGCGCGGCACCGAGATGTACATCGCGCTGTGGCTGGCCTTGGACGCCTCGTTCCAGACGGGGAACTTCAACATCCGCGTCGTGCGGCACTGACGGCACGCGTCCTCGGCTCCCCGGCCTCCCGGCGGCCTCGCCGGGACGGCGGGCCGCCGCCCCGCTCCGGCCGCAGCACCGCCGCATGACCGCCACATCGTGACCGCATCGCCACCGCATCGCCACCGCATCACCGCGGTCCCAGACTCACCCCGAGCACCACCCTGCGTCACTACGGCAACTCTGAGCGCGGCGAAGCGAGGAGCGACGATGCAGCAAGGGCAACGATCCGGGCGGCCGGCGGCGAGCGACGTCCTCGACGCGGGCCCGGAGCCGGGCGGGTTCCCGGCCGCCGGGCTCCCGGCGGGCGGGACCGTGCTGACGCGGGACGCCTGGGACCGCATGGCGGTGTCCGCGCCCCCGGCCGCACAGGTCGGCGCGGGCGCGCTGCCGGCCGGCCTCGCCGCGGCGCTGTCCCTGATCGACGAGGGGTTCGCGACCGGCGGCCCGGCGCGCCCCGGAGGCGGCCGGGCGGTGCCGTCCGCGGGCGCCATCCACCCGTACGAGTGCCACGTGGTCACCGCGGACGCCGTGTACGCGACGGACGCCGTGCGCCGCAGGGCGTTCCGCACCGGGGCCGTCGACCCCGCCGCGCTCGCGGCGGCCGGGCTGCGGCGCCCCGCCGGGGACCGGGCGCTCGTGGTGATCGCCACCCGCCCGTGGCTGTCCATGCGCAAGTACGGCGACCGCGGCTACCTGTACACCCAGCTGGACACCGCGCACCTCGCGGTGAACCTGCTCGGCCTCGCCTCCCGGGCGCCTTCGGGCGCCGACCTGCGCCTGCGGCTGCGCCGTGAACCGCTGGCCGCACTCCTGGGCCTCGGCGACCGCTGCCGTGAGATCCACTCCGTGCTGCGGGTCGGCCCTGACGGACGGGCCGCGCCCGCCTGGACGGTGTACGAGACGGGGCCGGCCGTCGACCAGCCGTCCTGGCTGGAGCGGGCGTGCTGGGAGTCCCTGCGGCCGGTTCCGGCCGACCACGGCGACGGCGGTGCGCAGGACGCCGTGCCGGTAGGGACCTCGGGGGCGGCCGCGGCCGGGCCCCCCGCCGCTGCCCCCGCCGCTGCCCCTGCCGCGGGCGTGGGAAGGGCCGCCTCCGGCGGCGTCCTGCTCGCCGGCTCCGCGGGGGGTATCCCGCTGCCGGCCGGCGGCTCGCTGCCGCAGCACGGCGGCACCCTGCTGCCGGAGGCGTGGCCGGCGCTGTCGGCCGGGCGCAGGTCGAGCAAGGGCTTCGCCGCGGGCGCGGTCCCCCGGGCGGCACTGGGCCGGGCGCTGGCGGCGATCGGCACCGAGCTGCGCTGCGACCTGCCCGGTCGGACCGCTCTGCGGATGACCCTGGTGGCGCGCGAGGTGGACGGCCTGCCGGCGGGGGTGTACCGCTCCGGCGGCTTGGACGGCGGCGCGAGCAGCGGCTCGGAGGGCGGCCCGGGGAGCGGCTCGGCGCCGGCGCCGAGCGACGCCGACCTCGTCGCCGCCTGCATGCACCAGGACCACCTCGGCGCCGCCGCCGCTGCCGTGCTCTTCCACACCGGCCGGGACGAGCTGCTCGGCCGGCCGCCGGCCGCGCTGCGGGAGGCGCTGTTCCGTGCCGGCGGACTCGGCCAGCTCCTCTACCTGGGCGCGACGGACGCCGGGCTCGGCGTGACCGGCGTCGGCGGCTTCGACACCCGACGGTGGCGGCGCATGGGATGCCTGCCCGAGGGCGACGAGCTGCTGTACCTCGTCCTGCTCGGCGCGGACGGCGGTCCGGGCGTCAAGTGGGACCGCCAGCAGGGGGCGTACGCGCAAGGGGAGCGCTGACCGGGCGCGCCGCCGCGCCCCACCAGCACCAGCACCAGCACCCCGCCCCCGTAATACCCGTACCCGTACCCGTACCCGAAAGGAGACGACGACCGATGGCCGTACTCGCCTCGGCGTTCGGCGACGCGCTCGCCCTGCACGCCGACCGGATCGCGCTGAGTGATCCCGATCATCTGCTGACGTACCGCGACCTCGACCGGCTCGCCGAGGAGGCCGGGCGGTGGCCGGCCGCGCTCGCGGGGGCCGGGGGCGTCGTGCGTGCCGGCATCCAGGCGCCCAACTCCGCCGCGTACGTGGTCGCCCTCCTGGCGATGCTGCGGCAGGGCGTCGTGCCGTTCCTCATCGACGGGGCGCTCGGCCCCGAGGAGGTCGCGTCGATCGCGGACCAGTGTTCGCTCGACCTGCTGGTGCACGAGGCGGACCGCGAGCCGGCGCAGGGGACCGCCGCCGGCGCCCTCGGCGCGATCCTGGAGCTGCGGGTGACCGCACTGCGCCGGGACGGGCGCCGGCACGCGCTGCGGCCCGACACCGAGGTCTGCCGCTTCACCTCCGGGTCGACCGGCCACCCCCACTGCATCGAGTTCTCCGGCAGCGCGGTGTCGCAGGCCGCCGTCAACTGGGCGGCGGGCACCGGTCTGCGGTCGGACGACCGCATCGCCTGCTTCGCCGCGCTGTCCAACGGCCTGGCCTTCAACACCTCGCTGCTGGCCGCCTTCCATGTCGGCGCGAGCCTCCACCTGACCCGCGGGCTGCCGACCGGCGCCCACGTCTCACGGGTGCTGGAACGCACCGCCGCCACCTGGCTGGTGGGCTTCCCCGCGCTCTACGAGGCCGCGGTGCGCCGCGGTCTGGACCGGTCGGTGTTCGACCGGGTGCGGATCGCGATCTCGTCGGGGGCGCCCCTGCGCCCGGAGACCCGCGCGGCCTTCACCGAGCTGACCGGGGTGCGCATCTCGAACTACTACGGGGTCGCCGAGACCGGACCGCTCACCTTCGACCCGCACCCGGGGGCGGCTGCGGCCGACGACGGGGCGGACGGCGCCGCACTGGGCACGCTGCTGCCCGGCGTGGTGATGGAGGCCGGCGGCGAGGCGCCCGCCGAGATACGGGTGCGCAGCGCGTCGATGGGGTCGGGCTACCTCAACGCGCCGGGGCTCTTCGAGGCGCGCGTCGGAGCCGACGGCCTCTACCGGACCGGGGACCACGGGGTGCTGCGCGGCAGGGAGCTGTTCCTGACCGGGCGCACCTCGCGGATGATCAACTTCGGCGGCCGCAAGGTCGACCCGGTCGAGGTCGGCAACGTGTTGCGGCTGCTGCCCGCCGTCCGCGACGCGGTGGTCTTCGAGGTCACCGACCGGCACGGGTCGCCCGCGGTGGCCGCCGCGGTGGTGGCCGAGCCGGGACTCGACGTGCCGGCGCTGCGCGCGCACTGCAGGACCTCGCTCGCGGAGTACAAGGTGCCGGGGTTCTTCCGGCTCGTCGACGAGATTCCGGCGAACGCCATCGGCAAGCCGTCCCTGGACGGGCTGCGCCGGCTGGTGGGCGCGGACGACCACGGCTGATCCGCGGCTCGCCGAGGGCCTCCCGGCGAGCCGGCTTCCCTCAGGACGGGACCTCGGCGCCTCAGCACCCCGGGAGTGCGGGACCGCAGGACCTCAGCCGCCACGACCTCAGCACCCTCAACGCCCTCAGCACCTCAGCTCATCAGCGCCCTCAGCACCTCGTCAGGACCGCAGGACCATCCAGCACCCAGGACGGGACGGACATGACCGCACCGCAGACCGAGCAGCACCAGGACCTCCGCGCACAACTGGTGCGCCTGATCATCGAGTCCAGCGACGGCGACCTGAGCAGGACCGAGGTCGACGCGGCCGCCGGCTCGCTCCGCGACCTCGGCTACTCCTCGCTGTCGTACATCCGGTTGATCGACGGCATCGAGAACGAACTCGGCGTCTACATCGACCCGGACGCGGACGCCGAGTCGTTCGCCACGCTGGACCGCCTGGTCGGGCTGGTCCAGCAGAGCCGGGAGGGTTCCGGTGGCTGAGCCCTCCGCGCCGCGGGTCGGCGTGGTCGGCCTCGGCCGGCTCGGCCGCGCGGTGGTCGACGCCTGCGGGCGGGCCGGACTGCCGGTGGTCATGACCGCGTCCCGCGGATCGGGCTGGCGCGTCGACGCCGAGCCCGAGGTCATCGTCGACGCGTCCTCGCCGAGCGCCCACGAGGCGGTGCGCCGCAGTTGCCTGCGCCACGGCGCCGCACTGGTCGAGTGCGTCTCCGACCTGGACGACGCGCAGTGGCGGGCGCTGGCGGACCTGGCGGGGGCGGTGCCGGTGGTCCGGGCCACCAACCTGGCGATCGGCCACCACCTGCAGCGCACGGTGGTCGGTCTGCTGGCCGCTCTGGGCGTGCAGGCCGCCTACCCGGCCGAGACCGCGGTGCACGAGCGGCACCCGGCCAGCAAGGCGCACCGGCCGAGCGCGACCGCCGTGGCGCTCGCGTCCTGCTGGCGCGCGGGCAGCGGCACGGAGGTCGCGGAGATCGGCTCGCTGCGGGCCGGCCCGCCGGTCAGCGACCACGAGGTGATGTGGTCGTGGCCGGCCGAGACGCTCCGGCTGCGGCACTCGGTGCGGCGCATCGACGCGGCCGCGGCGGGCGCCCTCGCGGCGGTCCGCTGGACCCGCGGGCGCGCGCCCGGACTGGCCGACATGGCGGGGGTGTTCGACGACCTGCTGGCGGCGGCGTCCTCCCGCGCCCCCGCGCGGGACGACGCCGCGCGGCTCCCGGGCGGCGCTCAGCATCCGACGAACGACCTCGCGCCGAGGAGCGGTTCATGACCACGGCCCCGACCGGTTCCCGCGACACCGCCGCCGCGGCGCCCGCGCCGGTCCGCCGGCTCGTCGCCCAACTCGCCCTCGGCGCGCGGATGCTCTCCCTCGACGGCCACGACGACTTCAACCAGGGCCAGATCTCCGCCCGGATGCCGGGCGCCGGCGCCTTCCACATCAAGAACGCGCTCTGCGGGTTCGACGAGGCGAGGCCCGAGGACGTCGTGGCGGCCCCGGTCGACGACCGCGAGCCCGCACCGCGCACCGCGCCCCCGGAGCTGCCGTTGCACCAGGCGATCTACCAGGCGCGGCCCGACGTGAACGCGATCGTGCACAGCCACGCCCCGCACACCCTGGTCTTCGGCGCCACCGACCTGCCGCTGCGGCCGGTCTCGCACGACGGCGCGTACTTCGTGGGCCGCACCGGCCTGTTCACGCAGACCAGCAACACCGTGCTCGACATCGCCACCGGCGCCGCCATCGCCGAGGCCCTGGGCGACCGGCCGGGGGTGCTCCTGCGCAACCACGGCGGCGTCGTGGTGGGCAAGAGCGTCCGGCACGCCGCGGTCCTCGCCCAGGTGCTGGAGCACGCCTGCCGACTGCAGTTGCTCGCGCAGTCCTCCGGCGCCCCCTACCACTGGTCCGACGCGCGCGACGTGCGGCTCAAGCGCGACTTCGTCTACGCGGACCTGTCCGTCCGCTCCTACTGGGACTGGGCGGTGCGCCGCGTCGCGCGCGTCTGGCCCGAGAGCGCGCACTGGCTCGCCCCCTGAAGCACCGGCCGGCCTCCCCCGGCGCCCCTCACCCCACTCACGGACGGCAGGAAGACAACCCCATGGACGACGACTCCCGGTACGACCCGCAGGCCGGCCGCGCCCTGCCGGCGCGCTTCTCCGGCGGCAGCGCCCGCAGCGGCCCGGTCACGGTGGGCCAGGCGAACATGCGCCGCTGCGTGCTGCGCGACGACCCGGCCCACCTCAACGCCTGCCTGGTGCTGCCGGTCCCGGACGGCGTCGGCCTCGACGCGCTCGCCGACGCGGTCCGCGTCCTTGCGCTGCGCCACGAGTCACTGCGCACGCTCTACCCCGTGGACCCCGAGCTGCAGCAGGTGGTGCTCGGCGAGGGCGGGTTCACCCTCCGCGTGCACGAGGCGGACGAGGCGGACGGGCCGCCCGGGGACGTGGCGCGGGCGGTGGGCGAGCGGCTGCGCTCGGTGCGCTTCGAGCCGCGCACCGAACTCCCGTTGCGCGCCGCGGTGGTGACCGCCGGGGGCCGTCCCCGTCACATGGTGCTGGTGCTGTGCCACATCGCCGTCGACGCGGCCGGGATCGACCTGCTGACCGCCGAGTGGCACGCCGTGCTGGCCGGGCGTGCACTCCCGGAGCCCCCCGCGGTGCAGCCGGTGGACCTGGCGCTGACGGAGCATTCGGAGCTGGGCCGCCGCCGCCTCGCCTCCTCCCTGCGGTACTGGGAGAACCAGTTGCGCACGACCCCCCAGTCGATGTTCGCCGTGCCCGGCGTGGGGCCGTGCGACTGGATGCTGGGCAGGCTGCGCGTACGGTCGCGGTCCGCGGCCCGCGCGCTGACCGTCGTCGCCGAGCGCACCGGGACCAGCCGGGCGACCCTCGTGCTGGCCGCGATGTGCGCGCTGCTCGCCCACCGGCTCGGTCAGCGCACCGTGGTCGTCGCGACCCCGGCCGCCAACCGGTTCCTGCCCGAACTCGCCGACTACATCGGCACGGTGGCGCAGGACGGGCTGGTGTCGGTGCGGACCGACGACGTGGCGACCTTCGACGAGCTGGCCGCCCGGGTGCGCGGCCGCGCGCTCGCCGCGCTGCGGCACAGCTGGTTCGACTACGACGACCTGCTGCCGCGGATCGAAAGGGCCGAACGGGACCGCGGCAGCCACTGGGCGCGCGACTGCGTCTTCAACGACCTGTCCACGCTGACCCTGGAGGGGCTGCTCACCTCGCCGCCCGTCCCGGCCGACGGCGCCGGCCCCTCCCCGCGGGACCGCACGGCCGCGGCCCCGGACGGCGACGTGCGGGTGGACTGGTTCCGCCCCGAGCCCATGCTGACCCGGCTGATGCTGTGGACCGTCCGGCTGGAGGAGGAGCTGGAACTCGCGCTGTGGGCCGACCCGAACCTGCTGCCCGCGGCCGAGGCTGAGGCGTTCGGAGCGGGCGTCGCCCGCCTGCTGGGGGCCGCGGCGGACGGCGACGTCCCCCTGGACCGGCTGGAGGAGCTGACCGGACTGGCCCCGGTGGCGCGCGGCGAGGGCTGGTACCTCGTCGACTCGTGCTGGGTCGACCTCGCCTCGGTGCAGGCGATGGTCGAGGAGGTCGCGGGCGGGCCGAGCCTGGTCGCCGCGGTGCCGGACGACGTGCTCGGCCACCGGCTGGAGTGCTGGACGGCGGGCGGGCACGACCCCGCCGCCCTGCACACCGCGTGCCTGGCCGCGCTCCGGCACCGGCGCCTGGACGCGATGGCCCCGCACCGCTACACCGTGGTGGACCGCGCGCCGGACGACCCGGCGGACCCGGCGGCCTGGCGGACCCGTACGGTGCTCGCCGAGGGCACCGGCCGCACGGCGACCGCCGCGGCGGTGACCTCGTGAGCAGCGACGCGCCCACGGGGGCGAAGGGGAGCGCGGGCGGCCCCGGGAACGACCCCGCGACCGGGGGCGACGCGGCCGCGGGCGACGGGACCGCGGGCGACGGGACCGGTCGGGGCGCCCGCCCCGCCGCCCTGTGGACCCGCGACTTCCGCCTGTACTTCACCCTGCGCACCGTCTCCCTGTTCGGCGACGCGATGATGCCGATCGCCGTCACCATCGGGGTGCTGCACGCGGGTTACGGCGCGTCCGGCGTCGGCTACGCCTTCGCCTCGTGGTCGGCGCCGGTCGCGCTGCTGGTCCTGTTCGGGGGCGTGCTCGCCGACCGCTACACCCCGCGGCTGATGATGGCGGTGTCCGACGTCGCCCGGGTCGGCACGCAGTCGCTGCTGGCCGTGGTGTTCCTCACCGGCGCCGGGCACTTCTGGCAGATCGTCGTCCTGCAGATCGCGGCGGGCGCGGCCACCGCCACCTTCCAGCCGGGCGTGGCGAGCGTGCTGCCGCAGGTGGCCGAGGACGTGCAGCGCGCCAACGGCGTCCTGCGGGTCGCCGAGGCGCTCGTCACGCTGGTGGGCCCGGCGCTGGCCGGCGTGCTCGCCGCCACCGCGGGCTCCGGGACCGTGCTCGCGGTGGACGCGGGCACCTTCGCGGTGAGCGCGCTGTGCCTGGCCGCGCTGCGCACGGCCGGCCCGGGGCCCGCGGCGGACGGCGGCGCGATGATGCGCAACCTGGTGCGCGGCTGGCACGAGTTCAGGTCGCGCACCTGGCTGTGGAGCGTCATCCTCATCTGGTCGTTCTACGGGCTGCTGGTGTTCGGGCCCGCGCAGCCGCTCACCGGCACGGTGATCGTCGGCGAGCACGGCGCCGCCGCCTTCGGGGTGGTGTCCTCGGTGTTCGGCGCCGGCGCGGTCGGCGGCGGGCTGATCGCCATGCGGTTCCGGCCCCGCCGGCCGCTGTTCACCGGCGCGTGCGTGATGGCCTCCTTCGCCGCGTGCCCGCTGGTCGGGGTCTTCCGGCTGCCGGTGCCGGTGATCTGCGCCGGCTGGCTGCTCGCCGGGGTGGGCTTCGCGGTGTGGAACGTGCTGTGGCTGACCACCTTGCAGACGCACGTCCCGGCCGACGTGCTCAACCGCGTCTACGCCTACGACGTGGCCGGCTCCACGCTCATCCTGCCCGTGGGCCGGGTGCTGTCCGGGCCGGCCGCCGGACTCTTCGGCCTCCGGCACGTCCTCGCCGCGGCGACGGTGTTCGCGCTCGTGGCGACGGCCTGCATGGTCGCCGTGCCCGCCGTCCGGTCGCTCCGCCGCGACCCGGCCGACCCGACCCCCTCCTCTCCCGACCCCCTCGACGGCGACGGCCGCGTGCTGACCCCTGGAGTGCTGTGATGACCGTCCCCCGCCTGCTGCCCTCCGCGGAGGCCGAAGACCTGCTGGAGCTGGCCCGCGACATCGCCGACCACGAACTCGCCCCCCGGGCAGCCGACTTCGAGGCGCGCGCCGAGTTCCCCGGGGACGTGCTGCGCACGCTGGGCAAGGCGGGGCTGCTCGGCCTGCCCTACCCCGAGGAGTACGGCGGCGGCGGGCAGCCGTACGAGGTCTACGCCCAGGTGCTGGAGGTGCTCGCGTCGCGCTGGCTGAGCGTCGCGGAGTCCGTCAACGTGCACACCGTCGCCTGCCGGGCGCTGGCCGCCCACGGCACGCCGGAGCAGCGCCGCGCCTTCCTGCCCGCGATGCTCGACGGCCTGGCCCTCGGCGCCAACTGCATGTCGGAGGCCGCGGCCGGCTCGGACGTCGCCGCGCTGGCCGTCCGCGCGGTCCGCGACGGCGACGACTACGTGGTGGACGGCACGAAGGCGTGGGTCACCCACGCCGGCGTGGCCGACCTGTACCTGGTGTACTGCCGCACCTCGGGCAGCGGTGCGCGCGGCATCAGCTGCCTGCTCGCGGACGCGGGCACCCCCGGGCTGCTGCCGCAGCCGCCGGAGAAGAAGATGGGCGTGGCCTCCTCGCCGACCGCCCAGGTGGTCTTCGACGCGGCCAGGGTCCCCGCAGAACGGCTGGTCGGCCGGGAGGGGCGCGGCTTCCTCGTCGCCATGGACTCCGTCCAGGGCGGCCGGATCGGGATCGCCGCCTGCGCGGTGGGCCTGGCGCAGGCCGCCTTCGACTACGCGGTGCGGTACGCCAGGAACCGGGTGCAGTTCGGGCAGCCCATCCTGTCCTTCCAGGGCGTCGGGTTCCTGCTCGCCGACCTCGCCACGCAGATCGCCGCCGCCCGCGCGCTGACGCTGGCCGCCGCCCGGCTGCTGGACGCGGGCCGGCCGTTCGCGGTCGAGGCGGCCAAGGCCAAGCTCTTCGCCACCGACGTCGCCATGCGGGTCACCACCGAGGCCGTGCAGGTGCTGGGCGGCCACGGCTACGTGACCGACCACCCGGTGGAGCGCTGGATGCGCGAGGCCAAACTGCTGCAACTGGTCGAGGGCACCAACCAGATCCAGCGCGTGGTCATCTCCCAGGCGCTGTGAACGCCGCCCGTCGGCCGCGGAGGCGAGCCGGATGACGCTGTCCCACCACTTCCCCACCTTCCACCGGATGCTGCACGCCCGGCTCGATCCCGGCCGCTGGCCGCCCGGCACGCGGATCACCGCGGACGGCGACATGCTCGTGGGCGGGGTCGCGCTGACCCGGGTCGCCGCCCGGCACGGCACGCCCGCGGCGGTGCTCGACGTGGCCGAGGTGCGGCGCCGGTGCGCCGCCCACCGCGCCGCGCTGCCCTGGGCGGACCTCGGCTGGTCGGCCGCCGCGCTCGCGGCGCCCGGCGTGCTGCGACTGGTCGCCGCGCAGGGGCTGTCGGTGACGGTCGGCTCGGTCGCGGAGCTCGCGGCGGCCAGGGCCGCGGGCGTCCCGGCCGCCGCGACGCTGGCCCGCCGCCCGCTCCCGGGCTTCGCGGGCGCCGTCGTGCTGCGCGACCCGCGGGAAGCCGGCGAGCACCCCGACCGGGCGGCCGCGCCGCGCCCGGTGCTGCTCGCGGTCGCCCTGCGCGGGCACGGCCCGGGCGTCGCCCCGGGCGACGCGGTGGAGGCGGTGCGCCGCCTGCTGGCAGGGCCCGGCGTCCGGCTGGCCGGCCTGCACGCCGTCCCGGGGCCGCCGGGCTCGCGCGTGTCCGCGTACGAGGCCGCCGTGCGCGTCCTGCTCGCTGTCGCGTCGGCGCTGCGCGAGGCGCACGGCGTCGCCGTGGAGCGCCTCCACCTGTCCGGCGACGGCGTCGTCCCGGCGTCCGATCCGCACGGGCTGGCGCAGCGGCTGCGCACCGCGATGGACTACGAGTGCCGGGTGCTGCGCCTTCCGGCCCCGCGGCTCACCCTGGAGACCGGCCGCGCCCTGCTCGCGCCGGCCGCCGTCACCCTGCTGCGCGTCGTCACCGCCACCGGCGCCGCCGTCACCCTGGAAGGGCCGCTCACCGGATCGGTCGCCGGACCGCTCACCGGACCGGTGGGCGACACATTCGCCCAGCCGCGAAGCGCGATCCCCGGCGCTCCTGCGGCACCGTTCGCCGAGCCGTCCGCCGCCGCGCACGCCGGCCCGTTCGACCCGTACGCCGAGCCGTCCGCCGAGCCCGCGCCCGGACCCGACCCCGCGGTGCGGCTGGTCGGAAGGAGCCAGGGGGCGAAGCTGCGGACGGTCGGCGTCGGCGGGCCGGGAGAGGGCCCGCGCCGGCTCCCGCTGCCCGAGGACGTGGCCCCCGGCGATCTGCTCGCGGTGGCGCACCGCGTCGGCGGTCCGGCCCTGGCGTGCGGCCCGGGCCACGCCCTGGTGGCCGTCGAGGACGGGGCCGCACGCCTGCTCACCGAGTGACCGCCGGAGCCCGCACGGGGCGCCCCCGCACACCGCGGGGGCCGGATCCGCACCGCCCGCCATGCCCGCGCCCTCTCGTCCCCCGTTCTCGCCGTCGTTCCGCCCGCCCCTCTCACCCTCCGGGAGCTCCGCTGTGCCGCCGTCACCGTCCGCGCTGCTCGATGACGTCCTGCTGGGCGTGTGCGCGCTGTACCTCCTGACCGTCGCCGCCCACCTCACCTGCCAGATCCTGTTCGCCGAGCGGGCCAGGCGGCGCCGGCCGGCGCCGGACCCGGGACACCGCCCCGGCGTCGACGTCGTGGTGCCCTGCCACAACGAGGACCCGGACGTGCTCGCCGCCTGCCTGGCGTCGATCGCCGCCCAGGACTACGCCGGGGACGTGCAGGTGCACGTCGTGGACGACGGCTCGCCCAACCGCGCCACCCTCGACCCGGTCTACGCCCGGTTCACCGCGCTGCCCGGGTTCCGGCTGATCGCCTTCCCCGACAACCGCGGCAAGCGGCAGGCGCAGGCCGCCGCGGTCACCGACTCAGCGGCGGACATCGTGATCACCGTGGACTCGGACACGGTGATCGCCCCCGACGGGGTGCGGCGCCTCGTGGCCACCTTCGCCGACCCGCTGGTGGGCGCGGCCATGGGCGAGATGCTCGCGGCGAACGCCGGGCAGAACCTGCTGACCCGCCTGATCGACCTGCGCTACTGGTACGCCTGCAACCAGGAGCGGGCCGCGCAGTCGCACTTCAGCGCGGTCCTGTGCTGCTGCGGGCCGTTCTCCGGCTACCGCCGCTCGGTCCTGGAGAAGGTCCTCGACGACTACCTCCACCACACCTTCCGCGGCCGCCCGAGCAACCACGGCGAGGACCGGCACCTGACCAACCTCATGCTGCGCAGCGGCATGCGCACGGTGTACGCGCCGGACGCCAGGTCCGCGACCGTCGTGCCCGACCGGCTGCGGCCGTTCCTGCGCCAGCAGTTGCGCTGGAGCCGCAGCGTCTACCGCGACACCCTCTGGATGGCCCGCAAGCTGCCGTCACTGGGGGCGTACGCCGTGCTGGACACCTTCGCGCAGGTCGCCGGCCCCGTACTGCTGGGCGCCGCGCTGGCGCTGGCCGCCGTGCGGGCGGCGACGGCGGGCCCCGGCGGGTGGCCGTGGTTCGCGGCGGGTGCGCTGGGCGTCGCGGCGGCCTACTGCGGCTACGGCACCTGGCGGCTGCGCCATCCCCGCTTCCTCGCCTTCGCGCTGTACGGGGTGCTGCACTGCGCGCTGCTGATCCCGGTGCGGCTGCGGGCCCTGCTCTCGCTGGGCGACGACAGCTGGGGCCGGCGCGGCGCCGCGTCGTGACGCCCTGGCCGACCCCGGCCCGACCCCCGCCCGGACCTGCGCGGCCCCGCGTCCCGTGGGCCCGCGGTCGCCCCCGGTCCTCACAGCGCGCCGAGCCGCCCGCGCACCGCCGCCGCGTCCGCGTGGCCCATCGCCTCCAGCAGGTCGCGGGCCCGCTGCCAGGCGGTGCGGGCCGCGCCGGGGTCGCCCGCGGCGTGTTCGAGGTCGCCGAGCCGCACCAGCACCTCGGCCTCGTCGTAGCGCTCGCCGCGCTCGCGGTAGAGGTCCAGGGCGCGCCGGTAGCAGTCCCGCGCGCGTTCCGGCCGACCCGCGTGCTGGCAGGTGCGGCCCAGCCCGGCCCAGGCCTCGGCCCTGCCGCGGACGTTGCCGGGACCGCGGTGCGCCAGCACGGACTCCTCGCCGTACACCAGGGCCGACGCCTGGTCGCCGCGCAGGGCGTGCAGGCGGCCCAGGGCGGTGAGGGCGCCGGCGCGTCCCGCGCGGTCGCCGGACTCCTCGAACAGCCGCAGCGCCCGCTCGGCGTGCCGCAGTGCGTCGTCGTACCGTCCCGAGCGGCCGTACGTCTCGGTGAGCCTGCTGTGCGCGTACGCCTGGCCCCTGTGGTCGCCGAGCCGGCGGTACAGGACGAGGGCGTGGTGCAGGTGCGCCTGGGCCTCGGCCGGGCGGTCGGAGCGGATCAGCGGGAGGGCCAGGCCGTCGTGCGCCTCGGCCAGTCCGCGCGGGTCGCCGAGGCGGCCGGCGGCGAGGAGCGCGACGCGCTGCGCCGCCTCCCAGTCGTGCCAGCGGCCGCGCAGTCCGAGGAAGCCGGCCACCGCCGGCGGGAGCCAGCGCGCGTGCTGGTCGGCGCCCTCGGACGCCGCCAGGGCGATCGCGCCGAGCAGCACCGCGTGGTGGGCCTCGAACCAGCCGAGCGCCTGCACCCGGTCGGCCACCGGCTCCGGCTGGACGCCGGCGAGCGCGGGCGGCAGGCCGGGGTCCGGCGGGCGCAGGTCGGGGTCGAGCAGCAGCGCGGCCCGCCAGGCGGTGTGCAGGTAGTGGTCGAGCAGACGGCGCACGGCCGTCCGGCGCTCCCGCCCGGCGTCGTGGGCGCGGGCCTGCTCGGCCGCGTACGCGTGCAGCAGGTCGTGGCCGGTGAACCGGCCGGCCGCGGGCTCGGACAGCAGGTGGGCGCGGAGCAGTTCGTCGAGGGCGGTGTCGGCGGCCTCGACGGGGACGCCGGCCAGGCTCGCGGCGGCCGGTGCGGTGATCTCGGGGCCGGAGTGCAGGCCGATCAGCCGGAACATCCGGGCCGCTGCCGGGCTGAGCGTCCGGTAGGACCAGGAGAAGACCGCGCGCAGGTCGGTGGCGGTGTCCCCGCCGGTGAAGACGTCCAGCCGTCTTCGCGCGTCCCCGAGCTCGGCCGCGAGGGCCGACAGCGGGCGGGCCGGGCGGGCGGCGGCGCGCGCGGCCGCGACGCTCAGCGCGAGCGGGTGGCGGGCGCACAGGGCGATCAGCTCCGAGACGGCCGCGGGCTCCGCGTGCGCCCGCTGTTCGCCGAGCAGCCGGGTGAGCAGGTCGCGCGCCTCGTCGCGGGCCAGCAGGTCGAGGGCCAGGTGCCGGGCGCCCTCGGTGGCGGCCATGCCGGTGAGCCGGTCGCGGCTGGTGACCAGGACCATGCACCCGGAGGAACCCGGCAGCAGCGGCCGCACCTGGTCGCTGTCGCGCGCGTTGTCCAGCACCACCAGCATGCGCCGGCCGGCCAGCGCGGAGCGGTAGAGCGCCGCCTGGGCCTGCGGTTGGGCCGGTACGCGCTGCGGGTCGACGCCGAGCGCGTCCAGGAAGCCGCGCACCGCGTCCTCGGCCGCCATCGGGCCGCCGCCGGGCGAGAAACCCCGCAGATCCACGAACAGCTGACCGTCGGGGAAGCGGGCGGCGACCTTGTGGGCCCAGTGCACGGCGAGCGCGGTCTTGCCGATGCCGGCCCCTCCCCCGATGGTCGAGATCAGCACCGTCCCGGCCGCCGGCGGTTCGGCGAGCAGCGCGTCCAGCGCCGCCAGCTCGGCCCTG
This sequence comes from Actinacidiphila polyblastidii, assembly GCF_036353415.1. NCBI lineage: Bacteria > Bacillati > Actinomycetota > Actinomycetes > Kitasatosporales > Streptomycetaceae > Actinacidiphila > Actinacidiphila polyblastidii. The sequence goes on from NZ_JAZEWV010000031.1 coordinate 48,613, forward strand.
CGGCCGGTGAAGTGGCGCGTGGCGTGGGGGAGCTGGCGCGGCGCCACCGCGGCGTGGAGGGCGCGGGGCCGCGGCGCGCCGGTGTCCGTCGGCGCCGCGGCGCCGACCGGGGCGCCGGACGCGCCCCCTGCGGGCGCAACGGCGGCCGGCACGGTGCGGGCGGCGCGCAGGTCGATCCCGTGGAGCGCCGGGCGGACGCCGGGACCGGGGCCGCGGGTCCCGCCCGCGCCGGCCGGGGCCGCATGGGCGGCCCACACACCCCGGGCCTCGACGCGGACGCTGCCGTCACCGCCGATCAGGCCGGCCCGCACGGCCTCCAGACGGGCCCCGGAGCCGTTGCCCAACGCCGCCCGCAGCCGCAGCAGCGCCCGTTCGTGCACGACCAGCGCCTGGTCGTGCTGCCCCAGCCGGTGCAGCGCGGCCATCCGCAGCCCGATGACCTCCTCGTCCAGCGGGTAGTCGGTCTCCCACCCCGTGAGCCGGTGCAGCGCCTCGGCCTCCAGGCCGACCGCGAGCGCGCAGCGGGCCCACCGCACCCGGGCGTCGCGCTGCTCGCGGCCGAGCTGGCCGCAGAACATCTCCGCCCACGCGCCGGGCACCCCGGCCAGCGCCTCGCCCCGCCACAGCGCCAGAGCCTGCTCCAGCAGGGCCGCCGCGCCGGCCTCGTCGCCGCCGCCGGAAGCCCGGTGCGCGCGGTCCACCAGCCGCCGGAAACGGTGCAGGTCGACCTGGTCGGCCGCCACGTCGAGCACGTAGCCGTCGGCACGGCGGCTGAGCGCCACACCGTGCGGGGCGAGCGCCGACCGCAGCCAGCCGACGTACTTGTAGCGCACCGCCGAGCCCGGGGGCCGGTCACCCCAGACGCGCTCCACGAGCGCGTCGGTGGCGACGGGCCTCCCCGGGGTGCGCAGCAGCACGGCCAGCACACAGAGCGCCTTGGCCGAGCCGGCCGGCCCGAGTCCGACCACCTCGCCCTCCGCCTCGACCACGACCGGTCCCAGCAGCCGAAACACCAGCATCGTGACCGCCCTCCCCACCGCGGCGGCTCCGCCCTCCCGGAGCCGCGACACCCGACGCCCTGACTCCTTTCCCGGGGCGGCCGGGCGCAGCCGTGCAGGGGCGGCGGGCGGGCCCGCCCGCGCGGTCGGGCGGCGGGCCGGGCGGTGCGCCCGCTCCGCGGCCCCCGGCGCGGGAGCCGGCGGGCGCCGCCGGACGGCCGCAGGACCGCCGCGTCATCGGACGGGTGCGGGAAGGCCCCGGGGCGCTGCGGCGGCGCGCGGCCCCGGCGGTGGCACGGGACCGCCGGGGAACGGCTGCCGCCGGCGCGGTCGGAGGCGGGACGGCGGCAGGCCGCGGGACGCCGGCAGGCGCGGCGTCCGCCCGTCCGCCCGGCCGCCGGGACGGGGCCCGGCGGCGCCGACGCGAGCGGGGGCGCCTGGCCGGGTGCGGACGGGTGGCGCGTGGCGCAGGGGGCGCCGGGAATCGGCGTGGCGGGGGCCGGCGGCGGGGACTGCCGCACCGCCCGGGGCGCGGTGGTCCCACCGTCGCGCGGCGGTCACGGCCGCCGGCCGCTGCGCCGTGGAGACCGGACCCACCCGCCTGATCCGCGAACCCGCCATGGCGGAAGCCTCGTTCACCCTGGCGCGGTCCGCGCGCGCACCCCGTAACCGGTACCCGATCGTGACCGACGGGGCACCGCCGGTCGTTCGGGAGGGAGCGGACGCGTGCCGCGGACGCCGAGTGCGCCGGTGTGAAAGGCCACGACGTCGTCCTGCCGGTGGTGGCGGAAGGCGTCGGGCAGGTCGTCGTCGAAGTCCTCCGCGGGCCGGCGGTGCCCGCGGAGGACACGTCGCGAGGTTCGACGAGAGGGTGCGGGCGCCGCCGGCGTCAGCCGACGGTCCAGCGCAGGTACGTGCTCCGCGAGCGGTCCGCGGTCGTGGCGCGGCCGACGACGTCGCCCTGCTCGGTGATCGCCTCCGCCGCGGTGCTGGCGTAGCCGGCCGGCGGGGTGATCGCGATCATCTCGCCGGCGCGCCACAAGAAGGCACGCGAACTGCCGTCGGGCAGGGCGGAGTTGCCGGCCACCTCGCGGCGGTTGTTGACGCCGACGGGGAAGGCGGTGGCGCCGCCGAGCGTGCCGAGGTCGCGCGTGCGGCCGCCGCTCCACAAGAACGCGCGGCGCACGCCGGAGCCGAGGTCGCTGACGCCGGCCACGTCGCCGAGGTCGTTGACCGGGTGCCAGCCGAAGGTGAGGACCGTGCTGTTGCCGTCGCCGAGGCCGACGACGTCGGTGAACGCGCCATCGGTCCACACGAACGTGTGCGCCCCGGGCCGGGCGGCGTAGGGCGCGTAGTAGTCGCCGACGACCTGCCCGCGCGCGTTCATCCCGCCGATGCCCTCGAAACCCGCGAAGGAGGACGACCCGTCGAGGTCGGTGAAGTCCGCGACGACCGCCCCGTCCCGCCAGACGAAGCCCGCGCGGTCCGCGCTCTGCGGCCGGCCGGCGACGATCGCGATGGCGCCGTGGTCATCGACCGCCTGGCCGGCAAAGGTCATGCCGGCGGTCGTCGCGGGCGGCGCCACCGCCGTGACGGAGGCGCCGTCGACCAGGCAGACGGTGTTCCAGGTGGCGGTCTCCCCGCTCTTGACGTTCCAGCCGTGCACGACGGCCTGGCCGAGGTTGTTCAACGCCGTCGCGTTGGCCTCGACCGTGCCGATGTCCAGCACCCGGGGCACGCCGGCGGTCCACAGCACGGCGGACTGGTTGCCGGAGACCACGCAGTAGCCCACCGCCTGGTCGTGGTCGTTCAGCCGGACGGCGCCGCTGTCGGCCGCCCCCGCCAGCGGCGCGGGCAGGAGCGTGACGCTGCCGTCGGCCCAGATCGCCGAGGGCCACCTGAGCGGGGCGCCCTCGCCGAGGTCGACCATGCCGAGCACGTGGCCCAGCCGGTTGACGTCCCGGACCTGGACCAGCGGGTGCGATCCGTCGCCGTTGCTCAGCGGCCGGGCGGTGATCGTGTGCCGGGGGCGCACGGCACCCGCCCGCCGCGGCGCCGGCGGGCCGGCGGCCGCCTGTGCCGGTGGCGTCACCAGTGCCGCGGCGCCCGCCGCGGCGGCCGTGATCACGGTGCGCCGCGTCATGCGGCGACCGCCGCTGAGCCGACTGTTGTCCATGCCGTTCCCTCCCTCGACGTGCAGCGCTGCCGCGGACGCCGGCCGCGCCTGCGCGGCGTCGTTCCGCGGGCGGTGCATGGTGGTGGTGGTGGTGGCGGTGCGTCAGTGCAGGGTGTCACGAGGACGCCCCTCGGGCCCAGACAGCGGCCGGACGTCTTCCACCCTCCGCAGGGGGTGGCGTCGGGTCCGGGACGCCGCCCGGGCCGGGCGCCCGCGGGGCGGGTCAGAACTGCACGTCGGAGCAGGCGTAGAAGGCGTTTGCGGTGTCGGCGATCGTCCACACGCCGACGATGAGCTGCTTGCCGGTGCGTCCGGTGGGGATGGTGCCCTGGTGGACCACGGTGGTCGGCGGCTGGGCGCCGTTGTACGCCACCTTCAGGAAGGGCGTGGTGTTCAGCTCCGAGCGCGTCAGCGGCTTGGTCGGGTCGTAGCCGTTCTTGGTCAGGTAGTACGAGAAGTCGGTCGTGGCGTGCTGGGCGGTGAGCTTCCAGGTGAAGGTGTAACTCTGGCCGCCGGTCAGGTGAGTGGCGGGCCAGGCTCCGCCGCGGGGGGCGTCGAGCTGGGCGAAGCGGCTGACGCCGCCGCTGCAGATCGTGCCGTCGGCGGGACCGCCGGCCGGGAAGCCCTTGGGTCCCTCGACGCTCTGCGGCTCGTACTGGATGTCGCCGCAGTTCTTCACCGTCCCCGCCGCGCACAGGGCCTGGCGGCTGGGCGGGGTGCTGATGTAGCCGTGGCTGCTGGCGCTGCCGGTGGCCAGCACGAGGGCGCTTAACGAGCCGAGGCCGACGACGGCGGCGGCGAGCTTCTTGCGCATGACAGTCTCCCTGGGAACGTGGGGAATTCCGCTGGTGTCCCTGGACAGGTCCGCGCCGGGGCCGTTCGACCCCCGGTTGCCGCCCGCCAGGTCTAGACCACGCATCACCGTAGTCCCGTCATGTGGACATGTCCACAACAATGACGCCCCCGGTTGCGCGCGGCCAGGGCGCGGGCCGGAATGTGCTGCCTCAACCGTTCCTGCACCAGGCGGCATCCGCTGGAGCTGACGGTGTCGGCCATCCAGGTCGGGCCTGCGCCGGCAGGTTCGGACGCCTCCCGTCCGCTCGGTGCGGACGGGAGGCGCCGCCGGCGCCGCAGCCTCTCGCCGCGGGGGGGCGCTCGGGTCGGTCGACGCCGTCCTTCGAGCTGCTCCTCACCTCATCGGCGTCAGGCGTCAGGCGTCAGGCGTCAGGCGTCAGCTGACGCTCCTCAGCGCGTCGAGGATGACCTGGGTGACGGCGTCGGGTTGGGAGATCATGATGACGTGGGAGCCGTCGATCTCCGTGATCTTGGCGTTTGCGCGCTGGGCCATCTCGCGGACGACGTCGCTGCCGGCGGCGGTGTCGGCGGTGCCGACGGCGGCCCATGCCGGCAGGTTCTTCCAGGCGGCGGGGCCGCTCTTCTCGGCGAAGGCCGCCGCCGCGATGGGCCGCTGCGACAGCCCGTAGACGTCGGACTGCAGCTGCGGCAGGTCGGCGGTGAAGACGGCGCGGAACCTCGCCGCCTGGATGAGGAGCTCGGTCGCGGTCTCCGCGCCGTTTCCCGTCGGGTACTGGTACTCCTCCAGCGCGGTGGTCAGGACGCTGTCCTTCGAGCGCCCGACGATGTCTCCCAGGACCTCGCCCTCGTCGGGGGCGAAGGCGGCGACGTAGACGAGGCCGACGACGTTGTCGGTCCGGGGGACGGCGTTGGTGATGATCGCGCCCCCGTAGGAGTGGCCGACCGCGAGGACCGGGCCGGGGATCTGGTTGATCATGCCGGCCACGTACGCGGCGTCGACGGCGATGCCCCGCAGCGGGTTGACGATCGCCCGCACCTTCACACCCGCGGTCACCAAGCGCTCGGTGACCAGGGCCCAGCTGCCGGCGTCGGCGAACGCGCCGTGGACGAGGACGACCGTGGGGCCGCCGGTGGAAGAGGTCTCGTCAGTCATGGTGCTCTCCTTCGAAGTGGTGCCTGGCGTGGTGGGGTGGCGCTGATCCAATGTGCGTCAACGGATCAGGACGCCCGCGGTTGCGCGGCCGGGACTGAATGGCTGACACATCGGTCGGTCGGGGGAGGGTTCGCTCCGTCAGGGGGCGGTCGAGGTCGCTGCGGCCTCGATGACCCGTGTGGAGACCCCGGGGTGGGAGATCATCGCGACGTGCGAGCTGTCGACCTGCGTGGTGTGGGAGTGGGCGCGGGCGGCCTCGAAACGCTCCAGGTCCGGCGAGATGGAGCGGTCCTGCTCGGCCACCAGGTACCAGGAGGGGATGGTGTGCCAGGCGACGGTGGTCGCCTGGTCGGTGAAGGCCGCGGAGGACAGCGGGCGCTGCTCGACGGCCATCAGCCGGGAGTCGGCGGCGGACAGGTCCTGGGCGAAGACGTGGTGGTACGCGGCGGGGTCGATGGTGAAGTCGGTGCCGCCTCCGGCCACGGGGGTCCGGAGCAGCGCCGGGGCGAGCTGGGATCCCGCGAACCTGCTGTTCAGGACGCCCAGTTGCTCACCGGTGTCAGGCATGAAGGCGGCGATGTAGACCAGGGCCCTGACGTGGGGGTTCCCGGCCGCGGCCTCCGATATGACCGCACCGCCGTAGGAGTGCCCGACGAGCACCACCGGACCCTTGATCGCGGCCACGATCGAGGCGACGTACGCGGAGTCGCTGGTCAGTCCGCGCAGCGGGTTGGCCGGCGCGACCACCGGGTAGCCGTCGTGCTCCAGCCGGGTCACCACGCCGCTCCAGCCGGACGCGTCGGCGAAGGCACCGTGGACGAGGACGATGGTCGGCTTGACCTGGGCGCCGCGCTCGGTGGCGGCGTCGGCGGACCCGGTCAACGCCGGGAGGGCGCTCGCCGCCACCACGCAGACGGTGGCCAGGAGGCAGCTGCCGCGCGAGAGGCGGGATGGCAACGGACGGGCCCGGGAGGGGCCGGCGGGACGGTTGATGCGCATGACGCGTCTCCTCGGGAAGGTGTCACGGGTCAGCGACAGGCCGCGGCCCGACGACAGGAGAGCCTGCCTAAGATCATCGTCGTGGGACACGGGCCGGACCTGTGCTGGTGGGGCACAGTCAACGGTGGTTCCACCGGAGGGGACCATGCACTTTGACACGAAGAATCCGGGACCCGGGCCCGGCCCGGGGGGCGGCGCGGGAGGCAGGGCCGGCCTCGGGGCGGGAGATGACGAGCCGGCCTTCGGGTCCGAGCTGCGGCGGCTCAGAAGAGCCGCCGGCCTGACGATGGAGCAGCTCGCCGAGGCGTCCGGCGTCAGCGCCCGCTCGATCAGCAACATGGAGCGTGGCCGCACGCTGGCGCCGCACCGCCGTACCGTGGCGGTCCTGGCGAAGGCCCTGCGCCTGCCCGCACGCGACCGCGAGCTGCTGGAGGAGCTGGCCAGGACCTTCCCCGCGCTGCCGAGCGGCGGCGACCCGCGGACCGAACTGCTCGGGCGGCAGCCCGAGCTGGCCCGTCTGAAGGCGGCGTTGCACGCGGCCCAGCGCCTGCGCGGCTCCGCGCTGGTGCTGCGCGGCGGCCCCGGCCTGGGCAAGACCGCTCTGCTGCGCGAGGCACTGGCGCTCGGGTCCGTGCAGGCGCTCACCGTGCTGTCCGTGACCGGCGTGCCCGCGGAGACCCACCTGCCGTTCACCGGGCTGCGCAGGCTGCTCGACCCGCTGCTGGCGGACGCGGGCCCCCGTACCCGGGCCGCCTGCCGGCTGGTCCTCCAAGCGGTGGGCGAGGAGGCCGCCGACGGCGGTCTGGAGCCCTACGGCGTCGCCTTGGCCACCGTCGACCTGGTGACGTCCGGCCCGCGCAGGCCGGCCCGACTGCTCGTGGTGGACGACGCCCAATGGCTCGACCGGCAGAGCTGGGACGCCATCGCGTTCCTGGCCCGCCGGATCGCGGCCCATCCGGTGACCGTGCTCATGGCGATGCGCGACAGCACCGAGACGAGTCTCCGGCTGGCCACTGCGGGGCTGAGCGAGCTGGCCGTCGAGCCGTTGGGCACGGCTGCGTCCGCAGCCCTCGTCGACCGGACCGCGCCCGGCCTGGCCGCGCACCTGCGGGCACGGGTACTGGAGGAGTCAGCCGGTCATCCGCTGGCACTGATCGACCTCTCCTCAGCCGTGGCCGGCACCGGCTGGGACCCGGTGCTGAACACCGGGCTTCCACTGAGCGACCGCCTGGCGCGCAGTTACACCACCACCCTGCACACACTGCCCGCCACCACCAGCGCCGTACTCCAGACAGCCGCCCTGCACGACGGCGACAGCACCGACGAGATCCTCGCCGCGGCCGCCACCGTCATCGATCCGACCCTGCCGTCCGCAGACGACCCGCGTGAGGAGCCGCACGCAGCCCCGGCCCTTCGCGGGCTCCCCCTCGCCGGACCCTCCCTCGCCGACCTGCAACCGGCCCTGGACGCGCACCTGCTGACCGAGACGCCGGGCCGCATCCGCTACCGCCACCCGCTGATCCGCGAGGCCGTACGCCAGTCGGTCCCCGCCTCGCTGCGCCCGCGCATCCATGCGGCGCTCGCCGCGGTCCTCGGCCCGCGCACCGACCGCGGCGTGTGGCACCGGGTGGCGGCCGCGACCGGCACCGACGAGGAGCTGGCCGCGGACCTGGCCGAACTGGCCCGCACGCTGCGCAGCAAGGGGGTGTACGCCACCGCGCTGACCTCCTGGGAGCGGGCCGCCGACCTCACAGCCGACCCGGAACAGCGGGCCACCCACCTGTATTGGGCCAGAGAGGCTGCCCGTTCCCTGGGCGACACCGACCAGATCGTCAAGCTGACCGGGGTCATCGACGACGCCCTCCTCCCGCCCGCCGTACGCGCCACCTACCTGAAGAGTCGCGAGAACGCGCTGCAGGCGGGCTGGTCGCCCTCGGCCGACCTGACGAGCCTGCCCGCGAGCGTCAGCCGGTTGCACGCCCAGGGCCAGACCGACGTCGCGGCAGACCTCCTGGGGCAGGTGAGCCTGCGCTGCTTCTGGGCACCGCCCGACGCGGCCACCCGGGCGGCGCTGATCGCCTCCGCCGAAGGGCTCGGCCTGCCGCCGCTGAGCCCCCACCTGTACAACATCCGCGCGCACATCGCCCCACTGGAACGCGGCCGGATCGTCCTGGACACGGTCACCGCCCTGGCGCGGGAACCAGCCGGCGATCCCGGCCAGGAGTACCCGTCGCTGGGATTTCCCGCCAGCGCCGTCTGCGACTACCCGGCCGCCAAGGCCTTCCTCACCGCCGATACGGCCCGGCACCGCGCGAAGGGCGCCATCGGCAACCTGGCCGAGACCCTGGTCTCACAGACCTACGTGGCGGCTCAGCTCGGCGAGATCGCGACCGCGCTGGCCAGCGCGCGCGAGGCACAGGTGCTGGCCGGTCAGCTCGGCCGCGTCTTCTGGGTGCTGGCCGCGCGGATCTGCGAGGCCCAGGCCGAGGCGCTGCAAGGCAACGCCGAGACGGCACTGGCCCTGGCCGACCAGGTGGAGAGCGCGCTGCTGGCCTACGGTCCGCACCCTCACCTGTCGCTGGTCCAGCTCGCCCGCGGCACCGCCTACCTCGCCCAGGGCCGGTCCACCGACGCCTACGACGCCCTGGCCCGCATCTTCGATCCGCACGACGCCGCGCACCAGGAGTACGTCAGCCTGGCGGTGATGCCCGTCATCGCCGAGGCGGGCGGCACCAGCCCCGAGCGGCGAGAGGACCTGCGCGCCCTGGTCCGCGCCGCCGAGTCGGCCGCCGACCTCTGCGGCTGGCCGGTCCTGGTGATCGGCCTGGCCCAGGCGAAGGCACGGCTGGCCGAGGGCGACGAGGCGGACAAGGCGTTCGAGCTCGCCCTGAGCGCCACCCCGGCGACCTGGCCCTTCGAGCGCGCGCGAACCCAACTGGCGTACGGTGCCTGGCTGCGCCGGCACCGCCACGCCGCCCGATCGCGCCCGCACCTGCAGGCCGCCTGGCACACCTTCCGGGCCATGTCCGCCACGCCATGGGCCCAGCGGGCCGACGCCGAACTGCGTGCGGCCGGCGCCGCGCAACCCTCCGCCCGCCCCCCGGCCGGCGCCGAGGGACTCACCGCCCAGGAACTCCAGATCGCACGCCTCGCCGCCACCGGCATGACCAACCGCCAGATCGGCGAACAGCTCGACCTGTCCCCCCGCACCGTCAGCACCCACCTCTACCGCGCCTACCCCAAGCTCGGCGTCTCCAGCCGCCGCCAACTCCCCCACGCCCTGCCCCCTGACCAGTCGCCCCCGTACGTCACCTGACGGATGCACCACCGCAGAGCGCCCCCGGAACGGGGAGAACCCTCGTCACGGGAACCGGACTCCGCCGCGTCTGCCGGGCGCGGGCGGTCAGATCAGCCTGGCAGGGTTCGGGAGAGGCGGCTGCGCGCCCAGCCCGTCACGGACGAGCTGCGGCGACGGCCAGCAGGCCGGCGCCACTGAGACGTCGCCTCTGGTGGTTGCCCGCAGCGAGGGACGGTGATCAGTTCGTCGTGCGCGGTCGCTCCGGTCAGCGCGGCATGCGCTGTCCCAGCTCCCCTGCCCTCTCCCGCAGGCTCGCAGCCCAGGATCCACCATGCGCGGGGGCGGACATCCCGACGACGGTGGAGACCTGCACGTCGAGCGGGGCTTCCGAAGTCGTTCCGTGCCGTTCCCAGTCCACCTCGATCCCTGCGCGCTCTGCAAGGACCAGCACGGTGGCGGTGAAACCCTCGGAGAGCGCCAGCAAGACGGCGTGGCTCGTCCTTCGGTGCTTGGCCAGGAGGGCGTTGACGAAGGTCTCGAAGGCGTCAGGGCTGACCTGGCACTCGTCGTTCACCATCGGCCCGATGCCCGACGGGAGTTCCAGCTCCGCCTCGAAGACCGCCACCTGGCGCCGGAACAGGCGAGAAACTCCATTGGACGGGTTCCACAGTGTCTCGTCGCCGATGTCGAAGTACTGGCTCATCACGGCACCTTTCCGGTGGTCATGACACGCCAGCGTAGCCCGCCGGATCATCACCGCCGTCTGCCTTCCGTCCTGGTCGGACGCCGGTGGCAGATGAGGGCCGCCGCCATGCCGACGAAGGCCGGGAGATCGGCTACCGGGCGGCGGCAGCCGTGCGGAGTTCCTCCGCGGTGGGCGGCTGGGCCCCCGTCCGGGTCGTGGCGAGCGCGCCGGCCACCACACAGTCTCGCAGCACCCGTTCCAGCTCCAGCGCGTCCGCGGGCATCCGCACGGTTGCCGTGCCGTCGGAGTGCGCGGCGAACAAGCCCGCCAGCAGGGCCGATTGGAAGGCGTCCCCGGCGCCGATGGTGTCGGCGACGCTCACGCGGGGTGCGGCGACGGAGACTTCCGCCCCGGGCAGGAATCCGGTGGCGCCGTCGGCCCCGCGCGTCAGTACCACCAATCGCGGGCCGCCGGCCAGCAGATCGCGGGCCGATGCGGCAGGGTCCTGCCCCGGCCACAGCCAACGGAGGTCCTCGTCGCTGGCCTTGACGACATCGGCGACCCGGGCGAGCCGTTCGACCGCGGAGCGGTAGGCGGCGCGGTCGGGCTGCACCGCGGGGCGAACGTTGAGGTCGACCGCCACCGCCCGGCCCTCACGGCCGTGCAGTCGCCGACACGCTTCCAGCACCTGTTCCGCTCCTGGGGAGACCACGACGGCCAGCGAACCGGTATGCAGAAGCGCGGTGTCCTCCCCCACGGGAATGTGGTCCGGCGCCCAGGAGGCGAGGAAGTCGTAGGTCGCCGATCCGGTCTCCTCATCCACGTACGCCAGTGCCACCGTGGTGCCCCCGGTCGTTGCGGGTGCGCGCAGCACGTCGAGGCCGGTGCCGGCCAGGTACGTCGCGACCAGTGCGCCAGGCGGGTCATCGCCCCAGCAGGTGACCAGTGTGACGGGCCGGCCGAGGCGGTGCACACCGATGGCCACGTTGGCGGGGCTGCCACCGGGGCTGGGGCGTACGGTGCCGGCGGCCGTGTGCCACACCAGGTCGACGAGGCTCTCCCCGACTACGACGATCCGTCGGGCGGCGGTCATGACGCCCCTCCATTCTCGGCGCGAGCGCCGTGCGTAACCGTGATCGGAAGCGCCTTCAGCTGCCAGGTCCGGACGTCGAAGGCGGCGCTGCCCTGACCTGTCGTGCGGACCCGCAGCCGCCACGGCGCGTCGCCCTGGGGGTAGAAGCGCAGGGTGAGCGCCCGGCCGGTTGCGGGGAGAAAGACCTCGGCGATCGAGTGGTCGACGATCACGCGCAGGTCGGCGGACTCGCCCGGCCCGGCTGCTGCGGGGATGCGCCAGGACCCGCCTTCGGCCCGCGGGTCGAGCGAGGCGCGTTCGCGGTCGACGACCAGGTCCCCGGTGGCGGGGTCGAGGACGATGTCCAGGTATTCGCCGGCGTCCGGTGCGGTCAGCAGACGCAACCCGGCTGCGGCCCGGCCGTCGGCCGACCGGTGCAGCCGGGCGGTCAGGTCGAAGCTGCGGCCGGTGGTTCCCAGCTCGTGCGGTGTGTCGGCGTCGGCCGTCCCCTCGTGATGAAGGGACTGCGGCCCTCGCAGCGCGTCGAGTTCACGCGCGGGTTGCTGGCGCACGGTGCCATCGGGTCCCAGCGTGATCTGACGGGGCAGCGTGAGCATCCCGGCCCAGCCGGCCTCGTCGGTCCAGGCGCTCGGGGCGCCGACCCGTATCGCGTCGCGGGCCTCCCACGACCACGCCCACATCAGCCACCGTCGGCCGTCCGCGCTCCCGTGAGTGCCTTCGCCAGGCGCGGACAGCAGGGCGGGAGCGTAGAAGTCCGGTCCGTGGTCGAGGCGTTGCGGGGGCCCCGCGGCGAAGCCGGCGCCGTGTTCGCGGCCGGTGTACGCCACCGTGTGGGCGGCGCCGTCCTGCGGGTCCCAGGCGCTGACCAGCAGTGCGCCCCGGCCGTCGCCGAAGGCGGCGTACTGCACGCACTCCCAGCCTTCCTCGGTGTCGCCGCCGCCGGGCAGCGGCTCGGGGGCGCGGGCCAGGAAGTGACCGGTGTGGTCCCAGTGCTCCAGGTCGGCGGAGAGGTAGCTCTGCGCGGCGGCGCGGCCGTCGGTGAGTGCGGAGCCGACGAGCATGCGCCAGTGGCCGCCGTCCCGCCACACGTAGGGGTCGCGGAACATCGAGGTGCCCTCGGGCGGTGCGGGTATCAGCGGTTCGCGGCGCTTGGTGAAGGTCAGGCCGTCGTCGTCGGAGACGGCCGAGGTGACGGGCTGCCACCACCGGTGGTCCTGGCGGGCGCAGGAGAACGCCACGAGCTGCCCGCCGGTGCTGACGGCGTTGCCGGACCAGACGCCGTCGGCGTCGTCACCGCCCGGGGTGGGCGCGAGGGCGATGGGGAGGTGCTCCCAGTGCACCAGGTCGGCGCTGCGGTAGTGGCCCCAGTGCATGTCCGCGTGGCGGGCGCTGTGCGGGTTGTACTGGAAGAAGACGTGGTAGTGCCCGTCGTGGAAGACCAGGCCGTTGGGGTCGTTGATCCAGTTCGCGGGCGGCCGCAGGTGGGCGACCGGGAAGTGGGGGTCGGGTTCCGACACGGCGTCGTGCCTTTCGGGACGTGGGAGGGAGGCGGCGGGTGCGGCCGCAGCAGGCGCGGCGGCCGGTGGGACTCCTCCGGGCGCCGCGCCCGCCGGTGACGGGTGCGGGTCAGCCGAACTCGCGGACGGTGATGCGGGAGAAGGTCGCCGAGCCGTTGTCGGCGTAGACGCAGATGCCGGTGTCGTCGGGCTGGAAGCCGACGAGGTTGGACAGGATGGTGTAGCCGGCGTTGACGTAGACCTCGACGCTCTGCTTGTCGACGAAGATCTTCAGGTGCACCGTTCGGGCGGCGGGATCGATGGGCGCGTTGCTCTGGCCGTAGGCGCCGAAGGAGTAGGCGGGCTGGTCGGACGGCCGCCGGTCGACGTACACCGAGCCCTGGTACACACCGATGTTGGTGTGGCGGCTGCCGTCGGCGGACTTCCCGACCGACAGGCCGACGTTGTCGAGCTGGTCCCAGTCGATGTCGAGTTCGAGTTCGTAGGCGGAGCCGTGGTAGGGCAGGTCGACGGTGCCGTTGACGGTGACGTCACTGAGGTCGATCGTCCGGGTGACGTGGTTCTGCAGAGCCGCCACGGGCTGGGACAGGAGGGTGTACCAGCCGCCCGACTGCCTGCCCAGCCGGAGTTCGCGGACGATGGACATCTGGCCGTTGTAGCCGTCGCTGGCGTCGGTGGGCACCGCGCGGCCGGCGTAGTGCCAGTTGTTCATCCAGCCCAGTGCGAAGCGGCTGGTGTCCGGGCTTGCGGCGTTGGGCCAGGTGACGGCGGCGTACCAGTCCCATCCCCAGTCGAGCCACTGCGGGTCGCGTCCGTCGGTGGTGTAACGCGTGCCGTCCCAGTGCCCGACCCAGTAGCCGTAGGTGTCGGGCTGACCGCTGTAGTCGCCCTGGGTGCTGGCACCCAGGACCCAGTGGCTGGTGCCGTCGTCGGCGGTCATCTCGAACAGGTCGGGGCACTCGAAGCCGCCGATGTTGGGACTGGTGTAGCTGAAGGCGGACCGGTAGGTCCAGTGGATCAGGTCGGCGGAGGTGTAGAACCAGATCGCCTGCTGCCTGCCGATGACCACCACCCATTCGCCCCGCGCGGTGTCCCAGTGGATCTTCGGGTCGCGGAACCAGTCGTTGTGGTCGGGGTTGGTGATGACCGGAGGACCGTACGCGGTGAAGGTGTAGCCGCCGTCGGTGGAGTAGTACAGGTACTGCTCCTGCTGGTAGCGGTCGCCGCCGGTGGGCTGGGTGGCGAGGGCGACGACGGCGCCCGCGCCGAAGCCGGCCGTGTTGTCGGTGTCGATGACGCTGGACCCGGTCCACACCGGGAAGTCCGTCGACGTCAGCGGTATGCCGGCCCCCTGGTCGGTGAAGGCGGCCTGGTCGGTGGTGGTGGCGTGCTCCCACCAGCCCGGTGCGTTGTCCTGTCCGCTGTGCAGGTAGTACAGGTGGTCCTGCGATCCCAGATGGATCGGGCGCTGGGGGTCGCTGAGCCAGCCCGAGGACGGCGTCAGGTGGTAGACGGCGCGCAGTGAGGTGCTGTCGGCCGCGGCGGACGGGATGCCGAGGGTGGTGGCGATCGCGGTGGCGCCGAGGCTCTGGAGGAACACACGACGGGACAGGTGGGGCATGATGCGGCTCCTTGGAGGCAGAGGGGTTCCATGCGGCGTCCGAAGGGCGTGCGCGACCCTTCAGATGGATGAGGGGGTGCTCACCGAGGCGCGTCGCACCGGCGGGCAGGCGATCGTGACGCGGCCGTCGGCGGCCGGCTCGTCGAGGCCGAGCAGGACGCGGACGCCGACGCGGCCGAGGTCGTAGTGCGGCAGGGCGACGGTCGACAGCGGTGGGCGCAGGTGGGCGGCGATGACTTCCTGGTTGTCGAATCCGACGACGGCGATGTCCTCGGGGACGCGGGCGCCTTTCTCCCGCAGCCCGTCGTACAGGCCCATCGCGACCCGGTCGTTGTGGCAGAAGACGCCGGTGACCCGCTGGGCGAGGAGGCGGCCGACGGATTCGTAGCCGCCCTCCTGGTCGGGGTGCGCGTCCATGACCAGGTCCGGGTCGAAGGCGATGCCGGCCTCGGCCAGGGCCTGGCGGTATCCGAGCAGGCGTCCGTCATGCGCGGGCGAGGCCGTGGTGGTGTTGACTAAACCGATGCGCCGGTGTCCCTCGGCGAGGAGCATCCGCGTCGCCTCGCGGCCGCCGTCCACCTCGTCGGGCACGACGGCCGGGACGCGGCCGTGTGCGGAGAAGCAGTTGACCAGCACACTGTCCGCCTCGGCCAGGCCGGCGGGCATGGCGACCTCGCGGTGGTACCAGGTGGAGTAGAGGATGCCGCGCACCTTGTGCTCCAGCATCATCGCGATGGCCTCGGCCTCCGCGTCGTTGTTTCCCTCGGTGTTGGCGACCAGGAGGACGTAGCCGTGCCGCCATGCCTCGTCCTGGGCGCCGTGGATGATCTGTCCGGCGAAGGGGGTGGACGCGATGGCGTCCGCGACCAGTCCCAGGAACCGTGAGCCGCCCTTGACCAGGTTCTTGGCCATGGCGTTGGGGCGGTATCCGAGGTCCTGTATGGCCTGGCGCACCCTGTCCCGGGCGTCCTTGCCGATACGGGCGCCCTTCTTGTCGTTGACGACGTGAGAGACCGTGGAGACCGACACTCCGGCCGCCTTGGCCACGTCCCGCATGGTGACGGCGCGTGGGGCGGCCTCGTTCCTGTCCTTCATCCCTTGGTTGCTCCGCTCTCAAGTCCGTAGATCATCGCCCGGTTGAGAACGAGGAATACCAGCAGCAGGGGGGTCACCGTGACGCACACGGCTGCGAAGGTCGCTGTCCAGTCCGTCTTGCCCATCGCGCCGATGTAGTTCTGCAGCCCCAGGGGGATGGTCTTGAGGTTGTCGGAGAGCACGAAGGTGTTGGCGAAGATGAAGTCGTTCCAGATGAAGATGCTGTTGACCATGACGACGGTGACGATCGTGTTGACCGAGAGCGGCAGGGTGATCCGGGCGAAGATGCGGTAGGGGCCGGCGCCGTCGAGCGAGGCGGCCTCGTAGGTCTCGCGCGGGATGTAGCCGTAGAACGACGAGAACAGGTAGATCGCCATCGGCAGCGCGAACCCGGCCAGCGGGATGATCATCGACGGGTAGGTGTCGAGCAGATTGATCTTGGAGTAGTCGATGAACAGCGGCACGAGCGCGATCTGGACCGGCACGATGATGCCGACGAGGAACATCGCACGCACCGCGTTGCTGAAGCGGAAGCCGAGCACCTGCAGCGCGTAGGCGCCCATCATTCCGCAGACGACGATCAGCAGGTTCGAACCGAGCGTGACGATGAGGCTGTTGGCGATGTACCGGCCGAGGTGCCCGTGGGCGAAGGCCCGGGAGTAGTTGTCCAGGGTGAGGGACGACGGCAGGCCGAAGGGGTTGCCGGAGGCGAAGTCCCGCTCGTCGCGCAGGCTGGTGAGGAACACCCAGACCAGCGGGTAGACCTGGACCACGACCAGCACCCAGATGATCACCCGGGACAGTACGCGGTACAGGTTCGGCCCGCGCCTGGCCGCCGCCGGCTGCCCGGCGGGCGGAGCGCTCCGGGTCGCGGACGGCTGCGGGCGCGTGAGGATTCGGGTGGACATCAGACGGCCTTCCGCCGGAGGACGAGCAGGATCAGCCCGACGGCGACCAGGCACTCGACCACGATGAACACCGAGATGGTGCTCGCGTAGCCGTAGTCGGTGCTGGTGAAGGCCGTTTTGTACATGTAGGTGGTGACCAGTTCCGAGGACTGTCCCGGGCCGCCGTTGGTGAGCAGGTACGGGATGTCGAAGCCGCGCAGCGCGTAGGTGGTGGCCATGATCGACGTGGTCAACCACACCGGGCGGATGAACGGGAACCGGATGCGGGTGAAGATCTGCCACTGGTTGGCGCCGTCGAGCCGGGCGGCCTCCTCCAGTTCCCTGGGGACGGTCAGCAGCGCGGCGTAGAGGATGATCGTGTAGAGGCCGATGAACCGCCACCCCTCAGGCGCGGAGACCGCGACCAGGACCGTGTGCACGTCGGAGAGCCAGGGGCGCTCCTGGCCGCCGAGGCCGAGCACGTCCAGCAGCGTGTTCAGTGGGCCGACCGGATCGATGGAGTAGACACGCTGGAAGAGGAAGGCGATGGCCACCGTCGAGATCACCGCGGGCAGCAGGTAGAGCACCTTGATGACCTCGCGCCCCCTGGTGAGGGTGGCGAGCAGGCTGGCCACGACGAGACCGCCGCCGAGCTGGAGGATCAGGCAGATCGCCACGTAGCCGAGCTGGTTGGCGAACGTCCGCCAGAAGACCGGGTCACCGGTGAGCATGTGGCGGTAGTTCGCCAGGCCGATGAACTGCATGTCGCTGATGCCGTCCCAGGAGAAGAAGCTGAGGACGAGCGACTGCACGATCGGCAGCAGCACCGCGGCGGCGTAGAGCAGCAGGGGCGGAAGCAGGAAGACCACGACCGACAGTTTGGAACGGGAGGGGAGCATGACGGCCCTTCTGGGCAGGGGCCCGGCGTGTCCGCCGGCCGGACCCCCGCGGTGGGATCACTTGAAGAACTTCGGCGCGTTCTGGCGCAGGGCGGAGTCCATCGTCGAGGTGAAGGAGGACGGGGAGGTGTCGCCCTGGGCGAGCAGCACGAGTTCCTGCTGCAACCGGGTGTTCGTGGTCGGGTCGAGCTGGGTGTCCCACGGCATCGCCGGCTTGGTCCCCACCGTGTCGGCGGCGGCGACGGCACGGGCGTACAGCGGGGTGGCGTTCGCGGGGATCGCGGTCTTGGCGTTCGTCGTCGGTGACAGCAGGCCGGTGGCGGCGTACAGCGCCGGGTACCTGGTGAGCGCGAACTTCAGGAAGTCCCGCACGAGGGGGTCGTACGTACGGGAGTTGACGGCCATTCCGATGCCCGACGGTGCGACGTACTCGTTCGCCGCGGTGACCGAGCCGGATGTCGTCGGCAGGGTGAAGAAGTCGACGTCGTCGCGGACGGCCGGGTCCAGCTTGTCCGTCGCGAGACTGCCCAGCTCCCAGGTGCCGATGTTGTAGACCGCCGCCTTGCCGGAGGTGAACAGGGCCTGGGCGTCGGAGTAGCCGGCCGAGGAGAACCCGCTCGCGAAGCAGTGCGCCTTGCCCAGCGCGCTCACCCAGTCCGCGGCCTTGCGGCCGGCCGGATCGGAGAACGACGCCTGGTTCTTCTTCAGCTTCTGCACATAGGTCGGCCCGGCCGTCCGGAACGGCTGGTAGGCGGCGTAGCGCTCCAGCGGCCACTGGTCCTGACCGTCGAGGGCGATCGGCGTGACGCCCGACGCGCGCAGGGCGGTGCACATGGCCGGGAAGTCGTCGAGGGACGCGGGGACCTGTATGCCGGCCTTCTTGAACAGCGCCTTGTTGTACCAGAAGAACTCCAGCCCGTACTCGAAGGGGATCATGTAGAGCGATCCGTCGTCGAAGCGCTGGTAGTCCAGAGCGGACTTGCGGTAGTCGCCGTACAGGCCGAGATCCTTCAGCAGCTTGGCGGCGTCCATCATCCGCCCCTGCTTGGCGAGCTTCTGGGCGTACGGTGTCGCGTCCGTGTCGAACAGCTCGGGCAGCTTGTTGGCGGCGGCCAGTGTCTCGTACTTCTGGATGTACGACGGGCGGTCCGGGGTGGTGATCAGGTTCAGCTTGAAGCCGGGGTGAGTGGTGGCGTACTGGTCGGCGAGCGTGGACATCGTCTTGATCACCGCGCCGTCGGCCGGCCGGGAGAGCAGCCACGAGATCTCCCGCGGCTTGATCGTGCCCTGCGGGTCGACGTCAGCGGAGTTGGTGCCGCCGCTGCCGCCGCACGCGGCGGCGGTGAGGGCGAGGACGAGAGCGGCTGCCGTGGTGGCGGCCGACCGGAGTCTGAAGCGTCTGGTCATCGTGGTTCTCCTGTGAACGTGCGGTGCGTACAGGCGCGTGAGGGTGCGGATGCGGGTGCGG
This sequence comes from Actinacidiphila polyblastidii, assembly GCF_036353415.1. NCBI lineage: Bacteria > Bacillati > Actinomycetota > Actinomycetes > Kitasatosporales > Streptomycetaceae > Actinacidiphila > Actinacidiphila polyblastidii. The sequence continues at coordinate 67,318 of NZ_JAZEWV010000031.1, forward strand.
ATGCGGGTGCGGGCAGGGGTGGGGAGGCGGTGCGGGTGCGGGACTACCCGGGGCCGGTGGGCCGTAGCACCTGGAGGTCCTTGACGGTGGCGACGCCCTCACCGGCGAAGACGCCGAGCCCGTTGTGGGTGCGGTCGTACAGACGCGTGCTGAGGCACACCTGGCGGTCCAGCACGATGACCGCGATGTCGTCCTCGACGATCACTTCGAGGGTGTGCGACTCACCGCCGAGATCGGCGGGACGTTCGAGTTCGATCTGGTGGGGCACGTCACCGGAGATCTGCCACTGCGCGTCTCCCGTGGACCTGCGCGGCCAGCGGTCGAGGACCAGGCGGCCGCGCTTGGGCTCCAGCCGGACCCGGTAGCCGCGGTCGCCGTCCGGGCTCGCGTGCAGCAGCAGGCCGCACTCGGTGGTGCCGGGCTCGATGGCGACGTCGAGACGCACGTAGTACCGGGACGGCAGCGGTTCGGCCCCGATCACGTCGGCGTAACCGTCCGGCGCCTTGAGCACGGTCGGCGCCAGGCCGACGGGGACGTCCTGGTCGAAAACGGCCGTGATCTCCTGCGGGACGCGGAATCCCAGTGTCCCGTCCGGGTTCTGCACCGCTTCCAGGAGCGACATCGTGCCCGCCCACTGCCAGGCGCCATCGTCGCTTCCGCCCTCGCGGGTCGCGATCCACCCCGCGAAGATCCGGCGACCGCCCAGCTCCGCCGATTTCGCCGCGTAGAAGGCCCGCCCGTCCAGCGTGTCCCGCTCCGGGACGAGCCACGGCCCCTCGGGACTCCTGGCCATCCGGTAGCGGGTGGTGAAGGACTCGGAGAACTCGGAGTAGACCAGGTACCACCAGTCGCCGAGCGCGAAGACCTCCGGGCACTCGTGGGCGACGTAACGGCGCGGGTCCCAGAAGGCGTCAGCGGCGGCCCAGGTCACCAGGTCGGCGGACACGCACTGGGCGATGACGCCGCGGCGGCGCTCAGGACCGGAGCCGTGCCGGGCCGCGATCAGCATCCGCCACAGGCCGGCCCGCTCGTCGCGGAAGACGAACGGGTCGCGCCAGTCCGCGGTCTCATGGCCCGCGGTGGCCCCGAAGGTGTGCTCGGGGTGCTTCACCCATGACCGCATGCCGTCCGTGCTCGTGGCATGCGCCACCAACTGCAGCGGCAGCCCGTCCTCCCCCACCACCCCGGGGTTCTGAGCGGTGTAGAAGAGGTGCTGGACCCCGTCCGCGTCGCGGACGACGCTGCCGGTGTAGGCGTTGAAGTCGGCATCGGCCGCGCCGCCGTGCGCCAGGCTCACGCCGTGGTCGGTCAGGTGCACCAGATCCCGCGTGGTGGCCAGCGCCCACGGAGTTCCCGGCTTGGGCGTCTGCCGCCGTTCGTGCAGGTAGAAGAGCCAGAGCTCTCCGTCGTGCACGAACGGAATGACATCCCCCACCCAGCCGTCGGCTGGCTGGAAGAACACGCGGTGCTGCACGGCAACCTCCTGGTCAAACGTTTGATCAGGGAGGAGCGTACGAACGCCGGCCGTATTGGTCAAGCGTTTGCGCAGAATCGTTCACGCCCACCGGGCAGGCCGCGTTCCTTCGCCCCGGGCGGCAGCGCGTCCCTGCCTGCGGACCGTTGAGCGGGAGCCGTGGCGGCGGGTCGAGCCGGATCGGCGGCACCGCTGTGCGGCCGGGGCGACACCGCGGGTGGGGCGGTGCTGTCAGCGGCCGCCGGGCGTGGGGGCGAAGGGTCCGTCCAGGGCTGCCCATTGCAGAAGCAGGATGGTCTTGCCGTCGGCGACGCGTCCGTCGCGGGTCATGGCGAGGGCCTCGGCGAAGGGCAGTTCGAGGACCTCGATGTCCTCGCCGTCCTCCTCGAGTCCGCCGCCGGCCCCGGTCCGGTCGGCCGGAGTGTAGGGGGCGGCGAAGAAGTGGAGGCGTTCGGTGACGGAGCCGGGGCTCATGTAGGCGTCGAGGACGCGGGTGAGCGGGCCGAGGGTGACGCCGAGCTCCTCGGCGCTCTCGCGGCGGACGGCAGCCGCCGGGTCGTCCGTGTCGAGCAGCCCGGCGGCCGCTTCGATGAGCATGCCGTCGGGGTGGTCGTTGACGTAGGCCGGGTAACGGAACTGGCGGATGAGCAGGACGCAGCCGCGTTCGGTGTCGTAGGGCAGGACGACGGCGCCATCGCCGCGGTCGTAGGTCTCGCGCTGCTGGGTCTCCCAACGGCCGTCGCGGCGGCGGTAGTCGAAGGTGGTGCGACGCAGGACGTGCCAGCCCTGGGAGGTGAGCTCGACGTCACGGATCCGGACGTCGGGGTTGCGGTCGAGGCCGCGCCCGGCCTGGTCGAGGCCGGTGCGGTCGCGGTGGTCGGGGGTGTCGATCCCGGGGCGGCTCGTCACGCGCTCTCCCGCGGGGTGCGGCGGGGGATCTCGGCCGCGTCGTGGTAGACGGGCAGGCCGCGGCGGCGGGCGGTGGCGACATCCTGGTCGGCCCCGGTGGAGTCGCCGGGCAGGCGCAGCACGGCGTCGCAGTGCGCGAGCAGGCGTTCGGCCGCCGGGTAGAGCACCTGATCGGCGAGGGGGTCGGTGGGGCCCGCGCCGGCGGAGCGCAGGACGGGCAGGGCGATCCATTCTCCGATCACGGGGAGGTGGCCGGCGGCGAAGACGGGCCAGGCGGCGGCTTCGAGGCGGGCGAGGTGGGCGGCCATGGCCTGCGGGTCGCCCTGGGTGCCGGAGCGATAGGGGCCGGCGATCAGGATGAGCATGGGCTTGTCGGTCACAGGCGCTACAGTACATGCAGAAACGTGCAAGAACAGGAGAGAGTGCGAATGCTGGCTGCTGAACGGCGCGACCACCTGCTCGGTCTGCTGGCCCGCGAGGGCAAGGTCGTCGCCAAGGACGTCGCCGCGGACCTGGGGATCTCCGAGGACAGCGTGCGGCGCGACCTGCGCGATCTTGCCGCCGAAGGACTCTGCCAGCGGGTCTACGGCGGCGCGTTGCCTGTCTCGCCGGCCGTGGTGGGCTACGCCGCCCGGCAGAGCGTGGCCCCTGACGGCAAGCGCAGGGTCGACTCGGCGGCCGCCGCTCTGGTGCGGCCTGGCGGCACGCTGATCCTCGACGGCGGCACCACCGCCCTCGCTGTCGCCCAGGCGCTCCCGCAGGACCTGGCCTGCACCGTGATCACCCACAGCCCGACGGTCGCCTCGGCCCTCCTCGACCATCCGCTGGCGGAACTCTTCCTGCTCGGAGGCCGCATCTTCAAGCACTCGGCGGTCGCCTGCGGCGCGGCCGCGGTCGAGGCCGCGCAGAACATCTCCGCCGACCTCTGCCTGCTCGGCGTCACCGGCGTGCACCCCGAAGCGGGACTGACCACCGCGGACGCCGAGGAGGCCGCGATGAAGCGCGCCCTGTCCGCACGCGCCGCCGACACCTACATCCTCGCGTCCTCCGAGAAGATCGGCACCGCTTCACGGTTCCGCGTCCTGCCCTGGGAGAAGGTCAGCGGGCTGGTCACCGACGCCGACCCCCACGACGCGGTCGTCGAGCAACTCAAGGCGCTCGGCCTGGAAGTCCTGCCGGCCGACTGACGGCCACGGCCGACACGGCATCGCGGACCGGCAGGCGCCACGAACCCGACGGCGCGGCCCCCGGGCCGAAGGCCGGCCGCACGCGTCGCCGACCGCCTCGGCGCGCCACCCCGGTCCTGCCGGGTGCCGCCCCTAGCCTGGGGGACGCCGCCGGACGGCTACGCGGCGGAACGACGCCGTCCCGGGCCCGCTACCGGCAGGAGGTCCCATGGCGCCTCGCACGCACTGGCTGTTCGGCGACCAACTCGGTCCGCACTTCGTCGACCCGCGGCACGGCGGACCCGACCACGACGCTCCGGTGGTCATGATCGAGGCGCGTTCCGTCCTGCGCCGCAGGCGCTTCCACCGCGCGAAGGCGCATCTGGTGCTGTCCGCGATGCGGCACCGCGCGGCCGCGTTGGGAGACCGGGTCCGGTATGTGCGCGCCGAGACCTACGCGGAGGGGCTGGCGGAGGTGCTCGGCCGCGGCAAGGACCGGGTGACGGTCTGTCATCCGACCTCGCGCGCGGCGCTGGGCCTGGTGACGTCGATGGAGCGGGTCGACGTACTGCCCGCGAAGGGCTTTCTGGTGCCGCGCGCCGAGTTCGCGCGGTGGGCGGACGGGCACGGCGGCGCGCTGCGGATGGAGACGTTCTACCGGTGGGTCCGCACGCGCCACGAGCTGCTCATGGACGGAGCGGAACCGGCCGGAGGCCGGTGGAACCTCGACCATGACAACCGTGAGCCGCCGCCGCGCGACACCGCGACCCTGGGCGCGGCGGAGGTGTGGCGCCCCGCGGAGGACGAGATCGACGCGGAGGTGCGCCATGACCTCGACCGCTGGGAGCGCGACGGGGACGTGTCCTTCGTGGGCCGTGACGGCCCACGCGGATTTCCCGCCGACCGACGGGAGGCGCTGAGCGCACTGCGCCGCTTCGTCGGCCACCGGCTCGCCGATTTCGGGCGCTACGAGGACGCCATGCTCGCCGCCGATCCGGTGATGAGCCACAGCCTGCTGTCGAGTGCGCTCAATCTCGGGCTGCTGGACCCCTCCGAGTGCGTGGAGCGGGCCGAACGGGCGTGGCGTGACGGCCAGGCACCGCTGAACAGCGTCGAAGGCTTCGTACGGCAAATCGCGGGCTGGCGCGAGTACGTGTGGCATCTGTACTGGCGCTTCGGCGAGGAGTACCGGAGCCGCAACGCGCTGGGCCACCACGAGCCGCTGCCGGACTGGTTCCTGGAGCTGGACGCCGACGCGGTCACGGCCAACTGCCTGTCCACCGTGCTGGCCCAGGTCCGCGACACCGGCTGGACCCACCACATCCCCCGGCTGATGGTGCTCGGCAGCCGGGCGCTCCAGGACGGCTGGGACCCGGCAGCGGTCACCGACTGGTTCCACCGCTGCTTCGTCGACGGCTACGACTGGGTGATGCTCCCGAACGTCGTGGGGATGTCGCAGTACGCCGACGGCGGCATGATGACCACCAAGCCGTACACCTCCGGCGGCGCGTACATCAACAAGATGAGCGACCTGTGCGCTCCCTGCGCCTACCGGCCCACCGATCGCGTGGGCGAGCGCGCGTGCCCCTACAGCACCGGCTACTGGGCCTTCCTGCACCGCCACCGGGAGGAACTCGCCGGCAACCACCGGATGGCCCGTGCCGTCCAGGGCCTGGACCGACTGAAGGATCTGCCTGAACTCCTGGAGCAGGCCGCCTCACGTAGCGGTGGACAGGCTCCCTGAAACCCTGCTCCCCGGCAGCCGGGTCTGCGGGGCTTCGATCCGCGGTGGGCGCGTGACGCCTCCGCCGAAGGGGCTCGGCGCCTTCCGGGCCACCGACGGGAGGTGCCGGGCCCGGCGCTTCCGCGGGCCCGGCACCTCCTTCGGCTCCTCGACGGCGCCGGGGTTCAGCGAGAAACCGGAGCACGGCCGCGGCGGTGGAACGCCGAGCTGACCGTGGTGCTCGTGGAGGGCGCCGGAGCGGGTGCGGTCGCCGACGTTGACCGCAGCGGCCGTGCGTCACTCCGGATGGAGGCGGTCACGCGTGCGGGATGACGAAGTTGAAGCCCTGGGCGCTGTGCGCTCCGCCCGCGGCGCAGTGGCCGTTGTCCGGGTAGCCGTAGAAGAACAGCACAAAGCACTTCTGGCAGAAGCGCCAGTTGCTCTGGCTGGTGGGTGTGGCCGCGACATCGTGCGGCAGGACGAAGACGAAGCCCTGCTCGGTGTGCCCCGCGCCCGCGGGGCAGGGACCAGGGCCGTAGTACTCGAAGTGCATGGAGTAGCACTTGGGACAGAACCGCCAGTAGGACTGGGCCGTCGGGGTCTCCGGTCCGCCGTAGGGGACGATGAAGTTGTACCCCTGGGCGCTGTGCGCACCACCGGCGGGACAGCGGCCGTTGTCCGCGTAGCCGTAGAAGAACATGGTGTAGCACTTCGGGCAGAACCGCCAGTTGCTCTGGGCCGTTCCCGCCGCTGGGGCGATCGGGGCCGCCTGTGCCCGGCCGGGGACCGCGGCGGCGAGGCCCACGAGCCCCGCTGCGACGCCCGCGCCTCTCGCGAGGAGTGCTCTTCGTCCCGGCGACTCCGCGTGGTGCGCGGGCGGTTCGCTATCGCGCTGGTGCAGTCTCTTCAACGGATCTCTCCTCGCTGAGTGGGTTCTCCTGACAGGTGTTCCGGTCGGACGGGTCCCCTGGTGCCTGGTGCCTGGTGCGGCGATGCCCGCGCCGACAGCCTGAGGACGGGGGCGACGCACTGCTTCCGCCGCCCGGCCGCACGTCCGTGCCGTGAGCGGCGAACGGGTCCAGGGCGATGGAGTGGATGCCGAGCGGCGCATGGGATGTCGAAGCGGGCGCGGGCCGTCGCCGTCGGCCGCCTCGATTCCCGCGCCGCTGGGTTCGCCTTCGGAGATCCCTTCCGACGGACCACCGGAACGTGCGTACGGGAGCGCACCTTCATTATGCGGGCGGCCCTGCCATTCGACTCCGGGCTTTCACGGCACATATACGGCCGTTGTACGCCCGCGAACGAGCGGGGCCTTCAGGGGCGGCTGGCCCAGGCCCGCGCCCTCGCGGTGGTCGCAGCCGTCGATGGGAGTGGTGGGTGGGGCGGGCGGTGTGGCTGGAAGGTGGGCACCGTCAGACTCAGACAGCCACCGGCCCGGCGAGGAGCGCCCGGAACCGCCGGTTGTTCGGCTGCGCCCCCGCCGAGCCCACCCGGGCGTGCCATGCACTGCAGGTGGCCGCCACGAACGCCTCGACCGCCACGGGGTCCGCGTCCCGCCACGACGCGAACCCGCCCGCCCACTCCAGGGCGGCGTCCGCCGCCCAGCCGTTCTCCATCAGCCGCACCGCCGTGAACGCCACATCCACCCAGGCCGGTCCCGCCGCGGGCATCGCCCAATCCACCAGGTGCACGCGACCGGTGGCGCCGTCGACCAGAAGGTTGTGCGAGCTGATGTCGGTGTGCAGCAGCGCGTTGCCCGCCAGCAGCAGCCGGCCCGCCCCGTCCACGTGCCCGTCCAGCCGGTCGGCGAAGGGCGGCGCGAGACCGTCGGCGGACAGCGCCTCCATCTCGTGCAACAGTCCTGCGACCAGGTCGACATGGGGTGAGCCGGGGGCGAGGTCGGCATGCCGGCCGTCGACGTATTCGAAGATCAGCACGTCCCAGCCCGCGACCGCGACCCGGCCCAGCAGCAGCGGCCCGATCCCCGCGACCCTGCCGTTGACGGCGGCCTCGAAGTCCTGCGCGACCGTCGCGTCCAGATCGGTGACGGGCACACCCTTGACGAACACGCGGCCGTCCGGCGTCGACAGCACCGCCGCCAGCCGGCACGTCAGCCCGTGCTCCACATCGACCACGCCCGTCACGGCCCCGACACGGGCCCCCACGGAGACACGCACCGCGACGGGCAGATCGAACCACTCGACACGGGACACGCGGCCTCCTCGATGCGGACGCCGGTAGCCTGCCCGCCCCGAGGGCGGCCACGCCACCGAGTCGCACCGCTCCTACGGCAGCGGGCCTCTCCGCTCCCTCCCGGCCGTTCGTGCGCGGCACATCGGCAGCCGGCCGGGACTCTCGCGAAGGCGCAGGAGGGCAGCGCCAGGCGCCGGCGCCGTCAGACAGCGGCGAGGACTGATCGCAGGTGGTGGAGGGCGTCCTGCAGGGTCGCAGCCGGCACCGCGGCGAGTGCGCGCTGAAGGGCCGCCTCCGCCGCGGTGGTCGCGGCTCCGGCGGCGGCGACTCCTGCTGGGGTCAGTCGGACGTTGTGGCTGCGTCCGTCCGCGGGGTCGGGGATACGGGAGATCAGTCCGCGTGTGTCGAGGCGGCGCAGGACGTTGCTCAGGCCGCCGGTGGTGAGCAGCAGGCGGGCGGACAGTTCCTTCGGCCGCTGCTGGTAGGGCGCGCCGATGGAGCGAAGAGCCGCGAGGACGTCGAGTTCCGCGGCCGTGAGGCGCTGGGCGGCCAGGCTGGGACCGATGGCCTGTTCGAGGACGGTCTGCAGACGTACCACGTGCTGGGAGAACGCCAGGGCCAGGTGCGCTTCGCTGGGTTCGGTCGCTCGGTCGGCCGTCATGCCTTCACCTTAGCGGAGGAAGCTTTGATGATAGCTTTCAGGAAAGGCATCTGAGAGGACTCCCCCATCATGGCGACAGTCACCGCGTTCGAAGACGTCCGTGTGTTCACGGGCGAGGGCCTGACCGCCCCCCGCACGGTCCACCTCCGGGGGGCGGAGATCGCGAGCGCGGACGGGGGGACGCCGGACCAGGTGGTCGACTGTTCGGGCAAGGTGTTGCTGCCGGGGCTGATCGACGCGCACATCCACGTCCTCGGCCGCTCCGACCTGGAGACGCTGGCGCACTGGGGTGTGACCACCGGGCTGGACATGGCGGCCTGGCCGCGCTCGCTCGTCGCCGAGATGCGCGCGCAGAAGGGCGTGACGCAGATTCTCAGCGCGACGACCCCGGCGGTGGGCCGCGGGGGCAACCATGCCAAGATGCCCGGCTTCCCGGCCGACGGCATCGTCACCGACCCACAGGAGGCGCGCGCGTTCGTGGAGCGGCGGGTGGCCGACGGCGCCGACTACATCAAGATCGTCACCGAGGCCGCGCCGCCGGCCGGCATGGACCAGGAGAGTGTGGACGCGGTCGTCGCCGCTGCGCACGAACACGGGCTGCTGGTCGTGGCGCACTCGATCACCACCGGCGCTTTCCACGTCGCCGTCGAGGCCGGTGTCGACATCAGTACGCACACGCCCGTGGACGCCGTCCTGGACGAGGCGACGGTCCAGCGGATGCTGGCCGAGGGCATGATCTGCTCACCCACCCTCACGATGATGCGCGGCATCGCCTCCGTGAGAGCCGCTGCCGGGCTCCGGTACGAGCACGCCCGCGACACGGTGACCCGGTTCCACCGGGCCGGCATCCGGATCCTGGTCGGCACCGACGCGAACTCCGCCCAGGGCGTCCCGTTCGCTCCCCGGCACGGCGAGTCCCTGCACGACGAGCTGGAGAACCTGGTCGAGGCCGGCCTCACTCCTGTCGAGGTGCTCCGTGCGGCCACCAGCCTCACGGCGGAGACGTTCGGCCTCAAGGACCGCGGCGAGATCCAGCCGGGCAAGCGGGCCGACCTGCTGCTGGTCGACGGCGACCCGACCCGGGACATCTCCGCGACCCGCGACATCGCGGGGGTGTGGATCGCCGGAGAGCGCGTCCGATGAGGACCAGCCGCGCGCCTCGCATACGCGCCCTTCCCGCCTCCGTTCCGGCCCCCCCCGCGCCCGCAAGCCGGGCGCACCAGCGCCGGTGAGGCACCGCTGGACCACCCTCGGGGAGCGGCAGGCGAACGCCGTCTTCCTGACGGCAGCGGCAGAGGAGCCGTGGGTGCGGGATCACGCTGCCGGGATCCCGCTGCCCGGATCACGGTGCGGGGACCCCGGTGAGGTAGGCGCGGACCGCTCCGGACGTCTCGTCCTGGCGGCTGATGACCAGCAGGTCGGGTCCTGGCGGCGCTCCGTGCAGGGGCCGGTAGGTCAGGCCCGGCAGGGCGATGCGCCCGGTCGCGGTGGGGACGAAGGCCACGCCCACACCGGCCAGCGCCAGGGCGAGCACGCCCAGGGTGCTGCCGCCCAGGCGGACCCGGCTTCGGTCCTCCTCGGCGGCGGCCGGCCAGAGCCGGGACAGGACGGTCTGGTCCTCCTCGCCGCTCGCGAAGACGATGAGGTCGTGGTCGGCCAGGGCGGCCGTGGTCACCACGGCCGCTGATGCCAGCTCGTGGTCGGAGCGCAGGGCGACCGACAGCGGAGTGGGCGCACGTTGGGTGACACGCAGTCCGCCGGTGTCGTCGAGGCCCAGGTCGGGGCAGTAGCCGAGGTCGAGCACGCCGTCGCGCACCGCCTGGATCTGGGCGACGGGCGGAAGCTCGGTCAGGGTGAGGCCGACCCGGGCGTGTGCCCGGCTGAAGTCGCGCAGGTCCTCGGAGAGGACGCCCTGGAGGACGGCGACGCCGGAGAAGCCGATCCGCACCTCCCCGGTCTTGCCGTGGACCGACTCCCTGGCCACCAGCAGGGCCCGGTCGGCCTGCGCCACGGCGCGGCGGGCCTCGGGGAGCAGCAGCCCGCCCGCCTCGGTCAGCTCGACGCGTCGGCTGGTGCGGGTGAACAGGCGCCCGCCGACCTCCCTTTCCAGGGCCTGCACCTGGGAGCTCAGGGTGGATTGGGTGACGTGCAACGACGCAGCGGCCCGGCCGAAATGCCGCTCCTCGGCGACGGCGACAAAATAGCGTAGATGCCGCAGCTCCATCGCCGCTCCTCTCTCATCGTTCCGATCGATTGATTCATCGTATCTCTCGGTTGGACCTATCGATTATCGCGGCGAATACTGACACCATGGACGCGACACTTCAGGACCGACAGGACATCGCCGACCTCATGACCGGGTGGATCCACCGGGACCTGGGGGAATGGGACCGCCTGAAGGCCCTCTTCCACCCGGACAGCCGGATCGAGATCACCTGGTTCGAGGGGCCGGCGTACGAGTTCGTCGACGCCTCCGCCCGGATGGGCGCCTCCGCCTTCCGCACCAAGCACCTGATCACCGCGCCCGTGGTGGCCTTCTCCGCCGACGGCACCCGCGCCGTCAGCGAGACCAACGCCGTCATCATCGGCGAGAACGTCGACCTGCGCCTCGGCTGCAACGGCCACAACCGCTTCATCGACCGGCTGGAGAAGCGGGACGGGGTGTGGGGCATCGCCGACCGCAAGAGCGTCTACGACTTCGGCACCTTCACCTACCCCGCCGGCATCGTCGACGTCGACGCGGAGGCGGTCACCCGCCACCCCCGCGAGTACGCGGCCCTCGCCTACCTGCTGGAGGCCAGCGGCTTCCCCGTGAGCCGGACCTTCGCGACCAGGGGAAGCGACCTGGAACACGACATCAAGGAGTCCGCCTTCGCCTGGCTCGGCGAGAAGTCGGACAAGTGAGGAACACCATGAAGCTGATCACCATCGAGGAGCACACCCTGCACGCCGGCGTGGCCAGGGCCTCCGCCGGCCGGACGGCCGAGATCAGTCCCGGCTTCGGCGCGTCCTACGCCCCGGCGAGCGGCCTGCCCTACAGCCCGTCCGCCGAGGTCCTGGAGGACCTGGACGAGGGCCGGCTCGCCGCCATGGACGCCGACGGCATCGACATGCAGGTCCTCTCCAACCTCACCACCCAGTACCTGCCCGCCGATGTCGCCCCGGAGTTGGTCCGCGACGTCAACGACCGCCTCGCGGCGGCCTGCACGCGGCACCCCGACCGCTTCGCCGCCTTCGCGTCGGTGCCCACCACCGCGCCCGAGCACGCCCCCGATGAACTCCGGCGTGCCGTCCAGGAGCTGGGCCTGGTCGGCACCCTGATCCACGGCCGCACCGACGACGAGTTCCTCTCCGCCGAGCGCTTCGACCCGATCCTGCGCACCGCCGCCGAGCTGCGCGTTCCGATCTACCTGCACCCTGCCCCGCCGACGCGCGTCAGCGCCGCCGACAGCTACGAGGCCGGGCTGGAGGAGGTCGTCGCCACCCGGTTCGCGACCGCGGCGTGGGGCTGGCACAACGAGTCCGGCGTCCACTTCATCCACCTGGTGCTCAGCGGCGTCTTCGACCGCTACCCCGAGCTGCAGTTCATCCTCGGCCACTGGGGCGAGGCCGTGCCCTGGTACCTCGACCGCCTCGACGAAGCGCTGCCGCGCAAGGCCACCGGCCTGGACCGCACCATCGGCGACTACGTCCGCCAGAACGCCTACTACACCCCCAGCGGCATGTTCACCACCCCCCACCTGCGCTTCTGCACCGACCTCCTCGGCACCGACCGCATGATCTACTCGGTGGACTACCCGTTCGTCGGCAACGCCGGAGCCCGGGAATTCCTGGCCGGCTCCGGACTCACCGAAAGTGCCCAGCGCGACATCGCCCACCGCAACGCCGAACGCCTCCTGCACCTCTGAACCGCACCGCACGGGTACGCGAGGGTCGGCTCGTGGAGGCGCGGGCAGCGACCGGGGCCGCCGCTGAGCGACAGCGGCGGCCCCGGGATCCTGCGGGGGTTCTACTTCATGGCCGCGAGGGCGGTGTCCACGCCGGCGAGAGCGGAGCCCAGGCCGGTGACGGTGTCGTAGCCGGGGGCGGCGGTGCACTCGGTGCCGCAGGCTCCGTTGGAACCGGTGGTGACGTCGTTGAGCTTGCTGCCGAGGGCGTAGACGTCGGTGTGGGCGGTGTCGCCGCTCTTGCCGGCGACCGAGAGGTGCGCCTTCCCGGCGGTGGCGCGGAGCTGGTCGGCGTCGGCGATGAGGCCGGCCCAGGACGGGGCCGAGAGGCTGGTGCCACCGACCTGTATCCAGTAGTGCGCGCCCGCGATGGTGACGTAGACGGCGACGCCGGTGTTGGGGTCGGCGACGAAGCTGACGTCGGGGGTGGCCCGGTAGCCCGTGGACTGGACGCCCTTCTGGTAGGCGGGCTCCTTCTCGAAGTAGCTGAGTCCGCCGCCGGTGGAGGACCAGGCGGTCTCGCCCAGCGTGTGGCCGGTGGCGTCCAGTTTCATGGTGGTACCGCCGATGGCCAGCGTGTACGGGCTGGTGCTGGAGTAGCCGGCCGGGTAGCCGTCGTCGCCCGTGGACTGGGCGCAGACGGAGTCGGCGAGCTTGCAGTGGGCGTCGTAGAACGACTCCTCGGAGAACTCCGGCATTCCCCAGCTGTTGCTGATGACCGCCGGGTCCAGCGCTTCGGCCGCGTCAACGCCCCGGTAGAGGCCCTGCGCCGAGGCATCGGCAGCCTCGACCAGCACGATCTTCGCGTGCGGGGCCACCGCGTGGGCCCACTCGATGTCCAGCGCCGCCTCCTCGTTCCAGCCGCTGTCGCCGGCCGGCCGGGTGCCGGTGGCGTACTCCACCGAGAAGTCGGAGCAGTCGCCGGTGGCGTTCGCGCTGCCGCAGGTCTGCGGCAGGCCGAACTGGGTGGAGAAGGCGTTCAGGTCCGACTGCGCCGTCGGGTAGTCGTAGGCGTCGACGATGGCGACGGTCTGGCCGGTGCCGTCACCGGTCAGGCCCAGGCGTCCCTGGATCTGCTGCGGGGTGTAGCCGCGGATCGCAGCCGCGGCGTCGGTGCCGGCGGCGTCGGCCTTGACGGTGCCCGCCAGCTGCTTGGACCTGACCTCCAGCGAGGTGGTGGCGGTGCCGGTGCCCACGGTCCGATCCGCGACCGGGTCCGCGGTGGCGTCCGTGGCCGGGGTGGCCGCGGCAGCCGGGGGCGCGGCGACCGCCTTGCCGCTGCCGACGACCTCGTTGACGGTGACGCCGTGGTAGTAGCTGTCAAGGGCGAAGGAGTCGACGCCGAAGCCGCCGACGGAGACGGAAAGCGCGTAGGCGGTCCAGTCGTAGGGCAGGCCGACCAGCCGGGTCGCGCCGTCCTCGCCGGTGCCGATCGGAGTGACGGTGCCGGCGAACTCGGAGAACGTCTCGCTGTCGTCCCCCATGTAGGAGTCACCGTCCGGGGTGGTCAGCGGCAGGCTGTACTCCTCCAGGCCGCCCACGCCGGTGACGAGGGCGTCACTGCCGTCGGTGGTGGTGACGAAGGCGCCCTGCTGGCCGTCGGGGATGGTATGGGAGTCGTACGGTGCGGAGCCGTCCGCCGGGAAGTCGGTGATCTCGTACCAGTGCAGCTCCATCAGGCCGTACGCGGCCGAGGAGGTGAAGCCGTTGAAGGTCTGCGCGCCGTCGGAGAGGTGCGTGGTGACGACCTTTCCGGTGCGGCTGTCGAGGATCTGCACCTCGTGCTCCTCGCCGATCCGGCCCGCACCCCAGGCCAGGGCCACGCCGTGGCCGTCGGTGCCCGGGATGTCCGCGGCGGCGTAGACGCCGGCCTGCGCCTGGATCCAGGCTGCGTTGTCGACGCCGGGTCGCTCGGACCAGACCTCCTTGCCGGTGGCGGAGTTCAACGAGACAGCGGTCGGCGCCGGGTCGGTGGCGAGCTGGTCGAACCCGGCGGCGATGCCGCCGTACTCCAGGATCAGCCGACCGTCCACGTCCACCGCGGCGGTGGAGTACGCCACACGCTTGCCGACGGCGCCGCTGGGCCGGTAGGTCCACTTGGTGGTCCCGTCGGCTGTGTAGGCGGAGACGCCCGCGGTGCCGCTGGCGATGACCTCGCCCTTGGTGACGGCGGTGCCGTACTGGAAGGCGCCGGTGTTCACGTCGCTGTCGAGGCGGCCGCCGGTTTCCAGGACGGCGATGCCGTGCGAGGTGGCGGCGACGACGCGCTGCGCGGTGCGGCCGTGCCTGTCGGCGACCTGGGCCAGCTTCAGCTGGTGCACGGCGGCGCCGACCGGGGTGGTCCACAGGACGCGCGGGACGGCGCCCTTCAGGGTGCGGCCGTCCAGGGCGAAGACGCCGTGGCTCTGGCCGGCGACGACCAGGTCCTTCACGCCGTCGCCGTTGGCGTCCACGGAGACCGCGGCGTAGCTGTCGCCGAGCAGCGGCTCGGTGACGTCGGCGCCGGTGCGGCCGGACGAGAGGTAGGCGGTGAGGTCGTAACCGACCGTCAGGATGCCGCCCAGGTAGGGGGTGACCTGGTCGCCGACGTGGTCGCCGTCACGGCGCCACATGGCCCTGCCGTCGCTGCTGTCGAAGGCCAGCAGCTGGTTGTGGTAGATGCCCTCGGGGTTGTCGAGGGTCATCGCGGTGGCGTCGCTCACCGCGGCGTAGACCTCGCCGCCACCGCGCGGGTCGAAGGTGAGCGACAGAGTCGGGGCGTTGGCGTTGCCCACGGTGCTCACGGTCCGGTGGCTCCACAGCGTTCTGCCGCTGCTGCTCCAGCCGGAGATGGTGGACTGGCCGTCGCTGAGGTCGGCGTTGATGCCCAGTTCGGCCACGCCGATGGCGGCCTGGCTGCCGTGCGCGGTCGGGTTGAGGACGAACGCCTCGGGGATGGTGCCGTTGCGGGAGGTGATGACCGTGCGCTCGCCGCTGACGGAGTTGATCGCGGTCAGGTCCCAGCGCACGGCGTCGAGCGGATCGTTCTGCTCGGCGACCAGGATGTTCTGCGAGTCCGGCTGCTGGGCCATGAGACGCGGGTAGCCCGGGGTCTTCACGTCCACGTCGGCTTTGCCGGTGGCGGCGTCCACCACGAGCACGTGGCCGTCGGCGGGACGCGGGTTGCCGAGGCCCATCGGGGTGTCGGTCCAGCTGGTGACCAGCCGGCCGCCGCTGACGGCGGTCAGGTCTCCCCAGTTGGCCCAGGGGGCCCCGGTGGAGTACGTCCAGGCGGTGGTGCCGGTCAGCGTGCCGCCCTTGCCGGGAGCGAAGGAGTACGCCAGCAGCGAGGAGCGGCTGCTGCCCTGCGTGGCGACCGGGTTGTTGTTCCAGTCCGGGCCGGTGGCATCGGCGGCGAACAGCTTGCCGTTCTCGGTCAGGAGCGAGCCGACGGTGCCGGGCACCGCGGTGTGCCAGAGCATCCTGCCGGTGCGGCCGTCCAGGACGGAGATGAAGGTGCCGCTGGAGAGGTCCGTGCCGGGCGCGGTGAACGGCCGGTCGGGGCTGGCGCCCACGGAGTAGGCCACGGCGACGTCGGCGACGCCGTCGTGGTTGAGGTCGGCCTGCGCGTAGGGGTGGGCGCCGGTGGAACCGGGCTGGTACGGGTCGTAGCCCTCGTACATGACGGCTGTGAACGGCTCGTCCTGGTACCAGTTGGTGTTGGTGGCGTCCCAGTCCTTGTACAGCTGCTCACCGGTGGTGGTCCACACCGGTTTGCCTGCTGCGTCGTAGCGGGTCAGGCCGCCGCCGGAGAAGACGGAGACCCAGTCAGCCGTGCCGCCGAGCGCCAGCGTGGAGGCCGCGCCGCGGGCGGTCTGCCAACTGCTCACCTGGGTGACGCCGTTGGTGGTCGAGGGGGCGCCGGTTCCGGTGGAGCTGCTGTTCGCGCCGCTGGAGCTTCTGCTCGCGCCGTCGGCGTTGCTGGAGGCCACCGAGTCGGGTCCGGCGGTCTCGGCAGCAGCTGCCACCAGGCCGGGGGTGCCGTCGGCGCGGGGCGTGTACTTGGCACTCAGTTCGGCCAGTCTCGCGGCGGTCAGCCGCACGGGGCCCGAACCTCCCGTGTCCGCAGTGGCCATGGGCACCACGGCCATGGTCGCGGCCGTGGCCAGCACGGCGGTTGCGGCCACCGTGCGTATACCTCTCGATCGACGTCTTGTTGACGACACTTCCACTCCTTGTCACCACAGCGGGGGGGGTGCCCGTACCCTCGCAGATCCCACCCGGCCGTCGGCAGGATCGCCGGTGGCCTGCCCTGGCCACTGGCCGCATCCGGCCAACCGGTTATGCTCACTGAGTCGACCTATTTGTTTCTACTGTTGACAAATTGCTGGGGTGGCATCTGTTGCTGGAGTCGATCGGGATGGACGACGTGGCAGAGCGCGCCTATGACGTGCTCCTGTGCCAGGAGTCCTGCACTGCATCCTCGGTGGCCGCAGAACTGGGGATCTCGGCGCAGCGCACGCGTCAGGCGCTGGACGACCTGGTCGCCGCAGGCCTGGCCGCGCCGGGGTCCGGCTCTTCCCCTGGTTACGTGCCGGTCGACCCGCGGGTCGGCCTGTCCGCCCTGGTCCGCTCCCGGCAGGCCGAACTGGAACGAATCGCCTCCTCCGTCGAGACCTACGCCGGCCGGTACCACGAGCGCGACCTGCGGACCAATCCGCACCGATTGGTCGAAGTCATCGAAGGGGCGTCCCAGATCAGCCTCCGGGTCAGGGAGTTGATCGCCAGTGCGCAGACCGAGGTGATGGCGTTCGACGCCCCTCCGTACGTGGTCCCGCAGGGCAGCGCCGCCCAGTTCGAGACCCCGGTGCTGGCCCGCGGCATCCCCGTCCGAGCGATCTACGCCACCGAAGTCCTGGAGGTGCCGCCGCTCGCCGAGTCCCTGCAGGCCATGGTCGCCCTGGGCGAGCAGGCGAGGGTCGTGCCGAGAGTTCCGATGAAGATGGTGCTGGTGGACCGGTGCGATGCCATGCTGCCGCTGACCACGGGCGCGCAGGCGGCGCGCACCGCTGCCGTGTTCGTCCGCCGATCGGCGCTGTGTGACGCGCTGTTCCAGCTCTTCGAGGCCACCTGGGCGAGGGCCACCCCGGTTTTCGCCCACACCTTGCCGTCGGCCCCGCCCGGCGAGGTGTCGGACGAGGACCGTGCGCTGCTGCACCTCCTGAATGCCGGCCTCAAGGACGAGGCGATAGCGCGTCAGTTGGGGCTCAGCGGACGCACCCTGCGGCGCCGGGTCGCCGAGCTGACCCAGCGGATGGGGGCGACGAGCCGCTTCCAGGCGGGGGCACAGGCCATGCGCCGCCAATGGATCTACTGACCTGCGTCGGAGATTCGTCGCCTGCCCGACCATGAGTGGCGCTGGACGAGCGCGCGATGCTGGCCGCCCAGGTCGAGGACGGCCGGCGCACCAACGACGAATTCGCGGCCATGACAGGGGTGCTGCGCACCCTGTGCGGCTCGACCCTCGTGCGTCACCGCTGCCGCCGCCTGAGCCCGCAGGGCCGGCGAGGTGCCATCCCCCGAACAGACCACACGGGTGGCCCCCACCCCGCCGGCACGGAAGCGTGGCAGTTCCCGCGACCTGAGCGGGCCCCGTACCGGACGAGACTCACCGCGAGGGAGACCACCATGGCCGAGCCCACCGACCACCGGGCCGCCGAACCCGGTATACGACCCCCGAAGCGGCCCGGCCCGACACGGACATCGCCCTGAGCGAGGCCGACCTGCGGGCCGCCCTTGTCGGCGCCTACGACCTGGCCGACCTCGCCGCCCAGGGCCGGGCCGAGATCACCGGAGACGCCGGCGCGTTCACCGAACTCTTCGGCTACCTCGGCGACCCGGACCCGGACTTCGCCATCGTCACCCCCTGACCCGGGCTCTTGACCCTGAAGGGACTCGGCGCCCCCACCCCCACGAGGCGACAGGATTGGGGTCTGCGAAACGAGCGGTGTTACGGGCGCGGGC
>NZ_JAZEWV010000032.1:0-83280 GCF_036353415.1 Actinacidiphila polyblastidii
ACGGCTCGGTGCGACCGGGCTTAGGCCATGGATGACCGACTATGCAGTTGCTCCGATATCAAATGCCATTGTTTGCCTGTGTCGAACACGTGGCACTTCCGGTGGCGCGGCATCTTCGGCGACGAATGTTGCCGAAGGCGTTTCGCGCACGAGATCCATCCATTCCCACACGCTGATACCGTGAGGAACGAGTACGATTTCTTGTGGCCCCAGATCCTCGATCGAAAAAAGAACACCCACGATGGCCTCATCTGTTGCAGTGACTAGCACTACATCTCGATGTTGGTCCGCGATAAACCTCATCACGTCATGGGCAGATTCGTGCGGTGCGGCTATCGCGAGAATATGCTGATTCGCTGCGCTTTTCTCCAGCGGAAGGCCCGTTACGAATTCTGAGAAGCTAACTATATGCTCCTCAAGTGCCTCAACAACTGATTTCCTGGCTGCATCGTATCCTTCGGCGTTACTCGACCTGAAGGAGAAGTTGAGGCTGTTCGATAGAACGAAGTCGATCTGTGTCATTTCCTTGCGGCTAGGATAGGCCAAGCCATCATCAAGGCCATGCTGCCGTAGCCAGGCATTCACCTCAGTCCAGAGCCACACATGCCCTCTGCCGATAGCCCCTTCTGGTGCGGGAAACGGCTCGTGATCAGCCAGCCGAGTACCCTGAACCCACTGATGTACGTTTTGTCGCGAGCGCTCGGTTCTCTCGGCGATCTCCTGGATGCCGACTAGATCCCGGTCCAGCCGGAGCAGTCGCAGGCCGGGGACCAGGCCGCGTACGGCCTGTGCCAGTGCGAGCGCTGCTTCAACGGCGGTGTCGCCAGAGCTGGCGACGCTCAGGAGGTTCTGACCGCCGGCACGTGCGAGCATGGCGTCAAGTTGGTCTTCGAGGCGACTGACTGCTGTGTCGTCGTCGACAGTCCTCCCGTCCACGACGAACGTGAACTCATAGTCCATGTGGATGCCCCCTGTGTCGGTTGCTAGCATGCCCGACCCGTTGACAGTCGTCAACACTTAACGTGTGTCATATCGGGACAAACGGCAAATCCTGAAGGGGGATCTCACTCGCGCGGCCTTCCGGTCAGACTCCTGTTCGGGTCATCAGGAGGAAGCGGACAGCGCTGCGCGAAGCGACCGATACGCTTCACGGCTGCCCCTTCGTTTTTTGGCGTCGAAGGGACCGGGATGGTTGTACAGGCCGTGTCGCACGGGCAGTAGAGGCGAGCCCCGTGACCCTCCTTGTGGAGAGTCCACCCAACCTTGATCAGCTTCTCTACTGCCTTGCGAACGTCTTTGTACTGGATGTCTGAAGCGGAAAGGATCTTGCCGACCATCAGCCAACCTCCAGACAACAAGGAGGCTGAAGCAGCCAAACGTAGACAGTCTGCGATCGGACCCGCAACCAGCCATCGGCGACGCCGGGTATCGAGCTATCGTTCCTAGGTGCCACGGGAGGGTGCTTCTCCTCTTGTGCCGGCCTCGTCGCGGGACCGCCACCCCCGAGGCAAATTTCTTCCGTGTCGAAGTAGTCACTCTCCGGCACTAGGCCAAGATACCCCCAACGGGCGATCATGCGCACACACGATGTAGCGGCGCATTTGATGATCATTGCTGATCGGACACTCGAAGGGGGACATCTCCGTCCTGACTGGGCGCCAGGTTGACCAACTACGCTAGCCGATCCCACTGACACTCGCGCGCGCTCCCCTGAACGAACTTCTCACCTCGACCTGTTGCTGGTCGCCCTGAAGGAGAACCAAGGGCTTCTGACTACGTGGCATCAGGTCTGGTCGTAGGCGGCGTAGGCGTGCCTTGACGTGTGGCGCCGGGATGCAGCTCGATGCAGGACGCTGGCCACGGGGCGGCCGATTCCTACCCAACCTGTGCACGCCCGCGAACCTGGCGCTGGCATGCTGGCAGGTCCGAGTATCGGACCGCGACCCCAGGGGACAACGTGATCGTGAACCGGCGTATCGGCAGCAGCAAGCCCGATGAGCACGACGAGTTAGAGCAGCACATCACAGACCGGCTCAACGCTCCGCTCGACTGGCCCGGCGATGGTGGTCTTACCATCAGCCACGTTGCCAGGGTCGCCGCCGCCGCTAGCTGTGACACCGCCTACAGCCAGGCTGCCAACGGCCATCTCATCGACCTGTTCGCAGCCCTTCCCCTACCGGGAACTGCGGAGGGAGAGAGCTTCTGGCAGCGCATCGGCGACGCCGGGGGTGACGCTGCCTTGAACATCGATCCCGTCAACATGGGCGGCCCGTTCTTCGACCGCATACGCGACGGCAACGAGGGCGGCATCGCCTCCCGCGTCCTCACCTTTCTAGAGGAACTGTCGCCCTCCCGACGTGAGGCTGTGGCCGAGGTCATCGGCTCGGTTCTCGACCACGGCACTCTCGGCGTCAGTGGCCGGTACGGGGGTGAGCTGTGGCTTCGAGACGCGGAGATGACCGCATGGCACGTCGCTCTCGCCGGCCGGCGAGCGTTCGAAACGCCACCGGACCGCGCGCGATTCTTCGACGCGTGGCGGCGAGCCTGACGGCTGCGCTGGGCCGTCTGTGGGCCGTACGGGGTTGCCCAACGATGACCAACGACCACCAATGACAACCGCCCCCGCGCAGGTCAGCGCGGGGGCGGTCACGTGGAGAGCAGGTCGGTCATCACTGGCATCAGTTCTGGTTGAAGAAGCCGTCGCCGCCGCGGCGGGCGTCGGCGTTCATCACCGAGTAGTCCGCCGGCGTCAGCAGGAAGACCCGGGTGGCCACGCGCTCGATGGAGCCGCGCAGACCGAAGGTGAGGCCGGCCGCGAAGTCGACCACGCGCTTGGCGTCGGCCGGCTCCATGCCGGTGAGGTTGACGATCACCGGCACGCCCTCGCGGAACAGCTCGCCGATGCCGCGTGCGTCCCGGAAACCGTCCGGCGTCACCGTGGCGATCCGGCGCCCCTGTTCATGCGCCGACTCGGTGGCGACCCGTACGCGCGGGTCGGTCACCCACGTGTCGGCACGCTCCGAGCCTTCGCCGTAGTCGGCGTACTCCTCGTCGTAGTAACCCTCGCCGCCGTTGTCGTCGACGAGGCCCAGCCAGGCACTCGCCCGTCGAACCGAACCCATGGACGCCTCCTCTCTCGCACGCGGTCGTACCGTCCGCTCATACCTATGGTCGTCCATGATGTGGATGTTGTGCCAAGCGGATTGCCGCCAAGAAGGCGACTTGTGACGGTACTGGCACACACGATAGTGGCGCACCGTCAGGCCGCGTCAGGTGTATGCGACGTGACAGTCCGATGGGAACGCTCTCCACTTCCGGGTGATTCGCAGGGCCGTACGGCGGTACCCTGCTCCTTCCCTGCCCCGCGTCACCGGGCCGATAACATGACCGGCGGTCAAAAAGCCGAGTCCAACGGGGGAGCGGGCGATGTTCGGGATCATCAGGCCGTGCCGGCACCGGATGTCGGAGGGGATGGCCGCGGCGTGGCTCGCCCACCTCTGCGGGTTGTGCCTGGCACTGCGCGACGGCCATGGACAGTTCGCGCGCGTCGCGACCAACTACGACGGCCTGATCGTCTCCGTGCTCGTCGAGGCGCAGTCCGCGCCGTCGGACGAGCGGCGGCGCACCGCGGGGCCGTGCCCGCTGCGCGGGATGCGGACCGCGCCGGTGGCCATGGGGGAGGGCGCACGGCTGGCGGCGGCCGTCTCGCTGGTGCTCGCCTCCGCCAAGGTCCGCGACCATGTCGAGGACGCCGACGGGCCCTTCGCCCGCCGCCCGGTCGCCGCCGCGGCCCGCACCGTCGCCCGCCGCTGGGACCGGGCCGGCGCGAGGACCGGCGCGGGGCTCGGCTTCGACACCGCGCTGCTGCTCGACGCGGTCGGCCGGCAGAGCGGCATCGAGGCGGCGACGGGCCCCGGCGCCCCGCTGCTCGGGGTCACCGAGCCCACCGAGACCGCGACGGCCGCCGCCTTCGCGCACACCGCGGTGCTCACCGGGCGCCCCGCCAACCGGGCCGCACTGGAGGAGGCGGGACGCCTCTTCGGCCGGCTCGCCCACCTGCTCGACGCCGTCGAGGACCTGTCCGAGAACACCCGCAGCGGCGCGTGGAACCCGCTCACCGCCACCGGGACGGATCTCGCCGAGGCCCGCCGGCTGTGCGACGACGCGCTGCACGGCGTGCGCCTCGCGCTGCGTGACGTGGAGTACGCCGACCACGCGGCCGGCCGGCTGGCGCACGTGCTGCTCGTCCACGAGCTGGGCCGGTCGGTGGATCGGGCGTTCGGGACGGAGCGCTGCGCGCACCAGGGCGGCGGGAATCCTTACCAGGGGAGCCCCTACGCGCCCGGCGGTCCGGGGCAGAGCCCGTACGGTCCGGGGCCGGGCCCGTACGGGCCCGGACAGCCCGGTGGGTTTCCGCCGCCGCCGGAGCCCCCGCGCAGGCGCGGGCTGCTCGCCGGATGCCTGGTCTACGCGGGCCTGTGCTGCACCTGCCGGCTGTGCTGCACCGACCACGACGACGCGTGGAGCGGGCAGCGGCGCGAGGCGTGGTGCAGCAGCTGCGACGGCTGTGACGGGTGCGGGGACTGCTGCGACTGCTGCCAGTGCTGTGGGAGTTGCGGGGACTGCGACTGCTGCGACTGCGGGTGCGACTGCTGAACCCGGCGGGCCGGGGTGGTGCCGAGGGAGGTGCCGGCCGGTGCGGACGGCGGGTGCAGGCTGCGGTGAAAGCGGGTGCGGGCGGGGCCCGAGCGACCGGATCGGCGAGTGCGGAGCGCCTGGCGGCGGTCGGGAGGCGCGGGCCGGCGGTGCGCGGGATCGGAGATCCCGGCCGGCGTCAGCGCCTGGTCAGTGGCGACGACACGAGGACGACCACACCCGACCGAAGTCGATGTGGTCGCGGGTGACCAGCCGGCAGCTGCGCATGACCCCAGTCCAGCAGCCGTGTGGCGGGTGCGTCAACCGCGCATGGACGCGGTGTCCACCTGTCGGACGTGCTTGACAGAGGGTGACGGCGTCGGCTTAGCCTCATGTCAAGGCCCCAGCGGCCCGGCCGCGTTGAGGGACGCGGCGGCTGTGCGGTGAAGGCGGTATCCGCCTCGTCCGCTGCCGCGCGCCCTGGGTGCGCGTTTCTGGAGCGTCCGCATGCCTGCCGAACTGTCGCCCCCGCCGCCTTCCTCCGCTCCGCGCCCGCCCGCGCGCTCCGCTTCCGCCGCCCGGCCTGCTGCCTCCGCGCGACTGCCCTCGCAGCGCGGGCCGCTGCCGCCGTCGCAGCGACTGCCGCCGGAGCCGCCGGTGCCGGCGGAGCCCTCGGAGCAGCAGCGCCGGCCGCTGCCGGCGGCCCGCCGGCCGGCTCCGCACCGGCCTGCCGGAACCCTGCACCTGGCCGCGGTGATCGACGCGCGTGAGCCGACCGCCGACGTGGCGCAGCGGTGCACGGAGACGGCGCTGCTCGCCGAACGCGGCGGGCTGGACTTCGTGGTGGTGGACAGCGGCGCCGACGCGGTGCCCGACGCGGTCGCCCTGCCCGCGCGACTGGCCTCGGTCACCGACCGGATCGGCGTGCTGCCGCTGTTGCCGCTGCCGGCCCTGGCACCGCAGGACCCGGCGCGCGCGCTGGCGACGCTGGACTGGGTGAGCCACGGGCGCGGCGGCTGGGCGGTGGTGGGCCCTCCGGCAACCGCCGGCCCCGGATCGGGGCTCCGGCGCGGGTCCGGGCTCCGCCGCGGGACGGCGACCGGTCGCGGGTCGGTCCGCGCGACCGCGACCGGGCCGGACGCCGAGCCGGCGCCGCCGCGGGCGGCCGACGTGGCGGCGGCCGTCGCCGCGGTGACCGCGGCCTGGGACGAGGGCGCGGCGGTGGACGGGGCACGCGCCCCCCAGGGCAGACCGGTGGTCGCGGTGCATGCCGCCGCCTGGTCGGGCGAGGGCCGGCAGGTGGCGGCACAGCACGCCGACATCGTCCTCGTCCGGGCGGCGGCGGCCGAAGAGGCCGCGGCCGAACGTGCCGCACTGCGGGACCTCGCGGCGGCGGCCGGGCGCGACCCGGACCGGCTGCTGGTCCTCGCCGACCTCGCGATCGACCTCTGCGGCGGCGAACTCGGCCAGGAACCCGGCGCCGACGTCGCCCCGGCCGACGACGGCGCGGGCGGCGTCGTCTTCCGCGGCGGCCCGGTCGACCTGGCGGAACTCGTCGTGCGCTGGCGGGAGTCCGGCGCGGTCGACGGCTTCCTGGTCAGGCCGCTGGACCCCCGCCGCGACCTGGAGCGCTTCGTCAACGGCACGGTCGCGCTGCTCCAGCACCGGGGGCTGTTCCGGACCTTCCACCCGGGCGCCACGCTGCGCGAGCACCTCGGGCTGCACCGCCCGGCGCAGCGCCACCCCGCGCCCGGTCCCGGGCACGGTCCTGCGCAGACCCTTCCCGTGCAGAGCCGGATCGCGTCTCCTGGCGGCGCCGCCGGGATCGCGGTGGCGGACGGGACGGCCGTCTCATGAGCGCGCGACGCCGCACGATGAGCCTCGCCGTGGAGCTGCCCGGCCGCGGTCTGCCGGGGCCGCCGCCGGACTTCGCCGCATACGCCCGGCTGGCCGGCGCCGCCGAGCGCGGCCTGTTCGACTTCGTCCTGCTGACGGACGGCCCGGACCCCGAGCACGGTGACGCGCACGCGCACGCACAGCCGCACGCCGACGGCCGCGCCGCCTGGCCGCATCCCTTCGCGCTGCCCGGCGGCAGTCCCGAACCGGTCACCGTGCTCAACGCGCTCGCCGCCGTCACCACACGCATCGGCCTCGCCGCACTGCCCTCGCCCGGCCGCGAACCGTACGGACTGGCCCGCGGGATCGCCGCGCTGGACCGGCTGAGCGGCGGGCGCGCGGCCGGACCGGTGGCCGCCGGGGCGGTCCCGCGGGCCGGCACGCACGGGCGTCCCGTGACGATCCGCGAGGCGGGGCCGGAGGACGTCGCCGAAGGGGCGGACGTGGTGGTCGGGCGGCCGGGGCAGTCCGTACGCCCCGGTGTGAAGCTGCTGGCGCGCCTCGACCTCGACCTCACCCTCGCCGAGCCGGCCGCGCCGCAGACGCTCGCGGAACGCCTCGACGCCCCCGTGCAGTCCGGCGTCGTGGACGGCTACGTCCTGCTGCCCGAGCCGGCGCCCGCCGGCCGCGGCCTGGACGCATTCGTCGACCTTGTGGTGCCGCTCCTCCAGAGGCGCGGATCGTTGCGCACCGCCTATCGCGGTACGACCCTGCGGGAGCATCTCGGGCTCCCCCCGACCGGTGTGAAAGGCTTGAGGACATGAGTGCACCAGCAGTTGATCAGGCGATATCCGACTGGGAGCAGTGGCGGGAGCGCCGCCGCGCGTCGGTCTCCGCAGCCGCCGGGCCGCTGGCCCTGACCGGCACCCACTGGCTGGAGGACCTCGCGGACGGGGTGGCGCCGGGGCTGCCGGGCCGCTGGCTGGCGGAGAACGGCGCCGTCGTCCACGAAGCGGACGGCGTCCGCACGGCGCTGGAGACCGAGGGCGGTCCGCTGTCCCTCGCCGACGGGCGTACGGTGCGGGCGATCTCCCGTGACGGACAGCTCGCCGTCCGGGTCTGGGACCCGGCCTCGGCCGCCCGGACCTCCTTCGCCGGGATCGACGTCTTCGCCCACGACGAGCGGTGGGCGGTCCCCGGGATCTTCCGCCCGTACGCCGCCACACGCTCGGTCCTGGTGCCCAACGCCGACGGCCGCGAGCGCGGCCTCGGACTCGGCGGTGAGCTGACCTTCACCGCGGACGGGGTCGAGCACACCCTGTCCGTCGCCGTGGAGGACGACGGCCGGCTGTGGGCGGTGGTCGCGGACGGGACCAGCGGGAAGTCCACCTTCCGGTTCCGCTTCCTGTACACCCCGGCGCCCGCCGCGGACGGCTCGGTGACCGTGGACCTGAACCGCACCCAACTGCCGCCGTGCGCCTTCGCCGACGCATTCATCTGCCCCTTCCCGCCACCCGGCAACACCCTGCCGTACCCGCTCACGGCGGGAGAGCGCGCGGTTCTCACCAGCTGAGACGGCGTCACCACCATGCGCCTCGGCTGTCCTTCGGGCGGCCGGGGCGCTGTTGTGCGTCGGCCGCCGGGCCGGAAAGCCCTCTTGTGTGTTTCCTGTGAGGTCTGAATACTCTCCTGCG
This sequence comes from Actinacidiphila polyblastidii, assembly GCF_036353415.1. Classification (NCBI taxonomy): domain Bacteria; kingdom Bacillati; phylum Actinomycetota; class Actinomycetes; order Kitasatosporales; family Streptomycetaceae; genus Actinacidiphila; species Actinacidiphila polyblastidii. Next base: position 8,166 of record NZ_JAZEWV010000032.1, read on the forward strand.
TACTTGTCAGGCACATGATGCGTTCGTTAATCGGTGTGGTTATGACAGTGCATCGACAAGTGCAGGACCAGGTCCCCCTCCACCCCCACAGGAGGAACGAGTGAAGTCCCGTCGTCTCCCGCTGATCGCGGTCACCTCCGGCCTGCTGGCCGCCACCGCGTTCGCCCTCCCCTCCGCTTCCGCCGCTCCCACGGCGAAGGCCACTCCCGAGGCCGCCGCGTCCGTCGCCGCCCACCTGGGCGCGGACAGCACGGCAGGCACCTACTACGACGCCGGCAGCAGGACCACCGTCGTCAACGTGACCACCCAGGCCGCGGCCGACGCCGCACGCTCAGCCGGCGTCACCCCGCGTCTGGTCGCCCACAGCACCGCCCAGCTGCTCAAGGCCGGCGACGCCACCAGGACCGCCGACATCGCCGGCAGCGCCTGGTCGGTCGACCCGCGCTCCGACACCCTCGAGGTCAACGTCGACAGCCGGGTCGGCGCCGCCCAGCTCGCCCAGCTGAAGAAGGCCACCGCCGCCTACGGAGACGCGGTGCACGTCACCCGGGTCTCCGGAACCTTCAGCAAGCTGCTCTCCGGCGGCGACGCGATCTACACCGACAGCTGGCGCTGCTCGGTGGGATTCAACGTCCGCAGCGGCAGCACCTACTACTTCCTCACCGCCGGCCACTGCACCCAGGGCTACCCGGACTACTACACCAGCTCCAACGCCTACATCGGCCCGACGGTCGGCACCAGCTTCCCCGGAAACGACTACGGCATCGTCCGCTACGACTCCACCGTCGCCCATGACGGCACCGTCGGCAGCCAGGACATCACCAGCGCCGCCAACGCCTTCGTCGGCGAGTCGGTCAAGCGGCGCGGCTCCACCACCGGCATCCACAGCGGCACCGTCCAGGCGCTCAACTCCACCGTCAACTACGGCAACGGCGAGGTCGTCTCCGGCCTCATCAAGACCAACGTCTGCGCCGAGCCCGGCGACAGCGGCGGCTCCCTCTACGACGGCACCAAGGCCATCGGCCTGACCTCCGGCGGCAGCGGCAACTGCACGTCCGGCGGCACGACCTACTTCCAGCCCGTGACCGAGGCGCTGAGCGCCTACGGGGTCAGCGTCTTCTGACCGCTGACGCCCCGCCCGCCGCGGGCCCGACCCGGGCCCGCGGCGGGCGGGGACGCGAACACGTCCCTCCGGCGTCCCGGCCGTCCCTGCTCGGCCGGGGCGCCGTCCGCGCTCCCGGTGCGCCGCCTCCGCGTCAGTCCAGCGGACCGCTCGTGGCGCCCTGGGGACCCGAGCCGTACGCCCGGTCGGCGCGCAGCTTGATCACCAGCCGGCCGTCGGCGACCATCGCCGCCCGGTACTCGTCCCAGTCCGGGTGCTCGCCGGCGATCGCCCGGTAGACCTCTATGAGCTCCTCCACCGTGGCGTCCTGCGGATCGGCGGCCACCGGCGTCAGCTCCGCATCCCCCTCGGCGACCAGGTAGGCGCGGTTGTTGGCGGCGCCGATGTAGAAACTGGCCCGCGGGTCCCGGCGCAGATTGCGGGTCTTGACCCGGTCGTCGGTGGCCGAGATGCGGATGGTGCGCGTCGCGTCGTCGTAGGTGAAGGAGACGTTCGACAGCTGCGGCCTGCCGTCCTTCTTCAGTGTGGCGAGCACTCCGACGCCGCCCTGCCGCAGCAGGTCGAGCAGTGCTTCGGTGGCGGGGCTCTGGCTCATGATCGCTCCTGGGATTTTCGGTGGCCGACCGCGGTGGCGGCCCGATGACGGTCGTGGGGTGACTGCTTGTGCAGGGAAGAACGCTGCGTGTGCGCGCCGTGTTCCGAACTCCGCACGGATGCGCCCAGGTTCACTCCGGCGGGTGATCCGGCTCGGCGCGGGGGACGCCACGACGCTGCCGCCCACGCCGATCGTCCCCGCCCGTGCGGGGCGCCGCCGGCGTCGTGCGGCTCCCCGACCTGCGCCGCGAGCCGGCGCCTTACCTCCGCCCCCAGCTCGGGTGCGACCCACAACTCCGCGCCAAGGAAGACCTTTTCGGCGTCCGGCGTCCGGCGTCCGGCGCGCGGCGTCCGGCGCGCGGCAACGGCGCTCGCGGGTGCCGCGGTTGGCCCGCACCTCCGCCGGCTGGCGGGGGCGTGCGGGGCGCCCGGTCCGCGGGCGAGTTCGGCCGCCGTCGCGGCCGCCGCCGCCCTCGCCGCGGTCCAGAGGCGCACCCGGCCCGAGCTGGTCGGGCGGACTGCCGGCGCGGCGGCGCGGCCGGCGCCGGGCTGTGGCGCTCCTCGGCTACCGGCTACCGGCTACCGGCCGGAGGCCGCAGGCCGTCGCCGTCGGCGGCGTGGGCCTGACGACCGCTGCCTCCTGCTGCTGCGACGTCAGGACTCAGCGACCGGTGGGCGCCGGGCCGCTGCTGGCGGAGCCGCTGGCGCTGTCCCCGGCCGCCTCGACGGCGGCCCCGAGGCCCCCGGGCTCCCCGCCGAGGAGGAAGGTCTCCCGCAGTTGCCAGCGAAGGCCGTCGTGGACCACCAGGGAGGCCTCGGTGACCCGGCTGTGCAACGGCAGCCCCGGCGCGAGTGCGCGCGCCAGCGCCTCGTAGGTCTCCTGCGGCTGCCCGCCCGCGATCGTCAGGTGCGGCACCGGTTCGAACCGGCCTCCGTACGCCGGCGCCTGCGGCCAGCCGGCCTCGACCGCCGCGGTGAGCGCGCGCAGCGGCCGGTCCGGCTCAGGGGCCAGCCAGAGCAGATCGGGGAAGCGGCCGAACCCCGCGAAGTCCAGCTCGAAGGGCTGGTGCCCGGCGAACAGCGCGCGCAGCGCGGCCCGCACGCCGTCGTCGACCTGGTCGGCCGGCAGGAACGGGTACAGCACCGTCACATGCGCGGGCACCCCCGCGGCGGCCGCCGGGTCGTACTGCCCGCGCGCTCCGGCGACCAGCGGGTCCGCCTCGGGAACCATGGCCACGAGCGCCGTCGAACCGGCCGTCCACTGCTGCTGCTCCACCCCGTCGCCCATGCCCCGCATGCTGCCAGCCCCGCGCCCGGCCGCGCCATCCCACCCCGCACGGCACGACGTCCGGCGTCCGCCGCGAGGTGCGGACGCCGGCGTATCCCCGCAGGTCCGGCCGGTGGGCCGAGATGATGCGGCAATCGTACGGACGTTCGATATCTGGTCTAGGGTGGCGGTCGAGTGGAGGGGCATGGTTGTCCCGCGTGGGCGCTGCAGGAGGCACGAGTGGGCGGTGGCGGCTTCACCCACCTCCATGCCGTGTCCGGGTTCTCGCTGCGGTACGGGGCCGGGCACGCGGCGCGGCTGGCGGAGCGCGCGGCGGAACGCGGCATGGCGGCCCTGGCGCTCACCGACCGGGACACGGTCGCCGGAGCGGTGCGCTTCGCCAAGGCGTGCGAGCGGGCCGGGGTGCGGCCGGTCTTCGGTGCGGGACTGGCCGTGCCGTCCTACGACGCCCTGCCGACCGGGCCGACCGGGCCTGGCGGGGGAGTGGCTGCGCCCGGTGGGCCCGGCGGCGGGTTCGTCGGGGAGAGCGCCCCGCGGGCGGTCTTCCTGGCGAGGAACGGGACCGGATGGGCCGCCCTGTGCCGGATGATCTCCGCAGCCCACCGCGCCACCACGCCCTACGCCCACCTCACCTCCCGCGACCGGTTCGCCCCCGCCCCCGGCCCCGCCACCGGGACCGCGGACCCGGTGCGGCCCGGCGCCCCGGGGCCGCGCCTGGAGCGGGACGACCTGACCGGCGACGGCCTGTACGTGCTGCTCGGACCGGACTCCGAGGTCGGCCGCGCTCTGGCGGCGGGACGCCCGGACCGCGCCGCCCGGCTGCTCGCGCCCTGGCGGGAGATCTACGGCGGCGCGCTGCGGCTGGAGGCCGTCTGCCACCACGGGCGCGGCGAAGGGCCCGGCTCGCTGCGGCTCGCGGCCCGTACCGTCGGCTTCGCGGCGCAGCAGGGCGTCACCGCGGTGCTCAGCAACGCGGTGCGCTACCCCGACCCCGGCCTCGGCGCCGTCGCCGACCTGCTGGACGCCGCCCGCCTGCGGGCCCCCGTGGACGCCCGCAGGCCCGGCCGGCCGGACGGCGGCGAGCGCTGGCTCAAGGGCGCGGCCGCCATGGCCGCGATCGCCGAACGGATCGCCGAGGCCGCGGGCGAGGGGCGGTCCGGGGCGCACCGGCTGCTGCGGGCCACCGAGGAGACCGCCGACTGCGCCGTGGACCCGCGCCGCGACCTGGGCATCGGCCGCCCGCGCTTCCCCGACTCCGCCGTCCTCGCGGGCGGCGGCGAGCGCTCCGCCGACCGTGAGCTGCACTCCCGCTGCGCCGCGGGCCTGGTGCGCGGGGGCCACGAGCGCGAGGCCCGGTACTGGCGGCGGCTGGAGGAGGAGCTGGACACCGTCCGCAGGCTGCAGTTCGCCCCGTACTTCCTCACCGTGGGCCGCGTCGTCGGCGACGTGAGGGCGACGGGGGTACGGGTGGCGGCCCGCGGCGCGGCCGCCGGGTCGCTCGTCAACCACCTGCTGGGGATCACCGCGGTCGACCCCCTCGAACACGGCCTGCTGATGGAGCGGTTCCTGTCCGTCCACCGCGGGGAGCTGCCCGACCTCGACCTCGACGTGGAGTCCGCCCGGCGGGCCGAGGTCCTCGCGGCGATCGTCGGGCGCTTCGGCGCGCGGCGGGTCGCCGCGGTGGCCCGGCACGAGACCTACCGGGTGCGGCACGCGATCAGGGACGCGGGCGCCGCGCTCGGCATCCACCCGGCGACCGTCGACCGGCTGGCGAAGTCCTTCCCGCAGATCCGGGCCGAGGAGGCCCGCGCCGCGCTCGCCGGACTCCCCCAACTGCGCGCCCTCTGCGCCGAGCAGCCCGGCCGCCTCTGGGAGCTGGTGGAGGCGCTGGACGGGCTGCCGCGCGGCGTCGGCGCGCACCCGTCCGCCGTGCTGCTGTCCGACGCGACGCTGCTCGACCGCACCCCGGTGCTGCCTGCCGGCGGCGCGGGGCTGCCGGTCTCGCAGTTCGACGCGCAGGACGCGGCCGACCTCAAGCTGCTCAGACTCGGCGTCATAGGCGCTCCGGCGCAGTCCGCGATGGCCTACGCGGTCCGGGAGATCGGCCGCGCCACCGGCGAACGCATCGACCTCGACGACCCCGCGCAGGTCCCGCGGGACGACCCCGCGACGTACGAACTGATCCGCTCCGCAGGAGCGCTGGGCTGCTTCCGGATCGGCTCCCCGGGCCGGCGCGACCAGGCCGCGCGGCTGCGGCCCGACGGCTTCCGCGAGCTGGTGGTGGACATCGCGCTGCTGCGCCCGGGACCCGTCGCCGCCGCCATGGCGCACCGCCTCGTCGAGGCCCGGCGGCGCCCCACGGCGGGCCGCCACCCGGGCCGGGACCTGGAGGAGGCGCTCCGGGAGACCAACGGCGTGGTGGTCTTCCACGAGCAGGTGATCCGGATCCTCGACGGGGCGACCGGCTGCGGACCCGCGGTGGCCGAGGAGCAGCGGCGCGCCCTGTCCGACCCCCGGCGGCAGGGCGGCGTGAGGGCCTGGTTCGGCGTCAGGGCGGGGGAGCACGGCCACCGCCCCGAGGAGGTCCGGCGCGCCTGGGAGAGCCTCAGCGCCGTCGGCGGCCAGGGGTTCTGCAAGGCCCACGCCGTCGCCTCCGCGGTGGCCGCCCACCAGTCGGCCTGGCTCAAGGCGCACCGTCCCGCCGCCTTCTACGCCGGCCTGCTCGCCCACGACCCGGGCCCGTACCCCAAGCGGCTGCTGCTGGCTGACGCGCGGCGGCGCGGGGTGCCGGTGCTGGCGCCGGACGTCAACCGGTCCGACGCCACCTGCCGGATCGAACGCGCGTCAGGGAGGTGGGGTCTGCGGCTGGGACTCGCCGACATCCATGCCGATGCCGATGCCGATATCGAGGTCGGCGTGGGGGGTGCCGGTGCCGGTGCCGGTATCGGCGCGGCGGAGACCGCGCGCCTGGTGGCGGGCCGCCCGTACTCCTCGCTGGAGGACCTCTGGACGCGGGCCCGTCCCGGACGGCTGGTCGCGGAACGGCTGGCGCGCGCCGGCGCGCTGGACCGCTTCGGCGGCGACCGCGCTGAGCTGCTGTTGCGGATCGCCGAACTCTACGGCAGGGGACGGCCGGTCGGCGCCCGCAGGGACCGGCTCCCGGCCGCTCTGGAGGGGGGTGCGCGTTCGGGCGCCGAGCAGGCGCCGGCGGGCCTCGGTGCCCCGGACGCCTCCTGGCGGCTGACGCAGGACCACCACGCCTTCCTGGCCGAGCTGGGCGCCGTCCCCGCACGGTCCCTGGGCACGGTGCGGCACGGGCGGAGCGTGCTGGTCGCCGGGGCCAGGGGAGCCGTCCAGCTCCCGTCGGCCGACTCCGGCCGCCCGGCCATCGTCAGCACCCTCGACGACGGCACCGGGCTGGTGGACTGCGCGTTCTCCGGCGAGGCCCGGGCGGCGGCCGCGCACACGGTCGCCTCCTCCCTCCTGGTACTGGTACGCGGCGTGGTCCAGCGGCGCGGGCCGCAGAGCGTCAGCGTGGCCGGCGCCGCCGCCTGGGACCTCGCCGGACTCCTCGAACTGCGCCGCGCCGGCGGCCTGGAGGCCGTCGCGGAACGCCTCGCGGAGTCCTCTGGGGGCGCCGCCGGGGCGGACGGGCGGAGGAACCGGGGCGGCCCCGAGCGCCGGGAGGGCGGGCGCGGCGTCGGCGGCCGCAGACTGTGGCACGCCGGCCCGGGGAGTGCGGGGTGAGCGCCCACCAGGGCGCCGAAGGCGTCACCGACCGGGCGCGGCGACACCGCGCACCGCGAACGCCGGTGCGGGCAGGCGTTCGTGCGGCCCTAGCAGCGGTGTGCGACAACGGCGCGACTTTTTACTCACGCGTAACTAGCCAGCGGCTTCCTACTCGTGCGTAACTTGTCATGAGCCCACCATGAGTGATCCGGATCACAGGGTGTGAGCGTGGCGTGGCCTCGTCCACGTCCCCAATCCGACCTGCGAGGAGATCACATGAAGCTGCCCTGGCGAAGGCTCCTGGCCGCGTTCTCGCTGGCGACCGCGATGGCGGTCGTCCCCACCGCCGCGGCGTCCGCGCACGCCGCGCCGACCAGCGGCTGGAACGACTTCTCCTGCCGCCCGTCCGCCCAGCACCCCCGCGCGGTCGTCCTGGTGCACGGCACCTTCGCCAACGGCACCGACAACTGGCTCGACTTCGCGCCCTACCTGGTCGCCCGCGGCTACTGCGTCTTCTCGTTCGACTACGGCATGCTGCCCGGCGAGACGCTGATCGGCGGACTCGGGCCGATCGCGGACTCCGCACAGCAGCTCTCGGACTTCACCGACCGGGTGCTCGCCGCCACGCAGACCGCCAAGGTCGACATCGTCGGGCACTCGCAGGGCGGCATGATGCCGCGGTACTACCTGAAGTTCCTCGGAGGCGCCGCCAAGGTGAACGCGCTGGTCGCACTGGCGCCGGACAACCACGGCACGACGCTCGACGGGCTGACCCGGCTCGTCCCGTACTTCCCGGGCGCGGCCGAGTTCCTGCAGGCCGATCTGCCCGGTCTGGCCGACCAGATGGCGGGCTCCGCCTTCCAACGCACCCTCAACGCGGGCGGCGACACCGTCCCCGGAGTGCACTACACGGTGATCTCGACGGTGTACGACGAGGTCGTCACGCCGTATACGACGCAGGCCCTCTCGGGGCCCGGCGTGCACAACGTGCTGCTGCAGAACCTGTGCCCCGCCGACGTCTCCGAGCACGTGCTCATCGGCCTGACCGACCACATCGCCTTCCATGAGGCGGCGAACGCACTCGATCCCGCGCACGCCACCCCGACCACCTGTCTGTCCGCGCTCAGTTAGCCCCGCGACCTGCGGCGAGCGGCGGCCCGGGGTTGTCGGTGGCTGGTGGCAGAGTCGTGCCATGGACACCGAGAACCGCGCCTTCTGGGACGCCGCAGCCGAACACTTCGACGACGAGCCGGACCACGGTCTGCGCGACCCGCGGGTGCGCGACGCGTGGGCGGCGCGGCTGCGGTCCTGGCTGCCGGGGGCGCCGTCCGAGGTGCTCGACCTCGGCTGCGGCACCGGCAGCCTCGCGCTGCTCGCCGCCGCGGACGGCCACCGGGTCACCGGCGTCGACCTGTCCCAGGAGATGGTCGCGCGGGCCCGGAGGAAGCTGTCGGACGCCGGCCTCGCCGCCGGCGCCCGCCTGCTCGTCGGCGACGCGGCGCGGCCCCCGGTCGCCGAGCGCCGGTACGACGTGGTGCTGGCCCGGCACCTGCTGTGGACGCTCCCCGACCCGGCGGCCGTCCTGCGGCGATGGGTCCGGCTGCTGCGGCCGGGCGGACGGCTGGTGCTGGTCGAAGGACGCTGGGGCGCCGTCAGCCCGGTCGGCATCACCGCCGACGCACTGGCGGAGCTGGCCGCCCCGCTCGGCGGCGCCGTCCGGATCGAACAGCTCGGCGCAGTCCGCGAACTGTGGGGCCGTGCGGTCGACGACGAGCGGTACGTCGCGGTGGTCCACCCCGCCGCCCCGCGCCGGCACGCCGAGATCGTCGACGTCCACCTGCTGCTGGTGCGCGGCGCCGAGGTGCTGCTCGCGCGGCGGGCGAACACCGGATACGCCGACGGCCTGCTGCACGCCCCCTCCGGCCACCTGGAGGACGGCGAGGACGTCAGGGCCGCGATGGTCAGGGAAGCCCGCGAGGAGATCGGGCTGGACCTGGCGCCCGAGGACCTGGAGGCCGTGCTGGTGATGCAGCACCGCGCCCCCGACGCACAGGCCAGGATCGGCTGGTTCTTCCTCGCCCGGCAGGCCGAGGGCGCCCCGCAGCCCGTCAACGCGGAACCCGCCAAGTGCTCGGGGATCGGCTGGTATCCGCTGGACGCCCTGCCCGAGGACCTGGTCGCCTACTGCCGCGCGGGCCTGGACGCCTACCGCGCGGGGCACCGCTTCCTGCTCCACCTGCACGAGCGCGGAGACGCCGTCGCCCACGATCCGGCCGGGCCCGACCGGGCGGTGCCGCTGGCACCCCCGGCTGTGCCAGGATCCGGGATATGAGCCTGAAGATCACCATCGATCCGGCCGCGGCCACCGCCCCCTACGAGCAGCTGCGCGGCCAGATCGCGGAGGAGGCCAGGGCCGGCCGCCTCCCGGTCAACTACAAGCTGCCCACGGTGCGGGGCCTCGCCCAGGAGCTCGGGCTCGCCGCCAACACGGTGGCCAAGGCCTACCGGGCGCTGGAGGCGGACGGCGTGATCGAGACCCGCGGCCGGCACGGCACGTACATCGCGGCGGGCGACGCGCGCGCCCGCGAGGTCGCGGCGGTCGCCACCGCCTACGTGGAGCGCACCCGCCGCCTCGGCCTGGACCGGGACGCGACCAGGGCCGCGGTGGACGAGGCGCTGCGCGCGGCGTACGGCGACCGGTCCTGAGGCCGCCCGCCGGCGCCTGACGGCTTCGCGCACGCTCGCGCGCGAAGCCGTCAGGCGCCGCGGGGCACGCGCCCGCGCCCGGTCAGAGGTACAGGCCGTCCTGGGACTGGGAGGGCAGCTGCGGGGAGGCGCCGGCGCCGCGCCGCAGGGCGTACAGCTCGGCGAGGGTGGCGCCCTCGCGGCCGATCCCGTCGGAGGTGCCGAGCCAGGCGGTCGCCTCGTCGCGCGACAGCGGGCCGACCTCGATACGGGCCAGGCAGCGCCCGGGGCGGACCACGGCCGGATGCAGGCGCTCCAGATCCTCGTTGGTCGTGATGCCGACCAGGACGTTCCGCCCCTGGCCGAGCAGGCCGTCGGTGAGGTTGAGCAGCCGCGACAGCGCCTGCCCGGTCTGGTGCTTGGCCTGACCGCGGATCAGCTCGTCGCAGTCCTCGAGCAGCAGCAGCCGCCAGCGGCCGCCGGCCGAGTCGTCCTCGCCGATGGCGATGTCCATCAGGTAGCCGACGTCGTTGAAGAGCCGTTCCGGGTCGAGCACGCAGTCGACCTGGCACCAGTCCCGCCAGGAGCGGGCCAGGGTGCGCAGCGCCGAGGTCTTGCCGGTGCCGGGCGGGCCGTGCAGGAGCAGCAGCCGCCCGGTGATGTCGTCGGCGGTGAGCTTCATCAGGCCGTCCATCGCGTCGGCGACCGGCGCGGTGTAGTTGCCCCGCAGCTCCTCCCAGGTGGCGGCGGAGATCTGCCGCGTGGTGCGGTGCGGGCCGCGGCGCGGCGAGACGTACCAGAAGCCCATGCTGACGTTCTCGGGCTGCGGCTCCGGCTCGTCCTCGGCGTCCTCCACCGCGGACTTCAGCACCTGCTCGGCGAGTTCGTCGGAGACCGCGGCGACGGTGACGTCGGCGCCCCGGTTCCAGCGCGAGATCAGCACGGTCCAGCCGTCGCCCTCGGCGAGGAGGGCGCGGCGGTCCTTGTCCCGTGCCTGGCGGAGCACCGAGGCCCCGGGTGGCAGCAGCGAGAGCCCCGTCTTGACGCTGTCCAGCGAGGCGCCGCGTGCGTAGGGCTGCTCGCCGGAGGCGAACCGGCCGAGGAAGAGCGCGTCGACGACGTCCGAAGGGGAGTCGCTGTCGTCCAGGCGGACGTGGATCGGGACGGCCAGGTGCGGATCCGTGACGTGCCTCCTCTGGTGTGCGGGTGGCGCGGACATACGGCACATGATCCGGCAAGGCGCCGGATTCGCCCACCTCTTTTCCGAACAAGGCGCCGCTGCACCGGTATCGGCGGCAGGGAATCGGCCCTTCCCCATGACGCGCCGGAAGAATCCGCCCGAATGGGTTGATTCGTTTGCGCACCGCGCGGATAGCTACTCTCTGTAATCGTTCGGACATCTCCCCGTTCCTCCCCCTCTTCCTCCCCGCTCGTCCGCACCTCGACCACCTCTCGCCCGAACAGGTCGTGCGAAGAGCATTTCTGACGACCGTTCCGCCCAAGGAAAAGCGACATGAGAACACCTCGATTCATCGCCGTGGCGATCGCGCCGCTGCTCGCCGCGCTGCTCGCCCTCCTCGGCGCGGCCCCCGCACACTCCGCGGGGCCGCGGTACGTCGCCCTCGGCGACTCGTACTCCGCCGGCCTCGGCGCCGGAAGCTACGACGCCGCCAGCGGCGCCTGCAAGCGCAGCACCAAGGCGTACCCGGCGCTGTGGGCGGCCGCGCACGCGCCGTCCGCGTTCGACTTCACCGCCTGCTCAGGCGCCACCACCACGGACGTGACGGACAGCCAGCTCGGGCCGGTCGACGCGGCCACCGGACTGGTCAGCGTCACGGTGGGGGGCAACGACGCGGAGTTCTCCGACGTGATGACGACCTGCGTGCTCTCCTCCCAGGCCGCCTGCCTGGACCGGGTCGCCACGGCGAGGACCTTCATCGACGGCACCCTCCCCGGCCTGCTGGACCACACCTACGACGCGATCCGCGCCAAGGGGCCGCACGCCCATGTGGTGGTGCTCGGATATCCGCGCGTCTACCAGGTGCCCGGCGACTGCGTGCTCGGTCTGAGCGACGCCTCGCGCAAGGCGATCGACGCCGCGGCCGACGACCTCGACGACGTCCTGGCCAAGCGCGCCGCCGACCACGGCTTCACCTTCGCCGACGTGCGGAGCGCCTTCTCGGCGCACGAGCTGTGCTCGCCTTCCCCGTGGCTGCATTCGGTCACCCTGCCGGTCGACGAGTCGTACCACCCGACCGCCACGGGCCAGTCGCACGGATATCTGCTTCCGTTCACCGGTGCCGCCTGAGCTGGACGAAGCCGTTCCATGGCATGCTCTGCGTGCCGTCACATCGTCAACGGCCTTGCGAAAAAGGTGAATCCGGCGTCCGAGGCGGGCAGAGGATGCGCACGTGACCTGGCGGGGCGATAGGGTTAACCTGCCCGAGCCGGGTGCCCTCGTAAGGGTGGGGAGTGTCATGGAACAGATAGCGATGCCGAGCAGGGCGCGAGTGCCTGCCATCAACTGCGGTACGAGCGCGTCCAGTGCGCGGCTCGACCGGCACCTCTCGGTGCTGGCCGGCCCCGCCGTGCCTCAGCGCGAAGCCGAGGAGGCGACCCTGCTGATGCGGGAGCTGACCTCGCGCAACACCGCGCACACCAAGGCCAACCGGGGCGCCCGCGTCTCGCTCTTCGCTCCGCTGAGGAGGCTGCGCCGGTCCCTGTTCGGCAACCACGGCTGACCGGCCAGGGGCGCCGCTCGCCCCCACCCGGCCGTACCCGGGCGCCCGCCCGGGAGTTCCTGCGTCCCCACCCGTCCGTGTCCGCCGCGGCCGCCCCTCCCCAGCGGCCCGTCGGCCCGGCCACTCTTACAGCAGGGCGAACTGCCCGTCCGGTCCCTCTTCGTGGTATTCCAGCACGGAGGCGGGCCGGCGTCTGGCCGCGGGCACCGGCAGCACCCCGGCGGCCCGCAGATCCGCCGCGCCCGGTACCGCGGACGCGGCGGACCCCGCAGGACCCGAGGACGCCGCCAGCCGTTCGCCGAATGCGGCCGTCTCGATCCGCAGCTCCGCCAGCAGCGTCAGGACGCTGATGAGTTCGAGGAGTTCGGAGGTCACCGCCCGGGTCCAGGACGGCGGGCAGAGCGCTTCGAGCGTGCCCGGCGCGGCCGCCGCGGTCCGCTTCTCGTACCACTGCCCCAGCACGGGCGCGCCGCCCGCGGTGAGCTGCCACGCCGCCTCGGAGACCGGCGAGACCTGGCCCTCCCCGATGTGCAGCACCTGCTCCTGCGGGTCGAACCGAGGCCCCTCGCCGGGCGGCGCCGCGGGCAGCGGCGCCCGCACGTAGGGACGGCTGCCGCCGGGCAGCCGCAGCCGGGCGGCGTCCCGGCCGGCCTCGGGGTCCGCGAACCGGGCGCCCCTGCTGTGCAGCCACACCGACCGCGCGCCCAGCGCGAGGCCCTCCCGCCACACCTCGGGACCGTCCGGCAGCGGGACGACGCAGCCGCGGCGGCCGGGCCTGGCCGCCGCCGCGATCCACGCCAGGACGTCGAGCGGCGTCACCTCGACACCGAGCCGTCCGGACAGCCACCGCGTGAGTCCGGGCGCGAGATTGGGTTCGAGGCCGCCGGGCTGCCGGAACAGCGGGCGTATCAGGGACGGACGCCCGCCCGGGGAGCGGCCGTCGGGCAGCAGCGCGCTGAACGCCAGCGCCGGCTCGGGGAGTTCCGGCTGGTGGGCGCGCTCGATCACGAAGACCTGCTGCCCGTCGGCGACCCGCCACAGCTCGGGCCGGGCGGTGTCGATGAGCCGGTGGTCGGGGATCAGCCACTGCTGGTCGAACGGCCCGTGCCGCACCCGTACCGGCTCCGGGCAGGGCCCGTCCTCGCGGGCCAGCGCGGTGGTCGGCGTGCGGTGGCCGGGCAGCTGCGCCACCGGGGTGTACGGGCCGCGGGCACGGGTGGGGTGCATCAGCGCCGCACGGGCGGCGTCGTCCGGCGCCGCGGTGAGCCGCGCCCAACGGGCCTTCAGGCAGGCCGGTTCCGGTGCCATCGGCCAGCCGCGGCCGAGCCGCATCGGGCGCACGGACCATGGCATCAGATCGTGCAGCAAAGGCGCGTCGTCGCTCACCGCATTGATGCTACTGACGGCGGTCAGGGCGCTTCCATGGTCACCGTGAACGAGAACCGGTCACCCCGGTAGTGGATCCGCACCACGTCGACCGCGCGGCCGGTGTCGTCGTAGGTCACCCCGGTGTAGTGCAGGATCGGGCTGAGCAGGGGCACCTGGAGCAGCCGGGCGGTCTCCGGTGAGGCCAGCCGCGCCTCGACGGTGTCGGTGATCCGGCTGATCCGCACCCCCAGCACGTCCCGCAGCACCTTCGTCATCGGCCAGCGTTCCAGGTCGGCGAGGTCGATCCGGGCAGCCAGTTCCGGCCGGACGAAGTTCTCCGCCCAGTTGGTGGGCTCGCCCGACTCGTCGCAGCGCAGCCGCCGGTAGGCCATCGCCTCGGTCAGGTCCGGCAGATGCTCGGCGGCCTCCGGCGGGAGCGGCGCGAGGCCGTGCCGCAGCACCGCGGTCCTGCCGCCGGACTGCTGTGCCACGATCGCGTCCACCGAGCCGAGCAGCCGCACCGGCGCGCCGCGCAGCGCGGTCGGCTCTATGAACGTGCCGCGCCTGCGGTGCCTGCTGATCAGCCCCTCGTCCTCCAGCTCCTTGAGCGCCTGGCGCATGGTGAGGACGCTCACGCCGTAGTGCGCGGCGAGGCCGTCCTCGGTGGGCAGGCGCAGCGGGGCGTCCGCGTGCCGGCCCAGTATCGAGGCGCGCAGCGACTGCGAGACCTGGTACCACAGCGGCAGCTTGCGGTTCAGGACCAGGGAGTCGGGGGCGAAGGAGTTCACGGGCGGAAGTTTCTCGCAAGCCCCTCCCACACCTTGTCGTACCCCTCCTGGCGGTGGCCCGCGTGCAGGGCGCCCTCGGTGGGGACCACCGGCCAGCGCGTCTCGAACATGAACGCCAGCCCGTCGTCGATCTTCTGCGGCGCCAGCTCCGCGCCGCTCGCCCGGTCGAAGGTGGTCCGGTCGGGGCCGTGCGCCGACATCATGTTGTGCAGCGAGGCGCCGCCGGGGACGAAGCCCTCGGCCTTCGCGTCGTACGCCCCCTCGACCAGGCCCATGAACTCCGACATCACGTTGCGGTGGAAGTACGGCGGGCGGAAGGTGTCCTCGCCGACCAGCCAGCGGGGCGCGAACACCACGAAGTCGGCGCCGGCCAGCCCCGGCGTGTCGGAGGGGGAGGTCAGCACGGTGAAGATCGACGGGTCCGGGTGGTCGTAGCTGATCGAGCCCAGCACGTTGAACCGGTGGAGGTCGTACACGTACGGCGCGTGGGTGCCGTGCCAGGCGACCACGTCCAGCGGGGAGTGGCCGTACCCGGCCGCCCACAGATTGCCGCCGAACTTGTTGACCACCTCGGTGTCCTCGTCGCGGTCCTCGAAGGCGGCGACCGGGGCGAGGAAGTCCCGCGCGTTGGCGAGGCCGTTGGCGCCGATCGGGCCGAGGTCGGGCAGCTGGAAGGGCTGGCCGTAGTTCTCGCACACATAGCCGCGGGCGGCGCCGTCGGGCAGCTCCACCCGGAAGCGGACGCCCCGCGGGATCAGCGCCACATGGCCGGGATCGGCCCGCAGCACCCCCAGTTCGGTCCGCAGCAGCAGCGCGCCCTGCTGCGGGACGATCAGGAACTCGCCGTCGGAGGAGGAGAAGACCCGCTGCCGCATGGAGCGGTTGGCGGCGTACCAGTGGATGCCGATGCCCTCGCGCCGCATCACATCCCCGTTCCCCCCCACGGTGACCAGGCCCTGCACGAAGTCGGCGGGCTCGTCCGGCAGCGGCAGCGGGCCCCACCGCAGCCGGTTGGGATCGGGCTCCACGTCCTGGAAGGGCGCACTGCGCAACGCCCCGTTGCCGATGCGGCGGAACGGCGGATGGGCCGCCGAGGGCCGGATGCGGTAGAGCCAGCTGCGCCGGTTGCGGGCGCGCGGCTCGGTGAACGCGCTGCCGCTCAACTGCTCGGCGTAGAGCCCGAAGGGCGCGCGCTGCGGGGCGTTGCGCCCGACCGGCAGCGCGCCGGGCACCGCTTCCGTGCTGTGCTCGTTCCCGAAACCGGGGAGGTAGGCGAGGCGGGGGTCCCCGCCGGACCCGCCCGCACCGCCGCCGCCCGCGCTGCCGTCCGTGGTGGTCGCCGTGAGTTCCGTGGTCCCGCTGCCGCCGCCCGAGCCGTTCATGCCGTGCTCCCCGCCGTCGTCGCCGTCGTGATTCCTATGCTGAGCCATAGGAATCACGGCGGCAACCCCCTCAGGCGCGGCCTGTGGAAAACCCGCCGGCCGCGATCCGCCCGCTCAGCGCCCGCACCGTGGCCGCGGCGATCACCGCGTGGCCGCGGGCGCTCGCGTGCACCGGATCCGCGCTGTACAGGTCGCGGTCGGCCACCGCGGGATGGTCGTACATCGGCACCACCACCGCGTCGTACGCCGCCGCGGCCTCGCGCATGACCGCGTTGAGCGCCGCGACGCCCTGCGCCAGCGGCCCGCCGCGCAGTTCGGGCACCGCCGCGGTGACGTCCGCCAGCGCGAAGACGACGAAGGTCCTGCCGGGGGCGGCGAGACGGGCGAAGAGCAGGTCGAGTTCGCGCGCCAGGCGGGCGGGGGAGAAGCCGGGCAGCAGCAGGTCGTTGCCTCCGCAGACCACGGCGACCAGGTCGGGCGCGAGCGCGGCCGCCCGGTCGGCCTGCGACTCCCGCACCTGCGCCGCGGTCAGTCCGCGCACCCCCAGGTTGGCATAGGAGAGCGCCGGCGCCGCGGTGCGCAGCGCTTCCGCCACCCGGTCGGCCCAGGAGGCGGTGCGGTAGCCGGGCAGCGGGTCGCCGACGCCCTCGGCGAGGCTGTCGCCGACCACCGCGAAGGAGGCCCAGGGCGCGCCGCGCAGCAGCCGGCCGCTCTCGCCCTCCCCGAGGCAGTGCGGGTCGGCGGCCTCCGCCGCGAAGGAGGTGGCGGTGTCGTGGGTCATCTCAGGACTCCTTCGTGCCGGCGCGCCGGACGTGGCAGCGCTGGAGGTCGCAGCGCCGGAGGTGGATGGGCCGGACGTGGGTGCGGCGGAGGGCGCGGCCGTTCCCGGCCTCGTTCCCGGCCCCCCAGGATGAAGATGCGTACTGTCGGTACGGAACATACATACCGAAGGTATGTGACTGTCAAGGGGCGAGCGGTTGGCTAGGGTGGACCCGCATCCCGTACGACAGGAGGGTGGCCCGTGGCAGCAGCGCGCACAGGCTCCGGAAGCCGGCAGGGCGCGGCCGGTCCCGCGGCCGCGGCCGCACGCGGGGGAGTCGCGCCCGTCGCGGGGCGGCGGCAGCGGGAGCGCTCGGACGCCACGGTCGAGGACCTGCTCGCGGCCGCCCGCGCGCTCTTCGCCGCGGAGGGCTACACCGCCGCCTCCCTGGACGCCGTCTGCGAACGGGCGGGGGTCACCAAGGGCGCCCTCTACCACCACTTCGCGGGCAAGCGGCAGCTCTTCGGCGCCGTCTACGCCCGCGAGCAGCAGCGGCTCGCCGACACCGTCACGGCCGCGTACCTGCGGGAGGACGATCCCTGGGAGGCGGTGTTCCAGGGCGGCCGCGCCTATCTGGAGGCGTCGCTCGACCCCGAGGTGCAGCGGATCACGCTCTTCGACGCGCCCGGCGCCGTCGGCTGGGAGGCGATGCGCGAACTCGGCGTCAATTGCCGCGACCTGACCCTGCGCGGGATCGCCCGCGCGATCAGGCGGGGGGCGATCGCGCCCCGGCCCGCAGAGCCGCTGACCTCGATCCTCTACGGGGGCCTGAGCGAGAGCGCCATGGCCATCGCGCGCGCCGACGACCCGCGCGAAGCGCTGCAGGAGGCGCTCGCCGACCTGCGCGTGCTCTTCGACGCGCTCGCGACCGGGGCCTGAGCGCCGTGCCGTCCCCCGGGGACCCGCGCGGCGCAGACGGCGGCCTGCGCCGCGTCCCCGTGCAGCGGCGCAGCGCCGAGCGGCTGGCCCGGATCCTGGACGCCTGCGCCCGTGAGCTGGACGAGGTCGGCTACGAGCGGCTGAGCACCCGCGCGGTCGCGGCCCGCGCGGGCGTGCCGATCGGCTCGGTGTACCGGTTCTTCTCCGACAAGCGCGCGATGACCGACGCCCTCGCGCACCGCAACCTCGACGACTTCCTGCACCGCGCCGCCGCCCGCCTGGGCGAACCCGCGACCGGCGCGGACTGGCGCACCGCGGTCGATGTCCTGGTCGACGAGTACACGGCCATGAAGCGCACCGCGCCGGGCTTCGCGCTGGTGGACTTCGGGGTGCCGGGGGAGACCAACGAGGACCTCGCCGACCGGCTCCCCGCGCTGCTCGGCGACCGGCTGACCACCGACGCCGCCGACCCGCGGCTGCGCCTCGCGCTGGTGGTCGCCGTGGAGACCGCGGACGCCGCGCTGCAGTTGGCCTTCCGCACCGCGCCGGCCGGGGACCCGCGGGTGATCGCCGAGACCAAGCAGCTGCTGCGCGCGTACCTGGGCACGGTGATGGCGTGACCCCTGGCCGCCCATCCCCGGTGCCGTGCGGACGGCCGGTGCGGTGGTCGGGTGCGGCGGTCCGGGGCCGCAGCCGGGTGCGGTGGTCCGGCGCGGGTGACCGACGGCACCCGGCGCCCCCTGGCCAGACAAAACTAACAGCGCTAGTTTGGGCGCTGGACGACACCCAGCGGGCGACCCGGGAGGCGGCGCAGTGGCCGACGAGACCAAGCAGCAGGAGCCGGAGGGCGCCGGGCGCGTCCATCAGGGCCGCGACGGCCTGTTCGTCGGCGGCCAGTGGCGGCTCGCCTCCGGCGGCGAGCACATCGACGTGATCGACCCGGTGACCGAGAAGGTCGTCGGCCAGGTCCCGGCGGGCACCGCGCAGGACGTCGACGACGCCGTACGGGCGGCGCGCGCCGCGCTGCCCGGCTGGGCGGCCACCCCGCCGGCCCGGCGCGGCGCGGTCCTGGCCGCGGTCCGCGACCTGATGGCCGCGCGCAGGGCCGACATCGTCGCCACCGTCCAGGCGGAGCTGGGCGCGCCGGCGGCCTTCGCCGCCGCGGTGCACACCGACATGCCGACCGCCGTCATGGGCACCTTCGCCGACCTGGCCGCCGAGCACCCCTTCGAGGAGAAGGTCGGCAACTCGCGGGTCTACCAGGAGCCGGTGGGCGTGGTCGGCGCGATCACCCCCTGGAACTACCCGCTGCACCAGATCGTCGCCAAGGTCGCGCCGGCGTTGGCGGCGGGCTGCACCGTGGTGCTCAAGCCCGCCGAGGACACCCCGCTGGTCGCCCAGCTCTTCGCGGAGATCCTCGCGGCCGCCGGGCTGCCCGCCGGCGTGTTCAACCTGGTCACCGGGCTCGGCCCGGTCGCCGGGCAGGCGCTCGCGGAGCACCCGGGGGTTGACCTCGTCTCGTTCACCGGCTCCACCGCCGTCGGGCGCCGCATCGGCGCGGCGGCGGGCGGCGCGGTCAAGCGCGTCGCCCTCGAACTCGGCGGCAAGTCGGCGAGCGTCATCCTGCCCGGCGCCGACCTACCCCGCGCGGTCAACGTCAGCCTGGCGAACGTGTTCGCCAACTCCGGCCAGACGTGCAGCGCCTGGACCCGCATGCTGGTGGACGCCGAGCGCTACGACGAGGCGGTGGAGCTGGCCGCCGCCGCGGCCGCCAAGTACCGGCCGGGCGAGCGCCTCGGCCCGGTGGTCAACGCCCGGCAGCGCGACCGGGTGCGCGGCTACATCCGCAAGGGCGCCGAGGACGGCGCGCGGATCGTCGCGGGCGGCCCCGACGCACCCGAGGACCTCGGCACCGGCTACTACGTGCGGGCGACCGTGCTCGCCGACGTCGAACCGGAGGCGACCGTCGCCCAGGAGGAGATCTTCGGCCCGGTCGTCGTGCTCATCCGCTACCAGGACGAGGAGGACGCGCTCCGGATCGCCAACGGCACGGTCTACGGGCTGGCCGGCGCGGTCTGGGGTCCCGACGAGGAGACCGCGGTCGCCTTCGCCCGCCGGATGGACACCGGCCAGGTGGACATCAACGGCGGCCGGTTCAACCCGCGCGCGCCGTTCGGCGGCTACAAGCAGTCGGGTGTCGGGCGCGAGCTGGGCGCCCACGGCCTCGCGGAGTACCTGCAGACCAAGTCGCTCCAGTTCTGATCCCGTTGGTCCAGCTCCCCAGCCCCAGCCCCCAGCCTCCCGCCGTCCAGCCGCCCAGCCGCCCGCGATGAACCGCTAGGAGATCCCGTGGTCCGCGCCGCCGTCCTGCCCGCCGTCAACGCCCCGCTGACCGTCACCGAGATCGACCTGCCCGCGCCGGGGCCCGGTCAGGTGCGGGTGCGGCTCGCCGCCGCCGGCGTGTGCCACTCGGACCTGTCGCTCTCCAACGGCACCCTGCGCCAGCCCGCGCCCGCCGTGCTCGGCCACGAGGGGGCCGGCACGGTCGTCTCCGTCGGGGAGGGCGTCGGCCATGTCGCACCCGGCGACCGCGTGGTGCTCAACTGGGCTCCCGCGTGCGGCGACTGCCACTTCTGCGGCCTCGGCGAACCCTGGCTGTGCGCCCGCGCGGGCAACGCCGCCGCGGTCCCGTACGCGACGCTCGCCGCCGACGGCGGCGCCCTCTACCCGGGGCTGGGCACCGCCGCCTTCGCCGAGGAGACCGTCGTGGGCGCGAGCGCCGTGCTGCCGCTGCCCGACGGCATTCCGCTGACCGACGCCGCGCTGCTCGGTTGCGCGGTGCTCACCGGCTACGGCGCGGTGCACCACTCGGCGGCGGTGCGCGGCGGCGAGAGCGTCGCGGTGTTCGGCGTCGGAGGGGTCGGCCTCGCCGTGCTGCAGTCCGCCCGGATCGCGGGCGCGGGACGGATCATCGCGGTGGACGTCTCCCCGGCCAAGGAGGAGCTGGCCAGGGCCGCGGGCGCCACCGACTTCCTGGCCGCCTCGCCCGACGGCAAGGACACCGCGAAGCGCATCCGCGCGCTCACCGGCGGGTTCGGGGCCGACGTGGCCATCGAGTGCGTCGGCCGCGCCGACACCATCCGCACCGCGTGGTCGGCCACCCGGCGCGGCGGCCGCACGACGGTCGTGGGCATCGGCGGGCAGGACCAGCAGGTGACCTTCTCGGCGCTGGAACTCTTCTACTTCGGCCGCACGTTGTCAGGCTGCGTGTACGGCAACTGCGACCCGTCCAAGGACCTCCCCGTCCTCGCCGAGCACGTCAGGGCCGGCCGTCTCGACCTGTCCGCCATGGTGACCGACCGGATCGGCCTCGACGGCATCCCGGCGGCGTTCGAGGCCATGACGGCAGGCCGTGGCGGCCGGGCCCTGGTCGTCTTCTGACCCGCGGGCCCGCCGTCCCGCCGGGCCGTCCGCCCCCGGCCGCCACGCCCGGCCACCCGGCCACCGGCGACCGCGTCGCGCTCACGCCACCATGGCCAGCCAGCGTTCGTGCGCCCCGCCGAAGGGGCCCGCACCCTCCCTGACCGCGTCCATCAGCCACCGCGCCGACTCCTCCGCCGCGGCGACCACCTCCGGCGGATAGCCGTACCGCACCTGGTGCTCCGCGAACTCGTCCTCGTCCACCAGCAGCGGCAGCACCTTGCCGCGCTTGCGCAGCACGTCGAGATCCAGGTCGACCATGGTCACGTCGTCGGGCGCGGGCCAGCGCGGCGGGGTGGTGATGTCGCAGTAGATCTCGGTGCTGCGCGGCGCCGCGTTGAAGGCCGCGGTCCACCAGGCGTCACGCGGGAAGAGGATGACGTGCGCCTCGGCCAGCGGGACCGCGGGCGCGTGGCCCTTGCGCATCACGCTGTCGGCGGGCAGTCCCAGCCAGACGCCGTGCCGGTCCTCGCCGAGCCGCCGCATCCTCAGGTTCCAGTGCAGCGTGCCGTCGTACTTGTGGTAATCGACCTGGACGAGTCCGTCGGCGCGGGTGGGCGCGTCCCCCCGCCCGTCCGGGGCCTGCGCCGCGTCGCCCTTCGCCGCCTCGCTCTCCCGGTCGGGCCGGTGTGGTGGTGTGTGCGCTGTCGTCGGCATGGACGCCATCCTCCCCGGTACCGCGCACCCCCACCCGGAATTATTTCACCGCGGCCCTGAACTGGAGGTCCAGTCCGTCGACCAGGGCGCGCAGGCCGGTCTCGAAGGCGGCGTTGTCCACGCGTTCCTGATGGCGGGCCAGCAGGTGCGCCTGGCCGAGGTGCGGGTAGTCCGCCGGGTCGTAGGCCTGCGCGTCGCCGACGAAGCCGGCCGCGAAGGAGCCGAGGGCGGAGCCGGTGACGAAGTACCGCATCAGCGCGCCGATCCGGGTGGCCTGGGCGGGCGGCCAGCCCGCCTCGACCATGCCGCCGAAGACGGCGTCGGCCATCCTCAGCCCGGCGGGGCGGAGGCCGGGCCCGGTGGCGAGCAGCGGCACGATGTTCGGATGGTCGGACAGCGCGGCCCGGTAGGAGCGGCCCCAGCGCAGCAGCGCGGTCCGCCAGTCGGTGCCGTCGCCGAACATCGACAGGTCGACCTGGCCGGTCACCGTGTCCGCGGCGGCGTCGAGGATCGCCTCCTTGGTGGCGAAGTGGTTGTAGAGGGACGGTCCGCTGACTCCCAGCACGGCGGCGAGTCGCCGTGTCGACAGGGCCGCGAGCCCCTCCTCGTCGATCAGGCCGAGCGCCGCCGTGACGATGCGGTCGCGGCTGAGCAGGGGCTTGCGGGGGCGGGCCATGCGGCACATAGTAGAGGCTGCCGCCAGAAAACTAGCGGTGGTAGTTTCGAAGGGGGCGAAGGGGTCCGGGTGTCGCAGTGAACCTTGAGCTGTCCGAGGAGCAGGCCGCGGCGAAGGAGCTGGCCAGGGACTTCACCGCGCGCGAGATCAGCCCGCACGCGGTGGAGTGGGACCGCGCGGAGAGCGTGGACCGGGGCATCGTCAAGAAGCTCGGCGACGTCGGCTTCCTCGGTCTGACCATCCCGGAGCAGTACGGCGGCTCGGGCGGCGACCACCTCGCGTACTGCCTGGTGACCGAGGAGCTGGGCCGCGGCGACTCCTCGGTGCGCGGCATCGTCTCGGTCTCCCTCGGCCTGGTGGCGAAGTCCGTCGCGCACTGGGGCGACGAGGCGCAGAAGGCGCGGTGGCTGCCGCGGCTGACGTCCGGCGAGGCGGTCGGCTGCTTCGGGCTGACCGAGCCGGGTACGGGCTCCGACGCCGCCAACCTCACCACCCGCGCGGTCCGCGACGGCGGCGACTACGTGATCACCGGCAGCAAGATGTTCATCACCAACGGCACCTGGGCCGACGTGGTGCTGCTCTTCGCCCGCACCGGCGGCGAAGGCCACCGCGGCGTCAGCGCCTTCCTGGTGCCGGCCGACACCCCGGGCCTGACCCGGCGTGAGATCCACGGCAAGCTCGGCCTGCGCGGCCAGGCCACCGCGGAACTGGTGCTGGACGAGGTGCGGGTGCCGGCCGACGCCGTGCTGGGCCCGGTCGGCAAGGGCTTCTCGGTGGCGATGTCCGCGCTCGCCAAGGGCCGGATGTCGGTCGCGGCGGGCTGCGTGGGGATCGCGCAGGCGTGCCTGGACGCGGCGGTGGCGTACGCGGGGCAGCGCGAGCAGTTCGGCGCGCCGATCGCCGGCCGCCAGCTGGTCCAGGAGCTGCTGGCCGACATCGCGGTGGACGTGGACGCCGCGCGGCTGCTCACCTGGCGGGTCGCCGACCTGATCGACCGCGGGCTGCCCTTCGCCACCGAGTCCTCGGTCGCCAAGCTGTACGCGAGCGAGGCCGCCGTGCGCTGCGCCAACAACGCGCTGCAGGTCTTCGGCGGCTACGGCTACATCGACGAGTACCCGGCGGGGAAGCTGCTGCGGGACGCCCGGGTGATGACCCTGTACGAGGGGACCAGCCAGATACACAAGCTGCTGATCGGACGGGCGCTGACCGGGGTGTCCGCCTTCTGAGCGGTGGCCGGGCAGCCCGGCGCCGGGTGGCACCGCGCCGCGTGGCGGCGGCCGGACCGACCTGACATAAGCTACTGCTTAGTATCTAAGCGCTTGCTCACCTTCCGGGTAGGGTGTGACCCTGTCAACGGACCGGTGGGAGGAGCGCGCGATGACTGCGGAGGCGGCAACCGGCGAGGCGTGGGGAGACATCACCCCCGACGCCGCGAGGCGGCTGGTGGTCGCCGCGGTGCAGGCGTTCGCCGAGCGCGGCTACCACGCGACCACCACCCGCGACATCGCCGGACGGGCGGGCATGAGCCCCGCCGCGCTCTACATCCACTACAAGACCAAGGAAGAGCTGCTCTACCAGATCAGCAAGGTCGGCCACCAGCGCTCGCTGGCGATGCTCGCCGAGGCCAGGGACGCCGGAGGCGGCGCCGCCGAGCGGCTGGCGGGCGCGGTCCGCGCGTTCGTCCGCTGGCACGCCGAGCACCACACCACGGGCCGGGTCGTCCAGTACGAGCTGGGGGCGCTGGCGCCCGAGCACTACACGGAGATCGTGGCGCTGCGCCGGCAGAGCGAGGACGCGATCCGCTCGATCATCAAGGAAGGCGTCACCGAGGGCGTCTTCGACGTGCCCGAGGTGTCGGGCACCACGCTCGCAGTGCTGTCGCTCTGCATCGACGTGGCCCGCTGGTTCAACCCGGAGGGCCGCAGGACGCCCGACGAGGTCGGCGCGCTCTACGCCGACCTCGTCCTGCGCATGGTCCGCCAGGCGGACTGACCCCGGTTCCGGCTGGGCCCCGGCCGGAACCGGATTCCCACCGACGGAGCCGTTCGTCACAGGTAGAAGCGCGCGACCGTCTCCGCGACGCACACCGGCTTCTCGCCGCCCTCGCGCTCGATCGTCACCCGGGTCACCAGCTGGATGCCGCCGCCCGCCTCGGTCACCTCGGCGATCACCGCAGTCCCGCGCAGCCGCGACCCCACCGGTACGGAGGCGGGGAAGCGCACCTTGTTGACGCCGTAGTTGACGCCCATCTTCACGCCCTCGACCCGGAACAGCTGCGGGGTCAGCGAGGGGATCAGCGACAAGGTCAGGAAGCCGTGCGCGATGGTCGTGCCGAAGGGTCCGCCCGCGGCGCGCTCGGGGTCGACGTGGATCCACTGGTGGTCGCCGGTGGCCTCCGCGAACTGGTCGATCCGCTTCTGCTCGATCTCCAGCCACTCGGTCCAGCCGAGCTGCTCGCCGACGGCGGCGCGCAGTTCGTCGGGCGAGGCGAAGACGCGGGGCTGCTGCGACATGGGAAGGGCCTCCGGTTCGGGTTACCAAGCGCTTGCTCAGCAGCATGGTTCCGGTCGTCCGGCCTGTCAACGCCCCGCGCCCCGAGGTCCGTGTGCCCCGGCTGTTCCCGTGCCCGGCCCCTCGCGCGCTACGCCGTCCACACCGGCGGCCGCCGGTCCGCCCACGGCCTGGCCTGTTCCAGCTGCGCGGAGAGCGAGACGAGCGTCGCGTCCTCGCCGTAGCGGCCGCCCAGCATCACGCCGATCGGCAGGCCGTCCTCCGTCCAGTGCAGGGGGAGGCTGACCGCGGGCTGCCCGGTCGCGTTGTATAGCGGGGTGAAGGGCGTGAAACGTCCCATCGCCTCGAACTCCGCCGAGGGGTCCGCGTCGTCGCGCAGCCCGCCGACCAGGCTGGGCGGCTGCGCCAGCGTGGGGGAGAGCAGCACGTCGTACGAGGAGAGCAGCGCGTCGGCGATCAGCTGGCCCAGGGCGCGGAAGGCGTAGAGCGCGCCGGCGAAGTCCACGCCGCCGACCCCGGCGCCGGCCGCCCGCAGATGCCGGGTCAGCGGCATCAGCAGCTCCTGGTGCTGCGGCGGGACCGGGCGCATCGCGGCCAGCACCGACCACACGGCCTCGAAGACCTTCTTGACCGACTCGTCGACGGGCAGCTCCAGCTCGTCGACCTCGTGGCCCAGCTCGCGCAGCAGGTCGGCGGCCGCGTCGTGGGCCGCCCGGCAGTCCGGGTGCAGCCCGACCCCCGGGATCGGCGGCTGCGGCAGCGCGGCGATCCGCAGCCGCCCCGGCTCCCTGCGGGCGTACGCGGCGAAGGTCTCGCCGGGCGGCAGCGAGGGGGCGCCGTACGGGCTTCCGGGCATCGGTCCCGTCAGCACGTCGAGCAGCGTGGCGGCGTCGGCGACGGTACGGGCCAGCGGGCCCGAGGTGCTGAGTCCGGTCACGTCGTGCTGCACCGGCCCCATGCTGACGCGGCCGCGGCTCGGCTTGATGCCGAAGAGTCCGCAGGCGGACGCGGGGATGCGGATCGAGCCGCCGCCGTCGCTGGCCTGCGCGAGCGGGGCGAGCCCGGCGGCGACCGCGGCCGCCGCGCCGCCGCTGGAACCGCCGGCCGAGCGCGTCAGGTCCCACGGGGTGCGGGCGGGCGGCGCGAGGCGGTTCTCGGTGTACGCCGGCAGCCCGAACTCGGGGGTGTTCGTCTTGCCGAGCAGGATCGTGCCGGCCGCCCGCAGCAGCGTCACGACGTGGTCGTCGACGTCCGGCACGAAGTCGGAGAAGGCGGCGCTGCCGAAGGTGCAGCGCACCCCCGCGACCATGTTGAGGTCCTTCACCGGTACCGGGACGCCGTGCAGCGGGGGCAGTGCGCCGCCCTCCCGGCGCGCGGCGACCGCCTGTGCCTCGGCCTCCGCGGCCTGCTTGCGGGCGATCTCCGCGGTCACCGTCATGAACGCGCCGAGCGTGGCGCCGTGCCGCTCGATCCTGGCCAGATAGTGGTCGGTCAGCTCGACCGGGGAGAGGGAGCCGTCGCGAACGGCCGCGGCCTGCTCCACTGCCGTCAGATCGTGCAACTCGCCCATGCCGTCCGCCCTTCGCCCGCCCCGCCCGGAAATCCGCGCCGCCCGCGGCCCGGCGCGATCCTCGCACTACCGAGCGGTAACGGCCATACCCCCTACCGGGGGAAGCCACACCACCGACCCGCACGCACGGCGTCAGCCACCCCGACCCCGGCGGATCGCCCCGCGGGCAGCCGTCCCGGCCGATTCGGCCTTCGGCCGGAGGAGGCCTGCGCCCGCGCGGGGCGGCCGGGGTGTGCCCCGGCCGGTCGGCTGCGGGCACGCCGGGCCGGCCTGCTTTGCCTTCGGCTGGACGAGGCCGCGTCCGCGCGGGCCAGCGGGGGCGGCTTGGTGTGCTCGGCAGGTCCGCCGCAGGGCTGCCGTGCCCGGCCTGCTTTGCCTTCGGCCGCCACAGGGCCGCGGCCGCGCGGCCAGGCGGCGGCAGCCGGTCCGCCCTGGGCGGCGGATCACGGCCGCAGCCGGTCTGCCCCCGGCGGTGGATCGCGGCCGGCGCCCGCGCGGCCCGTCGGGGGCTGGGCGGCGCGTCACGGCCTGCGGCCGGGCCAGTTGGCAGCCGTCCGCCCCCCGGGCGGCGGGTCGCGCCCGTCGGCCGCGCGGCCCGGCTGGAGGCGCCCCCCGGGCGGCGGGAGCCGTGGTCACGCGCGCGGCGTGGATAAACGGTGGCACCGTGTCGGATGATCGGGCAGCATGCCCGCGACCGTCAGCCCGGCCGGCAGGCCACCGGCCTGGGACCGTTACCCCGGCCGGCAGGCCACCGGCCACCCACTGGACCGCTTCCGCGAGGACCCCGTATGAGCCTGCGACACCACGAGATCTCCGAGTCCCGGCACCGCATCCTGAATCCGATCACCGAGGAGAAGCTGATGCTGCTCGGGGAGGTGTGCGGGCTGCGGGAGGGGCAGCGGCAGCTGGATCTGGCGTGCGGGAAGGGGGAGATGCTGTGCCGGTGGGCCGAGCGGTACGGGATCGGGGGTGTCGGGGTGGACCTCAGCGAGGTGTTCCTCACGGCGGCCAGGGAGCGGGCGGTCGAGCTGGGGGTGGCGGACCGGGTGGGCTTCGAGCGGGGCGACGCGGGGGCGTACCGGGCGGAGCCGGCGGCGTACGACGTGGTGTCGTGTGTCGGGGCGACGTGGATCGGCGGCGGGCTCGCGGGGACCATCGAGCTGCTGCGGCCGGCGCTGCGGCCGGGCGGCCTGATGCTGATCGGCGAGCCGTACTGGACCGAGGACGTGCCGCCCGAGGCGTACGAGGCGAACGAGGTCGAGCCGGACGACTTCGCCTCGCTCGCCGGGACGCTGGACCGGTTCGAGGCGGCCGGGATGGAGCTCGTCGAGATGGTGCTGGCCGACGGCGACAGCTGGGACCGCTACGCCGCCTCGCAGTGGCTCACGATCTCCGACTGGCTGCGCGCCGACCCGGGGCATCCGGACGCCGCGGACATGCGGCTGTTCCTCGACCACGCCCGCCGCACCCACCTCACCTACAACCGGCGCTACATGGGCTGGGGTGTCTTCGTGCTGCGCGTCGCGGCATAACCGCAGGCGGCGGGGGTTCGCGGCGCCGGGCCGGCGCGCACCGGCCCGGCCCGCGGAAAAAGTTGACGTATGTTCATCTTCCGGGGTCGGCGTACCGGCGGTAACCTCCGCGCACCGGCATCCGGAAGGAGCAGACATGCCGCTGCGGACCCCACGACCGATCGGCACGCTCAGAAAGCTGGGTCGCCTGCGCACAGCGACCGCGGCCGCCCTACTGGCCCTCGCGGCCACCCTGGTGGCCCCCGTCCCCCTGGCCGCCCACGCGGCCGACGCGACCACCGACTACTGCGGCGGTCAGTGCGCGGACATCCTCCCGCCCGGCGAGAACGGCAACGCCACCCTCGCCGACATCCTGGCCAACAAGGTCTTCGGAACCCGTCCCGACCACACCATGGACCAGCTCGGCCCCTACGCGTCGCTGGCCACGGGCTACCCCGGCGTCACCGACGCGACGATCACCGACTTCTTCAACTCCTCGTCGTTCGGGGTGCCTTCGAACCAGGTCGCCTCGGTGACCATCCCCCGCTCCGACGTCACCATCACCCGGGACAAGAAGTCCGGCATCCCCCACATCAAGGGCACCACCCGCTCCGGCACCGAGTTCGGCGCGGGTTACGCGGCCGCGCAGGACCGGCTGTGGCTGATGGACCTCTTCCGGCACGTCGGCCGCGGCGAGCTGTCCTCCTTCGCCGGCGGCGCGGCCGCCAACCGCGGCCTGGAGCAGGAGTTCTGGCGGCAGGCCCCGTACACCGAGGCCGACCTGCAGTCCCAGGTCGACTGGCTGGCCCAGCAGGGCGGCTCCCGCGGCCAGCAGGCGCTCGCCGACGCGCAGGCGTACGTCGACGGCATCAACGCCTACATCACCGCTTCGAAGAACGGCCGCTACTTCCCTGGCGAGTACGTGCTCACCGGGCACGTCGACGCGATCACCAACGCGGGCACCATCGACCCCTTCCAGCTGACCGACCTGATCGCCCTCGCCTCGGTGATCGGCGCGCTGTTCGGCACCGGCGGCGGCGGAGAGGTGCAGTCCGCGCTGTCGCTGGCGGCGGCGCAGCAGCGGTACGGCGTCGCGCAGGGCACCCAGGTCTGGGAGTCCTTCCGCGAGCGGGACGACCCCGAGGCCACCTCGACCGTGCACGACGGCACCAGCTTCCCGTACGCGGGCAAACCCTCGAACCCGCAGGGGGAGGCGCTGCCGGACCCCGGCTCCGTCGTCCCCGAGCCGCTCGTCTACGACGCGACCGGCGGCGCCACCCAGGCGACCACCAGGAGTCCGGGCGTGCTGCCCTCGAACCTCTTCGCCACGCCGCGCAAGGGCATGTCCAACGCCCTGGTGGTGAGCGGCGCGCACACCGCCAGCGGGCACCCAGTCGCCGTCTTCGGCCCGCAGACCGGCTACTTCGCCCCGCAGTTGCTGATGCTCCAGGAGCTCCAGGGCCCCGGCATCAGCGCCCGCGGCGCGTCCTTCGCCGGGCTGGGGATGTACGTCGAGCTGGGTCGCGGCCAGGACTACGCGTGGAGCGCCACCTCCGCCTCGCAGGACGTCACCGACACCTACGCGGTCGAGCTGTGCCAGGACTCGACGCACTACCTCTTCCACGGCAGTTGCGTGCCGATGGAGAAACTGGAGCGCACCAACTCCTGGAAGCCCACCACCGCGGACTCCACGGCCGCGGGCTCCTACCGGATGCAGGTGTGGCGGACCGCGTACGGACCGGTGGAGTACCGGGCCACGGTCGGCGGGAAACCCGTCGCCTACACGCAGTTGCGCAGCTCCTACCGGCACGAGGCGGACTCCATCCTCGGCTTCCAGGAGCTGAACGACCCGACCTTCGTGCACGACGCCGCGTCCTTCCAGCGGGCGGCGCAGGACATCAACTACACCTTCAACTGGTTCTACGCGGACTCCCGGCAGACCGCCTACTACAACAGCGGCACCAACCCGGTGCGCGCCTCGGGCGTGGACGCGTCGTTCCCGGTGTGGGCGCAGACCGCCTACGACTGGCACGGCTGGGACCCGACCCTCAACACCGCCGACTACACGCCGCCTTCGCAGCATCCGCAGTCGGTGGACCAGGACTACTACATCAGCTGGAACAACAAGCAGGCCCCCGGCTACACCGCCGCCGGCTTCGGCGACGGCTCGGTGCACCGCGCCGACCTGCTGGAGGACCGGGTGAAGGCGCTCGTCCAGCAGGGCGGCGTCACGCGCTCGGCGCTGGTCAAGGCGATGGCGTCCGCGGCGGTCACCGACCTGCGCGGTGAGGACGTGCTGCCCGAACTGCTCCAGGTGATCGGCTCTGCGCCGGTCACCGACCCCCAGGAGGCCACCGCCGTGCAGCAGTTGACGGCATGGAGCCAGGCCGGCGCCAAGCGCACCGAGACGTCGGCGGGTTCGCACGCGTACGCCGACGCCGCCGCGATCCGGGTGATGGACGCGTGGTGGCCGCTGCTCGTCCAGGGCGAGTTCGCGCCCGGTCTCGGCACCGGCCTCTACAACGCCCTCGGCGCGGACCTCACCGTCGACGAGTCGCCGTCCGCCGGACACGGGCCGACCGGCTCGCACGCCGGCAGCGCGTTCCAGTACGGCTGGTGGTCCTACGCGGACAAGGACCTGCGCAAGGTGCTCGGC
The DNA here is from genome assembly GCF_036353415.1 of Actinacidiphila polyblastidii. Lineage (NCBI taxonomy): Bacteria > Bacillati > Actinomycetota > Actinomycetes > Kitasatosporales > Streptomycetaceae > Actinacidiphila > Actinacidiphila polyblastidii. The sequence continues at coordinate 38,624 of NZ_JAZEWV010000032.1, forward strand.
CGGCCGGTGCAGGGCGCACTGGCGCAGACGTACTGCGGCGGCGGGCAGTTGGCGGCGTGCCGCGACGTCCTGCTGTCCACGTTGAAGCAGGCCGCGGCGGTCCCGGCGAGCACCGTGTACCCGGGTGACGACGGCGGCTGCTCGGCCGGCGACCAGTGGTGCGCGGACTCGATCGTCCAGCGGCCGCTGGGCGGCGTGACGGACGACCGGATCAGCTGGCAGAACCGTCCCACCTTCCAGCAGGTCGTGGAGTTCCCCGCCCACCGGTGATCCCGGTGCGCGACACCGCGGGCCGGGTCCTCCATCGGGGACCCGGCCCGCGGCCCGCGGCGCCCGGCGGGCCGGCTCCTCGTGGCAGATGTCGCCGTGCGCGCCGGACGGCGGGCCGCCCGCGCTCACCACCGCGGAGGCGTCCGCACTCACGCAGCCGCCGGGTCGAGTCCGGCGCGCCCCACCGGCCCTTCCGGAAGCGTGACCGACCGCTTAGTATGCGATCGGGAGCCGCGCCGCAGCCTGAGGCGCCGCGGCTCGGAGAACGCCGAGTCGAAGGAGACACGTCGTGGTCGTGGAAGCACTGCGTGACGCCCGGGTGGTCGTCACCGGAGCCGGCGGGGGCATCGGAGCCGCCCTCGCCCGCCGATTCGCGGCCGAGGGCGCCCGGGTGGCCGTCAACGACCTCGACGCGGACGCCGCCCGGAAGGTCGCCGCGGAGATCGACGCCACGGTGGTCCCCGGCGACGCCTCCACGATCGTGCCGGCCGCCCGCACCGCGCTGGGCGGCCGGATCGACGTCTTCTGCGCCAACGCGGGCGTCGGCACCGGCGGCGGGCCCGAGGCCGACGACGCCGCCTGGGAGCTGGCCTGGGACGTCAACGTGATGGCCCATGTGCGGGCCGCCCGCGCCGTACTCCCCGAATGGCTGGAGCGCGGCGAAGGCCGCTTCGTGTCCACCGTCTCGGCCGCCGGGCTGCTGACGATGATCGGCGCGGCGCCGTACTCGGTGACCAAGCACGGCGCGCTGGCCTTCGCGGAGTGGCTGTCGCTCACCTACCGCCACCGCGGCGTGCGCGTGCACGCCGTCTGCCCGCAGGGCGTGCGCACCGCGATGCTCGACGCCACCGGGCCCGCGGGCGACCTGGTGCTGCGACCGGGCGCCATCGAGCCGGAGGACGTCGCGCGGGCCGTGCTCGACGGCATCGCCGCCGAGCGCTTCCTGATCCTGCCGCACCCCGAGGTCGCGGACTACTACGCCGCCCGCGCCGCGGAGCCCGAGCGCTGGCTCGGGGGCATGAACAAGCTGCAGCGCGGCTACGAGGACCTCCAGGCGCAGCACGCCGCCACACAGCAGGCATCGGCAGAGCAGGCGTCGGCGCAGCAGGCGTCCGCGCCGCACGGGAAGGGTGAGCGCGCATGACCGGATACGCGGACCGGCCCTGGCTCAAGCACTTCACCGAGGAGCAGCGCGAGCCCGTCGAGCACCCGGCATCGGTCCTGCACAGCTTCCTGGACCACGCCGGACGGGTTCCCGAGCGGACCGCGCTGTACTACTTCGACGGCGCGCTGACGTACGGCGAACTGGACGCGCTCTCCGACGGGCTGGCCCGGTACCTGGCCGGCCGCGGCTTCGCGGCAGGCGACCGGCTCGCGGTGATGCTGCAGAACGTGCCGCAGTTCGCGGTGGCCGTGCTCGCCGCGTGGAAGGCGGGCGGCGCGGTCATCCCGGTCAACCCGATGTACAAGGCGCAGGAGCTCACCCACATCCTGACCGACGCCGCCGCCGCCGGAATCGTCTGCTCCGAGCGCGCCTGGGACGGCTACGTGCGGGACGCCGCCGCGCGCACACCGGTCCGGTTCGCGCTCACCGCCAGCGAGTTCGACCTGCAGAGCCGCGACGACCCGCGGGTGCTGACCGGTGCGCGGCAGCCCGCGGCCGACGCGCACGACGTGCTGGCCGCCGCCCGCGCGGCCGCAGGACCGCGGCCGGACGTCGCGCTGCCGCAGGCCGGCGACATCGCGCTGATCAGCTACACCTCGGGCACCAGCGGCAAGCCGAAGGGCGCCCTCAACACCCACGGCAACATCTCCTTCAACGCCCACCGCCAGGTGCGGCTCCAGGACTTCGACGACGACGCGGTCTACTTCGCGCTCGCGCCGCTCTTCCACATCACCGGCATGGTCTGCCAGCTGGGCGCCGCGCTCGCCGGCGGCTACGCCGTGGCGCTGGCCTACCGGTTCGAGCCGGGCGTGGTCCTCGACGCACTGCGCGAGCACCGGCCGACCTACACCGTCGGCCCGTCCACCGCCTTCATGGCGCTGCTGGCCAGGCCGGACGCGACCGCGGAGGACTTCGCGTCCTTCCAGCTGATCTCCTCCGGCGGCGCGCCGCTGCCGCCCGCGGTGGTCGAGGGGTTCCGCGCCCGCACCGGCGGCCTCTACCTGGCCAACGGCTACGGCCTCACCGAGTGCACCGCGCCCTGCGCGAGCGTGCCGCCCGGCAGCGAGGCGCCCGTCGACCCCGCGTCGGGCACCCTCGCGGTGGGCGTGCCGGGCCCCGGCACCATGGTCAGGATCCTGGACGACACGGGCGCCGAGGTGCCCTTCGGCGAGCACGGCGAGATAGCCGTCAGCGGGCCGATGGTCGTCCCCGGGTACTGGAACCTGCCGCAGGAGTCGGCCGCCGCCATCCCCGGCGGCGAGCTGCTCACCGGCGACATCGGCTTCATGGACGAGGACGGCTGGCTCTACGTCGTCGACCGCAAGAAGGACATGATCAACGCGTCCGGCTTCAAGGTGTGGCCGCGCGAGGTCGAGGACGTCCTCTACACCCACCCCGCGGTCCGCGAGGCGGCCGTCGTCGGCGTCCCCGACGCCTACCGCGGCGAGAGCGTCAAGGCGTACGTGAGCCTGCGCCCGGGAGCCGAGGCCGACGCCGCGCAGCTGGTCGCCTACTGCAGGGAGCGGCTTGCCGCGTACAAGTACCCGCGCGAGGTCGAGGTGCTCGGCGAGCTGCCGAAGACCGCGACCGGCAAGATCCTGCGGCGGGAGCTGCGGGCGGCGGCCGGATAGGGTCCATACCGGTCGGGATGCCGGCAGCCGGTCGCCACCGGCGCCGCACGGCAGGGAGAGAGGTCAGGTCATGGCACGCAGCGCGACGGGCGGCAGCGGCGCGGGGACGGGCGCCGGCGCGGGGCCGGGTACGGCCGCCGGGGCGGGCGCGGGCGCCGCCGTACCCGAGCGGCTGCTCGCCGAGGCCACCCGGCTGTTCGCCGAGCGCGGCTACGACCGCACCTCCGTCCAGGAGATCGTGGAGGCGGCCGGCGTCACCAAGGGCGCGCTCTACCACTACTTCGGCTCCAAGGACGACCTGCTGCACGAGATCTACGCCCGGGTGCTGCGGCTGCAGACCGAGCGGCTCGACGCGATCGCCGCCCGCCCCACCGACGTGCCCGAGCGGCTCGCCGAGGCCGCCGCGGACGTCGTCGTCACCAGCATCCAGAACCTCGACGACACGAAGATCTTCTTCCGCTCGATGCACCAGCTGAGCCCGGAGAAGCAGAAGGCGGTGCGTGCCGAACGGCGCCGCTACCACGAGCGGTTCCGCTCGCTGGTCGAGGAGGGGCAGCGCGACGGGCACTTCCGCGCCGAACTGCGGCCCGACCTCGTCGTCGACTACTTCTTCGGCTCCGTGCACCATCTCGGCACCTGGTACCACGCGGACGGACCGCTGTCCGCGGAGCAGGTCGCCACCGAGTTCTCCGATCTGCTGCTGCACTCGGTGCGGCGGCCCTGACCCCCTGGGGAGTTCCCACGTGAAGGCATGGCGCGTCCACGAGAACGGCGAACCGCGCGAGGCGATGCGCCTCGACGAGGTCCCGGCGCCCGAACCGGGCCCCGGCGAGGTGCTGTTGCGGGTGCTGGCCGCGAATGTGAACTTCCCCGACGCGATGCTGTGCCGCGGCCAGTACCAGATCAGGCCGCCGCTGCCCTTCACCCCCGGCGTGGAGATGTGCGGGCGGGTCGAGGCGGTCGGCGAGGGCGTCACCGGGCTCGACGCCGGCGCCCGGGTGATCACTCCGGCGGCGCTGCCGGCCGGCGCCTTCGCCGAGTACGCGGTGGTTCCCGCGGCCGGCGTGCTGCCCGCGCCCGAGGCGCTGGACGACGCGGAGGCCGCCGCGCTGCACATCGGCTACCAGACCGGATGGTTCGGCCTGCACCGGCGGGCCGCCCTCCGACCCGGCGAGACGCTGCTCGTGCACGCCGCCGCGGGCGGCGTGGGCAGCGCGGCCGTCCAGCTCGGCAAGGCCGCGGGCGCCACCGTGATCGGCGTGGTCGGCGGCCCCGAGAAGGCGAAGGCCGCCCGCGAGCTGGGCGCGGACATCGTGGTGGACCGCCACCGTGAGGACTTCGTGGCCGTGGTGAAGGAGGCGACCGCGGGCCGCGGCGCGAACGTGGTCTACGACCCGGTGGGCGGCGAGGCGTACACGAAGTCCACCAAGTGCGTCGCCTTCGAGGGGCGGATCGTGGTCGTCGGCTTCACCTCGGGCACGATCCCGGCGCCCGGCCTCAACCACGCGCTGGTGAAGAACTACGCGATCCTCGGGCTGCACTGGGGGCTGTACAACACCCACGACCCGGTCGCGGTGCGGCAGGCCCACGACGAGCTGGGCCGCCTGGCCGCCGAGGGGCTGGTACGGCCGCTCGTCACCGAGCGCGTGCCGTTCGCCGGCGCGGCCGGCGCGGTCCAGCGGGTGGCCGACGGCACGACCACCGGCCGCCTCGTCGTCATCCCCTGACCCGTCCGCCTCCCGGCGGTCACCCCACCACCGGCCCGTTCGGGCCGTTGCCGTCGTCCCCGGACCACCTGCCGGTGGGTGGGCTGATCGCGCCCCTGGCGCTGCGTGACGCCCGGCGTGTTCCGGGCGCAGCCCGGGGTTTTTGAGGGGCGCGGGGAACCGCGCGGCCAGCCGCCGCGGGGACTGTACGTGGTCACCGGCCGGGTGGGGCTGCTGCGGTCGTTTCCGGGCCGGTGGGTCGCTCGCGCCGTTCCCCGCGCCCCGGGTGGGGCGGGGGGCGTCGGCGGGACAAACGCCGTCAGGCGTATTTCTTGAGCTCGCGTCGCGCCAGCGACCGCTTGTGGACCTCGTCCGGGCCGTCGGCCAAACGCAGTGTCCGCGCCGCGGCCCAGAGGTGGGCGAGCGGGAAGTCCTGGCCGACGCCGCCGGCCCCGTGCACCTGGATGGCGCGGTCGACGATGCGCTGCACGGCCGCGGGCGTGGCGATCTTGATCGCCTGGATCTCGGTGTGCGCGCCCTGGTTGCCGACGGTGTCCATCAGCCAGGCCGTCTTGAGCACCAGCAGCCGCAACTGCTCGATCTCCACGCGGGCTTCGGCGATCCACTCCTGCACCACGCCCTGCGCGGCGAGCGGCTTGCCGAAGGCGACCCGGCCGGCGGCGCGCCGGCACATCAGCTCCAGGGCGCGCTCGGCCATGCCGATCAGCCGCATGCAGTGGTGGATGCGGCCGGGGCCCAGCCGCGCCTGGGCGATGGCGAAGCCGCCGCCCTCCTCGCCGATCAGGTTCGCGGCCGGCACCCGCACGTCGTGGAAGACCACCTCGGCGTGCCCGCCGTGGTCGCCGTCGTCGAAGCCGAACACCCGCATGCCGCGCCGTACTTCGATGCCCGGGGTGTCCCGCGGCACCAGGATCTGGCTCTGCTGGCGGTGCCGGTCGGCGGCCGGGTCGGTCTTGCCCATCACGATGAAGATCGCGCACCGCGGGTTCATCGCCCCGGAGATGTACCACTTGCGGCCGTTGACGACGTACGAGTCGCCGTCGCGCTCGATGCGCGTCTCGATGTTGGTCGCGTCCGAGGAGGCGACGTCCGGCTCGGTCATCGCGAACGCCGACCTGATCTCGCCGGCCAGCAGCGGCTCCAGCCACTCCTTGCGCTGCGCCGGGGTGCCGAACTCCGCGAGCACTTCCATGTTCCCGGTGTCGGGGGCCGCGCAGTTGAGCGCGGGCGGCGCGAGGTGCGGGCTGCGGCCGGTGAGTTCGGCCAGCGGCGCGTACTGAAGGTTGGTCAGTCCCGCGCCGTGCTCGCCGGGCAGGAAGAGGTTCCACAGACCCTGCCCGCGGGCCTCGGCCTTGAGCTGCTCCACGACCGGCGGCGCCGACCAGACGGCCTCGCCGGTGGCCTGCTCGCGCTGCTCGTCGAAGACCGCCTCCGCCGGGTACACGTGCTCGTCGAGGAACGCGGCCAGCCGCTCGCGCAGTTCCGTGGTCCTGGCGTCGAAGCCGAAGTCCATGGTGGGTCAGCCCTTCTCGTGCTGGAGGGTGTGCAGGCCGCGTTCGATGAAGAGGGGCACGACGCTGCCGATGCGGTCGAAGCCGCGCCCGAGGGTCTGACCGAGCGTCCAGCGGTAGTGGATGCCCTCCAGGATCACCGCGAGCTTGAAGTAGGCGAAGGCGGTGTACCAGCCGATCGAGGAGACGTCGCGGCCGGAGCGGCGGGCGTAGCGCTCGACCACCTCGTCGGTGGACGGATGGCCGGGGGCGCCGCCGGTGGTCGGCGCGGGGAAGTCGGGGACGCCGTGCTGCTCGCCGTACATCACCAGCAGCCCGAGGTCGGTGAGCGGGTCGCCGAGGGTGGACATCTCCCAGTCCAGCACGGCGGTCAGCCGGTCGTCCCGGTCGAAGAGCACGTTGTCGAGCCGGTAGTCGCCGTGCACGACGGCCGGCGCGGGGGAGGCCGGCATCGCCCGGCCGAGCGCGGCGTGCAGCTCGTCGATGCCGGGCAGCTCACGGCTGCGGGAGGCGTCGAGCTGCTTGCCCCAGCGCCGCAGCTGGCGGTCGAGGAACCCCTCCGGCCGGCCGAAGTCGTCGAGGCCGACCGCCGCCGGGTCCACCGCGTGCAGGTCCACCAGGGTGTCGACGAGGGTCAGCGCGACCGCCCGGGTCCGCTCGGCGCCCAGCTCCCGCAGCTGGCTCTCGGTGCGGTACGGGGTGCCCGGCACGAAGTCCATCACGTAGAAGGGCGCGCCGATGACCGTGTCGTCCTCGCAGAGCAGCACGGTGCGGGGGACCGGCACCGGGGTCGGCGCGAGGGCGGACATCACGCGGTGCTCGCGGGCCATGTCGTGCGCGGTGGCGAGGACGTGCCCGAGCGGAGGGCGGCGCACCACCCAGGAGCCGGCGCCGTCGGTGACCCGGTAGGTGAGGTTGGACCGGCCGCCCTCGACGAGGTCCGCCCGCAGGTCTGCGGCCACCAGGCCGGGGCGTTCCCGGTCCAGCAGGTCGCGGAGCCGGGCGAGGTCGAGGCCCCGGGGGGTGTCCGTATCGCTCATGCGGAAATCGTACCGACTGGTCGGTATGCCGTCCAGTTCCCCCGCGCCCCCGGCCGCGTTGACGGGCGAGGGGCGGCGCGCCTACTCTCTGGACTTATGGGTGAACATAATTCACATATGAAGACAGTGGATGCGACGGACCGCTCGGCGGCGCTCACGGTGACCGAGGTGCGGCTGACCCCCATCCTGATCGCGGACCCGCCACTGCTCAACACCCAGGGCGTCCACCAGCCCTACACCCCCCGGCTCATCATCGAGGTCGTCACCGCCGACGGTACGACCGGGGTGGGTGAGACCTACGGTGACACCCGTTATCTCGACCTCGCGGCACCCCTCGCCAAGGCCCTGCCCGGCCGGCCGGTCAGCGACCTGAACGGCCTGTTCACCCTCGCCGAGCAGGTCTGCGGCGACCCGGCGGAGGTGTCGGACTCGGTCGACGTCGGCGGCCTGCGGGGCGTGCAGACCGCGGACAAGCTGCGGCTGTCGGTGATCTCCGGCTTCGAGGTGGCCTGCCTCGACGCGCTCGGCAAGGCGCTCGGCCTGCCGGTGCACGCCCTGCTCGGCGGCAAGGTCCGCGACCACATCGACTACAGCGCCTACCTCTTCTACCGGCTCGCCGCCCACCCCCAGGGCCAGGGCGAGCCCGACGACTGGGGCGCCGCCCTCGACCCGGAGGGCGTGGTCGCCCAGGCCCGGCGCTTCGCCGAGACATACGGCTTCGGCTCCTTCAAGCTCAAGGGCGGGGTCTTCCCGCCCGAGGAGGAGATCGCCGCCGTCCGCGCGCTCGCCGAGGCGTTCCCCGGCCGCCCGCTGCGCCTGGACCCCAACGGCGCGTGGTCGGTGCCGACCTCGCTGCACGTCGCCCGCGAACTCGCGGACGTCCTGGAGTACCTGGAGGACCCGGCCAGCAGCACCGACCGGATGGCCGAGGTCGCCGCGGGCACCGAGGTGCCGCTGGCCACGAACATGTGCGTGACGACCTTCCCGGAGATCCAGGAGGCGTTCACCCGCGGCGCCGTCCAGGTCGTGCTCTCCGACCACCACTACTGGGGCGGGCTGCGCAACACCCAGCAGCTCGCAGCGGTCTGCCGCACCTTCGGCGTCGGCCTGTCCATGCACTCCAACACCCACCTGGGCATCAGCCTCGCCGCCATGACCCACGTCGCGGCGACCGTGCCCAACCTCGACTACGCCTGCGACTCCCACTACCCGTGGCAGACCGAGGACGTCATCACCGAGCGGCACGTCTTCGAGGGCGGCCGGCTGGCGGTGTCCGACCGGCCGGGGCTCGGCGTCGAGCTGGACCGCGAGGTGCTGGCCGCGCTGCACCGGCGCTGGCTGGAGGACGACGGCACGATGCGCGACCGCGACGACGCGGCGGCGATGCGCAAGGCCGACCCCCGGTGGCAGACGCCGAGCGTGCCGCGCTGGTGACAGGCCGGGGCGGGCGGCCGTACCCCGCATGAGAGGGGTACGGCCGCCCGCCGGTGGGTTCGCGGGCCGGTCGTCGCAGGCCGGTCGTCGCAGGCCGGGTGGTCGCGGGCGGCTAGACGATCACCGAGAGGAGCATCACGAACCCGAGCGCCACCACCGAGATCACCGTCTCCATCGCCGACCAGGTCTTGAGCGTCTGCGGGACGTCCATCCCGAAGTACTCCTTGACCAGCCAGAATCCCGCGTCGTTGACGTGGGAGAAGAAGAGCGAGCCGGCGCCCACCGCGAGCACCAGGAGCGCGGTGTGGGTGCCGGACATGTTCGCGGCAAGGGGCGCGACCAGGCCGGAGGCCGAGATGATCGCCACGGTCGCCGAGCCCGTCGCCACCCGGATCAGCACGGCGATCAGCCAGCCGAGCAGCAGCGCCGAGATGTGCCAGTCCTTCGACCAGTCGAGGATCGTCTGGCCCACCCCGCAGTCGATCAGGGTCTGCTTGAAACCACCGCCGGCGCCGACGATGAGCATGATCCCGGCGATCGGCGCGAGCGAGGCGTCCACCGTCGAGGACAGCCGGTCCTTGCCGAACCCGGCGGCCCGGCCGAGCGTGAACATCGCCACGATCACCGCGGCCAGCAGTGCGACCAGCGGCGTGCCGATCACGTCGAAGATCCGGTAGGCGAGGCTGTTCTGGTCGTCCACGATCACGTCGGCCAGTGCCTTGGCGAGCATCAGGGCGACCGGCAGCAGCATCGTGCAGGCGGTGGCGGCGAAGCCCGGCCGCTTCTCCAGGTCGTCCGAGGCACGCGCCGGGGTCATCCGCTCCGGCGGTGCGACGTCCACCCAGCGCGAGGCGACCCGCCCGAAGAGCGGTCCCGCCAGCGCCAGCGTGGGCAGCGCGACCAGTACGCCGAGCGCGAGGGTGGTGCCCATGTCGGCGTGGATGGCGTCGATCGCGGCGAGCGGCCCGGGGTGCGGGGGCACCAGGCCGTGCATGACCGACAGGCCGGCGAGTGCGGGTATGCCGATCCTGATCAGCGACTGACCGCTGCGCCTGGCGACCAGCAGCACCACCGGGATCAGCAGGACGATGCCGATCTCGAAGAACAGCGGAAGCCCGACCAGGCCCGCGATCAGCGCCATCGCCCAGGGCAGCCGCTTCTCGCTGGTCCTGGCCAGGATGGTGTCCACGATCTGGTCGGCGCCGCCGGAGTCCGCGAGCAGCTTGCCGAGGATCGCGCCCAGCGCGATCAGCGTGCCGACACTGGCCACCGTGGTGCCCAGGCCGGTGGTGTAACTGGTGATGGTCTTGGCGAGCGGGGCGCCGGCGACCGAGCCCAGCACACCGGCGCCGATGGTCAGCGCCAGGAAGGCGTGCAGCTTGAAGCGGGTGATCAGCACGACGATGACGGCGATACCGGCCAGTGCGGCCAGGGCGAGCCGGGTGTTGCCGGCGTCGGTGATCGGCGGGGGCGTGGCGGCGGCCAGCAGCTCGACGCTGAGTGCGGACACGGAGGACTCCAGGGGGACGGGGGCGTGAGGGGCGGCGGACAGGGCGCCGTGACGGCGGCGGCCACCGGAGGCGGCGGGTGCCGAGGCGGCGGCCGCGGTGACGGCGGGTCGGACGGGGAGGGGGAGGGGCGCTAGCGCCCGGTGGCGCCGGGCAGCGCGGCGAGCGCCCGCTCGGCGATCTGCCGCGCGCCGCCGTCGACGGGGACGACCGCCCCCGCCTCGTCGGGCTCCAGTGGTTCGAGCGCCTCGAACTGCGAGGCCAGCAGGCCGGACGGCATGAAGTGCTGCATCCGCGCGGCGAGCCGCGAGGCGATCAGCTCCGGTGAGCCGTCCAGGTGGAGGAAGAACAGGTCGGGCGCGTCGCGCCGCAGCCGGTCGCGGTAACGGCGGCGCAGCGCCGAGCAGCTGACCACGCCGCCGTGGCCGGCGCGCTCCTCGATCCAGCCGGCGATCGCGTCGAGCCAGGGCGCCCGGTCGGTGTCGTCCAGCGGGTGACCGGCGGACATCTTGGCGATGTTGGCCGGCGGGTGGAAGTCGTCGGCCTCGGCGTAGGGGACGCCGAGCCGCTCGGCCAGCAGGCCGCCGACGGTGGACTTGCCCGAGCCGGAGACTCCCATGACCACGATCACCGGGAGCAGCTGCGGTGCGGGCGTCATCGGTTCCTACCTCCTTGGGGGACCGCCGGGCGGAGACGGGGGAGACCCCGCCCGGCGGCTGCGGACCACTGAACACGTTAGGTACTACTTATTCAAGAGTCTGTGATCTAAAAGTCATACGACAGTGGTGACCAACTACGCTTGGCCCATGCCTCAGCAGGAAGCCCCGCACGACCGGCGCGACGCCCCCGCCGCCGGTCACGCCAACGGGCTGCACTCCCGGGTCCTGGCCGAGCTGGGCCCGGCCATCGCCTCCGGCGAGCACCCGCCGGGGACGGTGCTGCGGATCGACGAACTCGAGGCGCGCTACGGGGTGTCCCGCACGGTCGTGCGGGAGGCGGTGCGGGTGCTGGAGGCGATGCACCTGGTGGAGACCCGGCGCCGGGTCGGCGTCACGGTCCGGCGCACCGAGGAGTGGAACGTCTTCGACCCCGCGGTGATCCGGTGGCGGCTGGCCGGCGCCGACCGCGCGCGCCAACTGCGCTCGCTGACCACGCTGCGCACCGCCGTCGAGCCGGTCGCCGCGGGCCTCGCGGCGGACGCGGCCACGCCCGCGCAGTGCCGCGAACTCACCGTGCTCGCCGCCGAGATGGCGGCCGCCGGCCGCGCGGCCGACCTCGCCGCGTACCTCGTCCACGACGTGGCCTTCCACCGGGTGATGCTGGAGGCGTCGGGCAACGAGATGTTCGCCCGGCTCGGCGACGTGGTCGCCGAGGTGCTCACCGGCCGCACCGAGCACCATGTGATGTTCACCGCTCCCGACCCCGAGGCGGTGACCCTGCACGTCCGTGTCGCGGAGGCGGTCAGGGCCCGCGACGCCGCCGCGGCGGAGTCCCTGATGCGCGCGATCTGCGTCGGCGCCCTGCGCGAACTGGACATCCTCGCCCCGGAGCCGGAGGTCGGCGCCCGCTGACGACGGGCGCGGCGACCCCGTACGACCGGGTGGCGGAGGCCCGCGCCGATGCTTCAGGGCATCGATCTTCTGTTTGACGACCTTAAGTAGTCGCGCCTAGCATCCATCAGGACATTTGCTTGACATCTTTAAGTATCCAGGACCTGAAGGACATCTCCGCGATGAGCAGCAGTACCGCGCCGCAGCCCGGCCACGCGCTCCGCCCCGGCCACCCGGGGAGGAGCACGAAAGGCACCGTCCTCGCGCTGAGCCTGGCCGCGATGGTCGTGTCGATGATGCAGACGCTGGTGGTGCCGATCCTCGGCCTGATCCAGACGAGCCTGCACACCACGGCCGCCAACGCCAGCTGGGTGACCACGGCGACGCTGCTGTCCGCGGCGGTCTTCACGCCGCTGCTGGGACGCTTCGGCGACCAGCACGGCAAGAAGCCCACCCTCGTCGGGGTGCTGCTGGTGCTCATCGCCGGCACGCTGCTGGCGGCCACCACGCACTCGCTGCTCTGGCTGATCGCCGGCCGGGTCCTGCAGGGCGCGGCGACCGCGATCTTCCCGCTCGCGCTGTCGATCCTGCGCGAGGAGATCGAACCGAAGAAGCTCCCCGGCGCGATGGCCCTGGCCAGCGGCGCCTTCGCGTTCGGCAGCGGCATCGCACTGGTCGCCACCGGGCTGCTCACCTCCGGCGCGCACCCCGACTACCGCAGCGCCTTCTGGCTGGCCACCGGCATGGCCGTGCTGGTGCTCGTCGCCGTGCTCACCCTGGTCCCCGCGACCCGGCACAGGACCGGCGGCCGCACCGACGTGCTCGGCACGCTGACCCTGGCGCTCACCCTCGTCCTCCTGCTGCTCGCGATCAGCCAGGGCCACGAGTGGGGCTGGTCCTCCGTCCGCACGGCCGGCTGCTTCGCTGGGTCGGTGCTGATGGGCGCGGTGTGGGTGCTGGTCGAGCGCAGGGTGCGCGAACCGCTGGTCGACATGCGGATGTTCGTCCACCGCCCGGTGCTCATGGCGAACCTCGCCGGACTCCTGGTCGGCTTCGGTGCCTTCGTCCTCTTCATCGGCGTGTCCTACCTGGCGCAGATGCCGTCGCGGCTGATCGGCTACGGCTTCGACGCGAGCGTGCTGCGCGCGTCCGTGGAGTACCTGCTGCCCAGCACCCTGGTGTCGCTGGTGGCCGCGCCCGTCGGCGGCGCGCTCGTACGGCGGCACGGGCCGCGCCTGGTGCTGCTCCTCGCCGCGCTGGCCGGCGCGGCCGGATTCGGCTGGATCGTCGCCGACCACGCGCACAGCTTCTCGGTGATCGGCGCGGGCGCGCTCGTCGGCGTCGCGATCGCCTTCGGGTACGCGGCGATGCCCGCCGTCATCGTCCGCAGCGTGCCGCACCACCAGACCGGCATCGCCAACGGCATCAACTCCATCTCGCGCTCCACCGGCAGCGCGATCGGCAGCGCCGTCGTCACCACCGTCCTCGCCTCCAAGACCGTCCCCCACCTGCCCCCGGGCACCCCCGCCCTCCCCGCCGAGTCCCAGTACACCCTCAGCTTCGCCATCGCCGGCGTCGCCCTCGCCCTGGTCGCCCTCGTCGCCTGGGCGGGTCTGCGCCGCCCCTCCGAAGCCCCGCCGTCCGCCGCGGTCGCCCCGGCGGACCGCGCCGCGGCCGGCGCCGGCGCCGACGCGCCGGGCGGCGCCGCGGCCGAGACCGCGGCGCGGGCGGCCCGCTGACGAACCGGGGCGCCGCGCCAGACCGGCCCGGCGCCGGTGCGGTGCCCGTGCTAGAGGATCAGGGCGGCGCCGCACGCGGCGAGTGCGAGGGTGCAGGTGAGGACGGCGAGCGCGGCTCGCCGGCTCAGGCGCGCCGGCTGCGGGCTCCGGCCGAGGCGCTGGATGCGCAGGTGCGCGAGGGCCAGGAAGGCGAGGAAGACGGCGGCGAGGACGCAGACCGCGGTGACCGGGAGCGCCGCCCCGCCGCCGGGGCGGCGCAGCGCCTGGCGGACGCCGAGCACGGCGACGACCGCCCAGGACAGGGTGGTGCGCCGCCACGCCAGCCGGGTGCGTTCCGGCTGCAGCCCCGGGTCGCGGTCGGTCTCGACCGCGACCCACCGGCCCGACCCGGTACGCGCGCCGCCCTCGCCCGCCGGGGCCGCGTCCATCAGCCGGCCCAGCCGAAGAGCACCACGGCCACCATGGCGACCGCGATCACCGCGACGAGGATCGCGAGGGAGGCGGGGAAGCGCGACTGGGGCAGATCGGTGCCGCGGCGCATCGCCCGCTCGCAGCGCACCCAGTGGTTGACCGCGCGCAGCGTGCAGGCGACGCCGCCGGCGAGCAGCGCGAGGGACAGCGCGACCCGGACCCAGTGCGTGAGGTGGTGGGTGAGGAACTGGTCGACCGCGAAGCCGCCGCCGATCAGCGCGAGGGCGGTACGGATCCAGGCCAGGAACGTGCGCTCGTTCGCGAGCGAGAAGCGGTAGTCGGGCGTGGCGCCCTCCGCCTCCACCCGGCTGGGCGCGAACCACAGCCGTACCGCCTCACGGGCGCCGCGCAGCCGGCCGATGTCGCTCACCCGACCACACTAACCAGCCACCTCCCACTTCACCCGGCGGGCCCGGTCGCCAGGGGAGTGGGGCCGCCGTGCGAGGGCCGGGCGGTGGTAGGCGGTCCGGCACCCCCGTGAGCGCCGGACCGCCCGCTCAGGGGCGGCGCACCGCACGCAGCGCCGGGCGCAGCAGCAGCGCGCCGAGCGCACCGCACAGCCCCACGGCGACGACCGTCCACCACAGGGCGGCCGGGCCGCCGGTCGCGTAGAGGGCGGGGCCGAAGGCGAGGGCCAGGAAGCGGGCCGCGCCGCGCGCCCAGTTGAGGGCCGCCTGGTAGCGGGCACGGGCGTGGTCGGGGGCCAGGTCGGCCACGACCGACGTGGCGATGCCGCCCGCGCACACCTCGCCCGCGCTCCACACCACCACCGTCGCCACGAAGCCGCCGGTGGTGTGCGCCGTCCCGGTCAGCCCGACGCCCGCGGCGACCAGCACGGACGCCGCCGCCCACACCCGCATCCGGTCGAAGCGCAGCACCCACGTGTTGGCGAACGGCTGCAGGGCCACCACGAGCGCCGCGTTGACCACCGCCACCAGCCCGTACACGCTCGCCGGCAGCCCGTGGTCGCGGATGGCCATCGGCACCGTGAACTCGGTCTGCGCGTACACGCATTCGCCGGCGACGGACACCGTCACGAAGGCCAGCAGCAGCCGGTCGCGCAGCACCACGCCGTAACCCCCGCCGGGCGCCGCGGACTTCGCCGGGCGGACCGGGTCGCGCGGCAGCGCCACCGCCGCGACCGCCGCGAAGCCCAGGCAGGTCACCGCGTCCACCGCGAACAGCAGCCAGAACCCGCGGTCCACCAGGAAGCCGCCGAGCGCGCCCGCGGTGGCCGCGCCGAGGTTGATCGCCCAGTGGTAGAGCCCGAAGGCGGCCTGGCGGCGGGACGGTCCCGCCGAGTCGACGATGACCGCCGCGACCCCCGGAGCGTGCAGGCTGCTCGCCGCGCCGACCAGCGCGGCGGCGACCGCGAGCGTCGCCAGGCCCGGTGAGCAGAACAGCAGCGCCTGGCTGACCGGCGTGGCGACCATGCCGGTGAGGATGGCAGGACGCCGCCCCAGCCGGTCCGCGAACCAGCCGCCGAGCACCGGCCCGGCCAGTCCGCCGGCGCCGAGCGCGCCGAGGACGTACGGGGTCTGCCCGGTGGTGACGCCGCGTGAGCCGAGGTAGAAGACCAGGAACGGCACCACCATCGTGCCCACCCGGTTGATGACCGTGCCGGCGAAGACCACCCAGAACGGTCCCGGCAGCCCGCCGAAGTGCCCGGCCACGGCGGCGCGCACCCGGCCGGGCCGCGCCCGGGGCGCCTCGGGCGGTGCGCCGCCCGGGCGGCTCGGCGGCTGCGGGGGTTGCAGGACGGGAGTGGTCATGAAGGAATGGTGCGGCGGCCCCCTGGGTTGACGGCATTGATTAAGGCATGGCTGAATCCGGCGAACGGCAGCCGGCGACGGGGGAGTCGACATGGCGGGGAACGTCCGGTTCGCCTTCTCGGCGAGTGACATGGCGCGGACCCGCTTCGCGGTATCGCCGCTGTGGGAGGTGGTCGCGAGCGTCCGGGCCTTCCAGAACGCGGGGCCGCACTCGGTGCACCGCCGCTGGCGGGACGAGGTCGCGCCGCGGCTGGCCGCCGCCGGCCTGGACCGCTGCCTGCTCCTCGACCTGGTGCCGCCCGCCGGCTACACCCCGGACTTCATCACCCCGCCGCCCGCGACCGGGCCGGGCGCCGGTCTGCCCGCGGAACTGCGCGAGGTCGCCGCCACACCGGCGCCGGAGGTCAGGCGGGAGCTGGACGCGTACGGGCTGCGCACCGCGCGGATCGAGGCGATGGACGCCGATCCGGCCGACGGCCTGGCCCGGCTCACCGCCGAGATCCGCACGTACTGGGAGCTGGCCCTGGCCCCCTACTGGCCACGGGTGCAGGCGGTGCTGGAGGCCGACGTCTTCCACCAGGCCAGGCGGCTCGCGGCGGACGGCGCGGAGGCGGTGCTCGGCGACCTGCACCCGACCGTGCGGTGGGGCGCGGGGGTGCTCACCGTGGACAAGAAGCACTGCCCGCCCGGCGTCGACCTCGGCGGCCGGGGCATGGTCCTGGTGCCCTCGGTCTTCGCCTGGTCCGGTGTGGCCACCACCACCGCGGCGCCTTCGGTCAAGCAACTGTTCTACCCCAGCCGCGGCTGGGGTTCGGTCTGGCACGACGAGCGCGCACCGGTCCCCGCCGCGGTCGCCGCGGTGCTCGGCCGCACCCGCGCGCTGCTGCTCGCCGAGCTGGCCGCGCCCGCCTCCACCAGCGAACTCGCCGACCGCACCGGCCTGTCGGCCGGCGGCGTCAGCCAGCACCTGACCGCGTTGCGGGACGCCGGGATAGTCTCGGCGCACCGGGTGGGCCGCTCGGTGCTGTACATGCGGACCGCCGTCGCCGAGTCCCTGCTCGCAGGAAGTGCCTGAACGTGCCGCAGCCAGCTCCCCGTCCGCAGCCCGACCCCCACCCGCGTGCGCTGCACGCCGAGCCGCCCGGCGAGCAGCCGGACACGCAGCCGGACACGCCGCTGTCCGCGGACGAGATCCTCGACATCGTGGACGAACACGACCGGGTGGTCGGCCAGGCGCCGCGCGCCGAGGCGTACGCCCGAGGGCTGCGCCACCGCACCTCGTTCGTGCTGGCCCGCGACGGGCAGGGCCGGATCTTCGTGCACCGGCGCACCGCCCGCAAGCTCGTCTTCCCCTCCCTGTACGACATGTTCGTCGGCGGCGTGGTCGGCGCGGGCGAGAGCTACGACCAGGCGGCGCTGCGCGAGGCCGAGGAGGAGCTGGGCGTCAGCGGACTGCCGCAGCCCGAGCCGCTGTTCACCTTCCTCTACGAGAACGGCTCGCACCGCTGGTGGTCCGCCGTCTACCAGGTCAGGTGCGAACTGCCGGTCGCCCCGCAGCAGGAGGAGGTCGCCTGGCACGCCTTCCTGCCGGAGGAGGAGCTGGCCGCGCGGCTGACCCAGTGGGAATGGGTGCCGGACGGCCTCGACGCGTACCGGCGGCTGCTCGCCTGGCGCGAGGGCCGCTGAGCCGTTCGCCCGTCGAGCTGCCCACGCCTCGGGGCTCGTTCCGGCCGTCGTTGATCAGCCCGTCGCCGACTCACGCGCCGGACCGGCGGGTTGCGCGGCCGCGGGCAGCAACGAGGGCGCGGTGGAGCGCAGTTCGCGGATGAGCGCGCGGACCGCGAGAGTGTGCGCCAGCTCCGGTGTGGTGACGTAGCCGACCTTGCGGGTCGGGCGGCGCGGGCCGAGGTCGGCCACCGCGACGGCGGCCGGGGCGTCGAGCAGCGCGAGCCCCGGCATGACGGCCATGCCGAGCCCGCGCGCGACCATCGACAGCACCACGCTGTCGTCCCCCGCGTCCACCGTCGCCCGCGGAATCCAGTCCTGCTCCGCCCACCAGCGGCGGGTGTATGACGAGCAGTTCTCCGTCCAGTCGACCAGCGGCAGGGCGCGCGGATCGGCCGCGCCCACCGGGTGCACCAGGGCGTACGGCTCCTCCAGCAGCACCCCGCTGACCAGTCCGGCCGGCACCGGCGCCGAACCGTCGAGCGTCGCGACGGCCAGATCGGCCCGTCCGTCGGCCACCTCGCCGGGGGCGCCCCGGCCGACGTCCGGCACGATCCGCACCTCGGGCGCCAGCAGCGGATGGCGCGCGGTGAGCCGGGCCAGCGCTGCGGGCAGCACCTGCGCGGCCGCGCTGCGGAAGGCGACGATCCGCAGCGTCCCCGACGCCTCACCGGTGGCCGCGCCCCGCGCCTCGTCGCCGAGTCCGGCCAGCAGCCGCAGCACGCGCCGCGCCTGGGCGGCCGCCGCCTCGCCGGCCGCGGTGGGCCGCGCCCCGTACCGGCCGCGGTCGAAGAGCACCACGCCGAGCTTGCGCTCGCAGGAGCGGACCGCGTGCGAGACCGCCGACTGGGTCCCGCCCAGCTCCCGCGCCGCGCCGGTGAAGCTGCGCGCCCGCTCCACGGCGACGAGGACGCGCAGTTCGTGCACGGCGAGTTCGCTCATGGCCGCCACCCTAGTGCGGTGACCGCACCATCCATCGACGCCGCTCATGGAAGTGCCCGGTCCATCACCGCCGACCCCTGCACCGCGCGGGCCGCCCGCTCCTAGGGTGACGCCCATGACCAGCGACAACGCCGCCTCCCTGAGCGTCCCGCACACCGCCCCCCTGATCTCCCCGCACGCCGCTCCCGCGGTGCGCGCCGCGGCCCGCGCCGTCACCGTGCAGCAGGTCGCCCGCCCGGCCGGCCTGCCGGTCCCCACCGACTTCGCGTTCACCGAGCACGCCGTGCCGGCCCCCGGGCCCGGCGCCGCGCTCGTGGAGAACATCTACCTGTCCGTGGACCCGTACATGCGCGAGGCGATGGAGGAGGGCCACTGGGCGCTGAACGCGCCGCTGGAGGGCCGCGCCGTCGGCCGGGTCACCGCCAGCCGCACCCCCGGCCTGCGCCCCGGCGACCTG
The DNA here is from genome assembly GCF_036353415.1 of Actinacidiphila polyblastidii. Lineage (NCBI taxonomy): Bacteria > Bacillati > Actinomycetota > Actinomycetes > Kitasatosporales > Streptomycetaceae > Actinacidiphila > Actinacidiphila polyblastidii. The sequence goes on from NZ_JAZEWV010000032.1 coordinate 57,566, forward strand.
GTCTTCCACCGCCACGGCTGGCGCACCCACGCCCTGGTCGCCGCCGACGAGGCGCGGGTGCTGCCGCGCACCGACGGGGTGCCGCTGCGCACCCGGCTGGGCGTCCTCGGCGGCACCGGCCTGACCGCGTACGCCGGCCTGACCCGCGTCGCGCGGCCGGCCAGGGGCGAGACCTTCTTCGTGTCGTCGGCGGCCGGCGGCGTGGGCAGCGCCGCAGGGCAGTTCGCCCGCCTGCTCGGCGCCGGCCGGGTCCTCGGCAGCACCGGCTCGGCGGCCAAGGCCGCCCACCTGGTGCGCGACCTCGGGTTCGACGCGGTCTTCGACTACCACGCGGGGCCGTTCGCCGAGCAGTTGGCGGCGATCGCGCCGGACGGCGTCGACGTCGGCTTCGAGAACGTCGGCGGCGGCCAGCTCGAAGGGCTGATCGCGAACATGCGCGAGCACGGCCGTATCGCCTGGTGCGGGAGCGTCGCCCAGTACAACGACCCGGCGGACCCGCCGCCCGCCCCGCGCAACCTCTACGACCTGGTGCACCGCGCGGTCAGGCTGGAAGGGTTCCTGGTCCGCCACCACCGCGAACTCCAGGGCGAACTGGAGGAGTTCGCCGTCCCGGAGCTGCGCGCGGGCCGGATCGTGCCGGACGACACGGTGGCCGAGGGCATCGGCGCCGTCGTCGACGCGTTCATCGGGGTCTTGCGCGGCGCCAACACCGGCAAGATGATCGTGCAGGTCGGTGACCCAGAGGAGAAGTGACGGGAGAGTACGGTGACTTCACGCCACACGTCTCGGCAGGGGCCCCTGCGGATAGCCAACTGCTCCGGCTACTACGGCGACCGGCTGTCGGCGGCCCGCGAGATGGTCGAAGGCGGCCCGATCGACGTGCTCACCGGCGACTACCTCGCCGAACTGACCATGCTGCTGCTGTGGAAGGCCCGGCAGCGCGACCCCGACGGCGGCTACGCGGTCTCCTTCCTCGCCCAGATGCGGGACGTGCTCGGCAGCTGCCTGGACCGCGGCATCAAGATCGTGGTCAACGCGGGCGGCCTGAACCCGGCAGGACTGGCCGCCAAGCTCGGCGAACTCGCCGCGCTCGGCGGCCTGCGCCCGGTGATCGCCCACGTCGCGGGCGACGACCTGCTGGACCGGCTGCCCGAACTCCAGTCCCGTGGGCATGACTTCGCCCACCTGGCGACCGGCCGCCCGCTCGCCGGGTCCGGCGTCGAACCGGTCACCGCGAACGCCTACCTCGGCGGCTGGGGCATCACCCAGGCGCTGCGCTCCGGCGCCGACGTGGTCGTCTGCGGCCGGGTCACCGACGCCTCCCTCGTCGTCGGCCCGGCGGCCTGGGCCTTCGACTGGGCGATGGACGACTGGGACGCGCTGGCCGGCGCGGTCACCGCCGGGCACATCATCGAGTGCGGCACCCAGGCCACCGGCGGCAACTACTCCTTCTTCACCGAGATCGGCGACCCGGTCCACCCCGGCTTCCCGATCGCCGAACTGCACGCCGACGGCTCCAGCGTCATCACCAAGCACCCGGGCACCGCGGGCGCGGTCACCGTCGGCACCGTCACCGCCCAACTGCTGTACGAGATCGGCCACCCCGCCTACCCCAACGCCGACGTGGTGGCCCGCTTCGACACGGTGCGGCTCGCCCAGCAGGGCCCCGACCGGGTCTCCGTCGGCCCGGTCACCGGCGAAGCCGCGCCCGCGCACCTGAAGGTGTGCCTCAACCACATCGGCGGCCACCGCAACTCCGCCACCTTCGTGCTCACCGGCCTGGACCTCGACGCCAAGGCCGACTTCGCCGAGGCCACGCTGCGCGACGCCACCGGCGGCCCGGCCGCCTTCGACACCTACGACCTGCGGCGCGAGCACGGCGGCGAGGCCGACCGGCTCACCGTCACCGTCAAGGACCGCGACCCGGGCAAGGCCGGGCGCGGCTTCTTCACCGCCGTGGCGGGCACCGCGCTCGCCGGCTACCCCGGCCTCCACCTGGAGCACGCCTCGCCGAAGGCCACCGAGTACGGCGTCTACTGGCCCGCGCTGATCGACGCCGCCGAGGTCACCGCCGAGACCGTTCTCGCCGACGGCAGCCGCCTCCCCGTGCCGCGGCCGCCCTCCGCGGCCGGCCGGCCCCGACCCGCGCGCGCCGACGCCGTACCGCCGGTCGTGGTGCCGCCGGCCGGCGCCGCCGAGCCGCAGTCCCGCCCGGAGCGCGCCGAGCCGGTCGCGGCGGCCTGGGGCAGGACCGTACGGCTGCCGCTCGGCACCCTGATCGGCGCACGCTCCGGGGACAAGGGCGGCGACGCGAACGTCGGGCTGTGGGCCCGCGACGACCCGGCCTGGGAGTGGCTGCGCGACTGGCTCGACGTGCCGCGGCTGCGCGCGCTGCTGCCGGAGACCGCGAGGCTCCCGGTCAGCCGGTACGTACTGGCGAACCTGCGGGCGGTCAACTTCGTCGTCCACGGCCTGCTCGGGGACGGCGTCGCCGCGTCCACCAGCGCCGACCCGCAGGCCAAGGCGCTCGGCGAGCGACTGCGCGGCTGCCTCGCCGACATCCCCGAGAAGCTCGTGGACCGCTCGTCCGCGGCGTTCCCCGGTGCATGATCGGAGCATGAGCAATCTCGACGTGAAACCGGCGGCCACCGTGTGCGGCGGGCGCGAGGACGTGTCCGCCGCGCCGGTCCGCGAACTGCTCACGGCCCGCACCGTGCCGCTGGGCGAGTCCACCGTGGTGCGCCGTCTGCTGCCCAACCTCGGCCGCCGCATGGTCGGGGCCTGGTGCTTCGTCGACCACTACGGCCCCGACGACATCGCCCGCGAACCCGGCATGCAGGTGCCGCCGCACCCCCACATGGGACTGCAGACGGTCAGCTGGCTGCACGAGGGCGAGGTGCTGCACCGCGACAGCCTCGGCAGCAAGCAGACCGTGCGGCCCCGTGAACTGGGCCTGATGACCTCGGGCCGCGGGATCTCGCACTCCGAGGAGTCCCCCCGCGACCACGCCCCCTACCTGCACGGCGCCCAGCTGTGGGTCGCGCTGCCCGACGCCCACCGCGACATCGCGCCCGCCTTCGAGCACCACGCCCAGCTCCCGGAGGTGACCGGCGGCAACGGCCTGCACGCCACCGTCCTGCTCGGCGAGGTCGACGGCGCCCGCTCGCCCGGCACCGTCCACACCCCGATCGTCGGAGCCGACATCCGCCTCGCCTCCGGCGCCTCGGCCCGGCTGCCGCTGGAACGCGACTTCGAGTACGCGGTGCTGGCCATGTCCGGCGAGACCGAGGTCGACGGCGTCCGGGTCGGCCCGGGGTCGATGCTCTACCTGGGCAGCGGCCGCACCAGCCTGCCGCTGGGCGCCGACGACGAGAGCGCGGTGATGCTGCTGGGCGGCGAGCCGTTCGAGGAGCAGATCCTCATGTGGTGGAACTTCGTCGGCCGATCTGCCGAGGAGATCACCGAGGCCCGCGACGCCTGGACGTCGTCCGGCCGCTTCGGCGAGGTCCACGGCTACGCGGGCCCCCGCCTCCCCGCCCCGGCGCTGCCCGCCACCCCCTTGAAGCCGCGGGGGCGTGAGCGCTGAGCCGTACTCCGCTGTCGTGCGTCGGCCCTTCCCGTCGGCTTGCCGAGGCGGCGCGCGCCACCGGAATCCGATCTTCCGGCGGCGCGCGTTCGGGTCCGTCGAGAGCTCTGCGCACTCGATGCGGAAGCATGGAGGGGACGGAGCGGGAGGTCCGGTAGTGGCCGGCCGTGGCGTAGCGCACTCGCCGGGCGGCGTACCGGGCCTGCGCCCACAGGTGCTCGGCGCGGGCGGCGTCGTGCAGCCGACTCACCCTCGCGGCCTTGGCATGATCAACAGCGTCTGGACAGCGCGCATGATCACACCGAGGCTGCACCACTGTCGCACCAGCCCCCGCAGGTCAGCGGGCGATGGAGTTCTCCTCCGGGGCACACGGCGAGACGGTCATCCGTCTCTCCCCCCGGTGCCGGCGCGATGCCCGTTCGACGCGGCCGCCGTCACCCCGGTTCCACGGCCCTCCGGGGTGCGGATCGCCGGGCGGGAACCCGGAGGTTGACAACCCCGGTGCCACCCCCGGACAGCCGGCGGATCGCGGCTGCACTGCGCGTCAGCGGGCGGTCCGGCCGACCCCCCGCGCCCTCGCTTGGGCATGGAGATCATGCGAGCCGCCCAGGTCTCCAGCGGCTCCCTCTACCCCGCCCCGGCCCCGGCCCGCCTTGAGCGCGCCGGCTGGGTCGTCGGCGAGAGCGAGACCATCGACCCCGAGGTCGTGGCGGCAATCGGCTGGGCCCGCCGAGGCGCAGATCTCGTGAACGCCCGGGCCCTTCAGCGCATCGGTCTCGAACAACTCCCGCTCGGTCGGGTGGAGCGGGCGTTGCGTGATGAAGCTGCCGCCGACCACCTTTCACAGGCCGGCCCTTGGTCAGGGCGGAGACGGCCTGGTTCTGACACCGGTCGGGCCGGTGAGGGAGGCTGCGGCGGCGAGTTGATCGGGCACCAGAGATTCGACGGGCCCTCGGCCGCTCAGGCCCAACGAGTCAGGTCGAAGAGGGCGTCGCAGAACGGGTCGTCGGTCCCGGTGCTGCGATGGGCGGCGAGGGTCGCTTCGTCCCGCAGGATCGCGACGATTTTGGTCGACGCCCACCAGCCGGGGCTCCGCGGGCCGGTCGCCTTGCGGTTCTGTGCCGCCAGGTCGAGGCCGATCACCCGGCCCGCATGGTGCACGTAGACGCGGACGACTTTCTCGTCGATCTGCTGGAATCCGGCAAGCGTGTAGACGTCCGGTTCGATCGATCCCGCGGCGTCATGCCAGAGGGGATCACCGGCGAGATCGCCCACAATGAAGTCCACCGCTTCGTCTTCGGTGGTCGCGATCTCCGCACCGATGACGCCTTGCGCTATCAGCGCATCACCTTTCACTGGTTCGGTCCCAGGATTTTCCATGCGGCCGGACTGCACGGCGTCCGCCAATTCTCGGAGGGCGCTCACATACCACATGGGCGCATATCGGTCGGATCGGTCCGGACGCCAGATCGGGAGGTCGACGGTGATGTTCCCCTGGCCGTGCAACATGACGCGCACATGCGACTCCGGGGCCGGCAGCACGCCCCGTACCCTTAACCGGCTGGGCGGGATCGGCGCCGCCACGAAGCGGCGAAGCGCCAGCAGGACCCGAGTTGAATGAGCGTTCATCACCTCAGTGTTCCACGCCCCCTGCCCGCCGGCGCCCGTCGTGCCCCTCGGTCAGCCGTTGATCCAGTAGGGGCAGTACGTCATGCCCTGGCAGTACGAGGTGATGGTTCCGATGACCTTGCCGTCGGGCGCCTCGGCGCCGTTGGGGCCCACGTGCCCGAACTCCGCCACCGTGGTGATCTTGATTTCCGGCTCCCCGTCGATGAGGGCGACGCCGTAGTACTCGGCGCGGGTGGAACTCGTCCACTTGTCCGGAGTTCCGTGGTACGGCGCCGTCATGGGCGCCTCGGCGCACATGCTGTGGTCGTTGCACGCGTGGACGAAGCCGAAGTCGTCGGTCCCGTGCCTGGTCGGGATGGTGCGCCCGTCCCAGTCCTTGGTAGTCCAGTCGATCTTGTACCACGGCTGGGGAGGGTCCATCGGTATGGCGGCCGACGCCGTTTCGTCCGGCAGTGGAATCCCGAACGCGCGGGCCTTCTGTGCGCCGTATTCGCGCACGAAATCGTCATTCGAAAGGTACTGGACCGTGTGTGTCGCCGCGACTGTTCGCGACGTCCCGGCCGGTGTTGCCTCTCGGGCGTGGGCGCTCGGCGCGAGCAGCGCCGAACCTGCCAGTAACGCCCCGGTGAGCACACTCATCTTCTTTGCTGTCGCCGCTTGCAATGCCGTGCCTTTCCCTTGGTCGTGCCACTTTCGCATTGACGGAGGATGGCTTGGAGCAATTGAACCCTTGTTCATCGTGCGGAGAATCGCAAGCGGGTATGTGGAATTATGGATACCGGAATTATCCAGTCCGCAGCTAGTCAAGCCGATGGTAAATTCAAGCCCATGGACTTTTTGCCTTCCCATGGGGCTTGGGATGTGGGCATGGGGCGCCGGCGCTCGTTCCCGGGGGGCTCGACCGCCTGCTGACCGCGGCGACGCGGGCTCCGTGGAGGGAACTGCCACCGGGGGGATGTGGATGTCGCGTCCTTGCCCGCGTCCGTCCCCCGGGCCCGCCGGGATGACGTGTCAGACGACGGTGAGCCGGTCCACCAGCAGGCGCGTCCTGCGCTCGGTGTGCTCCGGCGGCAGCCGTCCCGCGCGGGTCAGGGTGGCCAGCCCGTGCAGCGCCGCCCAGAACGTCTCGGTGAACAGTCCCGGGTCGACGCCGTCCCCCGCGACCTCGCCGAGGCACTCCAGCAGCGCGGCGAAGGCGTCCTTGAGAGGTTCAGGGGTGTCCTCCTGCGCGTACGGGAGGCCGCCGTCGAGCTGGAAGATGGCGTCGTAGACCGCCGGGTTGCGTGCGGCGAAGTCGAGGTAGGCGCGGGCGAGGGCGTACGCCCGCCCGTGCGGGCCCTTCGCGGCGGCGGTCGCCGTGCGCACCGCCGCGGCCAGCTCGGCGGCGCCCTCCAGGGCGATGGCGCCGATGATCTCCCGTTTGCCGCGGAAGTGGCTGTAGAGGACCGGCTGGCTGTATTCGATGCGCTCGGCGAGCCGGCGGGTGGTGACCGCGTCCCAGCCCTGCTGCTCGGCGAGTTCGCGGGCCGTCGCCACGATGAGGCGCTCGCGCTCGGCCCGTTCGCGCTCCTTGCGTTCCTGTACCGACATGGTTCGATCCTAGCATCGCTAGACAATCAAGCGGCAGCAGTATTAGCGTTGACCCATCACCTAGCGATGCTAGCTACCAAGAGGGGTCGTCATGCTCAGCGCACTCGAGGTCGTCACCACCGTGGTCGTCGGCCTGATGGTGGGGGTGGAGTTCTCCGTCGCCTTCGTCATGAACCCGATCCTCAACGCCCTCCCGGAGGACAGCGCCCAGCTCGGCCACGCCCACGGGGGCCGGATGCTCGGCGCCGTGATGCCGTTCTGGTACATCGGCTCACTCGCCCTCGTCGCGGTCTGGGCCGTCGCCGGACGGCACCACCACGGCGCCGGCCTCGTCGTCACCGCGGGCGCGCTGCTGCTTCTCAGCGTGGTCATGTCGATCCTGCTGCTGGTCCCGATCAACAACCGGAACAAGACGTGGACCCCCGAGAACCGGCCCCAGGACTGGAAGGAGCAGATGAATCGCTGGAACCGCTTCCACTACGTCCGCGTCGCCGACATCGTCGCCGCCTTCGCCCTGCTGGTCGCCGCCCTCGCCTGAGCCCCGGGCCGACGCCGCACGGGTAACGGGCTGACGCCGCGCCGGTAGCGCGCCGGTACCGGCTACGTCCCCCGACGCGCTCCGGGCGAGGGGATCCCCCGTGGCGTCAAAGGCCGAGGTCGGCAGCCGGACCGGCATGGGCGGCGAGGACGCGCCAGACGCCGTCGGCGTGCACCCAGGTGCGCGTGTAGCGGAGGCGTGCCGCGAACGGCTGCCCTGCGGCGGTGCCCTGAAGGGCGAGCAGCGGACGGGTGATCCCGGTCGAGCCCGCCACGGTCACGTGCAGGTCCTCCTGGTCGAGCACGTCGACGACGAGGGTCCGCGACCGATGCGCTTCCAAGTCCTCGTGCTTCGTCTGGGAGCGGCCGTCGGGTCCTGTGTAGACGACCCGGTCGTCCAGGAGCAGGTCCAGCGCCGCGACGTCACCCGCGCGCATCGCGGTCTGCAACGCGCGCTCGGCCTCGTACAGGCCGGCTTCCAGTGCCGCTTGCCCGGTCTCCACCCTCGTCCTCCCGCCCCGTCGCGGCCACTGGGCCACTCGGCCGGTCGGCCGGTCGGCCGGTCGGCCGGTCGGCCGGTCGGCCGGTCGGCCGGTCGGCCGACGGCCCGTCCGCCATGAGGCTACCGCGCCGTCGACACCGCCCGTCCACAGCTGACGCGACGTCATATCACTTCTCCGGCCGGGGCATCCATGCAGCGGGATCCCGTCGTCTGCCGTTCTCCCAGCGTTCAACCGAGGGCGCACGCTGCCGCCTACTGCCGTCCCTACATTCCCTGAGGGCTGGGAAAGGAGGGGCTGTGGAGACACCGCTCGCGGTCAGAGCGCGGGGGATCACGAAGTGCTTCGGCGAGGTCGTGGCTCTCGACGGCGTCGATCTGGACGTCGCGCAGGGGCAGGTGCACGGTCTGGTCGGACCGAACGGCGCCGGCAAGACGACCCTGCTGGGCCTGCTCCTGGGCCTGGCGGCCTCGGACGAAGGGCACTTGGAGATCCTGGGCGCCCCGGTCGGGCGGGCGCTCGCCGCCCCCGCCCGCGTCGCCGGGTTCGTCGACGGGCCCGGCCTCTACCCCTCGCTCACCGCCCGGCAGAACCTCGCCGCGCTGGCCGCGCTGCGCGGCGAGGACGCGCGGACGGCGGGCATCGACGAGGCGCTCGACCAGGTCGGCCTCAAGGACGTCGCCGCCGACCGGGTGCGCGGCTTCTCGCTCGGCATGCGCCAGCGGCTCGGACTGGCCGCCGCGCTGCTCCTCAGGCCGCGCCTGCTGGTGCTCGACGAGCCGTCCAACGGCCTGGACCCGGCCGGCAAGAGGCACGTCCACGGCGTCCTCACCCGGCTCGCCGCGCAGGGGACGAGCGTCGTGCTCTCCAGCCACCGCATGGACGACCTGGAGGCGCTGTGCTCCGAGGTCACCATCCTCGCGACCGGGCGGGTGGTCTTCTCCGGCCCGCTCGGCAAGCTGGCCGCCGAGAACCGTGAACTCGACTACCGGCTCCTCACCTCGGACCCGCTTGCCGCCCGCCGGCTTGCGGCCGACACCGCCGGGATCGGCGTCGTCGAGGACGCCGGGCAGTGGCGCGGCGCCGAAGTGCTCGTCGTGCGCGCCCAGGTGCCGGCGCTCGACGAACTGGTGGCGCGGATCGTCGGCGCGGGCGTCGCGGTGCGCGAGCTGGCACCGGTGACGTCGCCGCTCGAAGCCGCGTTCCTCGCCCTCACCGCACCACAGGAGGCAGGCCGATGACCGCCACCGCCACGTCGACCGGGACGGCCGCCGAGAGCGGCGCCGCCGGAACGCCCCGCGTCTCCGTGGCCCGCGGCTACCGTTTCGAACTGGTCAAGCTGGTCTCGCAGTGGCGGATCAGGCTGCTGGTGCTGGCCTGCTGGATCGTTCCGGCGCTCTTCGTCGCCGCGGTGAGCCGGCAGAGCACGCTCCCTTCCGACACCCTCTTCGGCCGGTGGATGCACGCCACCGGCTGGGCCGGGTCACTGGTGGTGCTCGGCTTCTCCGGCAGCTGGGCGCTGCCGCTGCTGACCTCGCTGGTCGCCGGTGACGTGTTCGCCTCGGAGGACAGGCTGGGGACCTGGCGCCACCTGCTGGTGGCGGTCGGATCGCACCGCCGGATCTTCGCGGCGAAGGCGCTGGCCAGCCTCACCGTCATCCTGCTGCTCGTCGCCGGGCTGGCGGCCTCCAGCGCGGCGGGCGGCCTGGTGTCGGTCGGCAACCACCCGCTGGTCGGCCTGGACGGCCATCTGCTGTCGCCGTCGGACACCGCGGGGAAGGTCCTGCTGGCCTGGGTCTGCGTGCTGGCGCCCACGCTGGCGCTCGCCGCCATCGGGCTGCTCGGCTCCGTCGTGCTCGGACGGTCCCCGATGGGACTGCTGCTGCCCGCGCTCGTCGCGCTCGCGGTGCAGCTCGCCCAGATGCTGCCGCTGCCCGTCGCGCTGCGGCTGGCGCTGCCCGGCTACGCCTTCATCTCCTGGAACGGCCTGTTCACCGGTCCGGTGCAGACCGAACCGCTGCTGATCGGCATCGCGGTCGGCCTCGTGTGGGCGGTGACCGCGACGGCGCTGGCCTATCTGCTCTTCCTGCGGCGGGACTTCACCCAACCGACCGACGACGGTTCCGGGCGGCGCGCGCTGACCACCGCGCTGCTCCCGCTGGCCGTGCTCCTCGCGGCCACGTTCGGGGCCGTCGCCGTGGCGACCCCGTCCACCGGGTCCGGCATCACCCGGGACAAGGTGCAGCGGTCGGTCGCCACCGCCTTCGCGCACCTGTACCGGATGCAGACCGGGCAGCTGAACCGCCCGGCTGTCACGGAGGCCCAGCTGCGGACCTCGGCGGCGTGCACCAAGAGCGACGGCCAGGACGCTCAGGAAGGGCCGGGCAACGACTGGCGCTGCGTCGTCTCGTGGCACCTGCCCGGCGTCCAGGTCACGGGGACGGCGATCTACCAGCTCGACCTCACCGCCGACGGGCGGTACGTGGCCGACGGCGACGGACCGAAGGAAGTCAACGGCTACTTCCTGGTGCACACCTCCGAAGGTGACGCGCCGAACCCACTGTGGCAGTTCGACGGCAACGTCGAACTGCTCCGCTCCTCCCCGAAGGGATGATTCCATGCAGGTCACACGGCAGCGTCGAAACACCGAGAGGGCGCAGATCCGGCTCTTCGGCCGACGCGTCGGCCGCCGGACGACTCTGGTGACGGCGTGCATCGCCGTCGCGCTCGGTGTCACGGGCACCGCTGTCGCCTCGACCCAGCAGTTCGGCACCCAGCAGGTCGGCCAGGTGACGCCCCAGGGCCAGGTCGTCGCGGACGACCAGTACATCGCCCCGTACGGCAGCCGCACGGTCATCAACGACGGCAAGATCATGTCGTCCGCGGTCAGCCCGGACGGGACCACCCTCGCGGCGGCCGTCACCGACGGCGACGCGGCGCTGGTCCTCATGGACCTCAAGACCGGCCAGGTCAAGCAGAAGATCGGCACGAACGCCGCCGACACCCTGCGGATCAAGAGCGCCGCCGTCGGCCAGGAGGGCCCGGCGTACTCGCCCGACGGCAGGCAGCTGTGGCTCGGCCAGAGCGACGGCTACACCAGGTTCACGGTGAACGCGGACGGCACCCTGGCCGACCCGGTGGCCGTGCCCATCCCGGCGGACGGCGCCAAGCAGGCCCTGGTGGGCGCGGCGGTGTTCTCCGCCGACGGCGCGACCGTGTACGGCGCGGTCAACGGCCAGAACCGGGTGGTCGCCATCGATGCGGCCACCGGCACGATCACGCGGAGCTGGGCGGTCGGCACCGCGCCCCGCGGCGCCGCCCTGGTCGGCGACAAGCTGTACGTCAGCAACGAGGGCGGCCGCCCGGCCAGGGCCGGCGACACCACGATCAACTCGTACGGCACCGACGTGCCCGCCAACGGCGCGACCGGCGCGTCCACCACCGGCACGGTCAGCGTCATCGACGTGGCGGACCCGTCGGCCGCGGTCGGCACCGTCACCGTCGGTCTGCACCCGACCGCGGTGTACGCGCACAAGGGCGTGGTGTTCGTCACCGACACCGCCGACAACAAGGTGTCCGTCATCGACACCCGCCGCGACCGGGTCGTGCAGACCATCGCCACCCAGCCGTGGCCGGAGGCGTCCGTCGGCTACGAGCCGGACGCGGTGACGGTCACCGACGACGGCCACCTGCTGGTGACGCTCGGCCGCGCCAACGCGGTCGCGGTCTACCGCTACTCCGGCGCGCAGGAGCCCGTCTCCTACGTCGGGCTGCTGCCGACGGACTACTTCCCCGCGGAGGTCACCACCGTGGGCGGGAACGTGATCGTCTCCAACACCCGCGGCATCGACGCCCGCCGTCCCACCACCGCCGCCGGCCACGGCACGCACGACACGACGTCGAGCCTCACGCAGTTCACGCTGCCGAGCGACAGGGCGATCAGGTCCGCCACCGCCCAGGTCTTCCAGCAGAACGGCTGGACCAACGGCGACGTCAAGCTCGCCGAGGGCCGCAGGGCGAAGGCCGTGCCGGTCCCCGCGCGCATCGGCGACCCCTCGACGATCAAGCACGTCTTCCTGCTCGTCAAGGAGAACCGGACCTACGACCAGGTCTTCGGCGACATGCCGCAGGGCGACGGCGACCCGGCCGTGACGCAGTTCGGCGAGAACGTGACGCCCAACCAGCACGCGCTGGCGGAGCAGTTCGGGCTGTACGACAACTTCTACGACGTCGGCACGAACTCCGCCGAGGGCCACAACTGGCTGATGCAGTCGGACAACCCGGAGTACACCGAGTCGTCGGCCGGTGAGTACACGCGCAGTTACGACACCGAGAACGACGTGCTCGGCCACCAGAAGACCGGCTTCATCTGGAGCGGCGCGCAGGCCGCGGGGAAGACCGTCAAGGACTTCGGCGAGTTCCAGTCGCTGGAGAGCAAGCCGGCCGGCGCGACCTGGCAGAACCTGTACTGCGACACCAAGACGATGCAGGCGACCGGCGCGCCGACCGCCTACCCGATCCAGACCGGTTCGGCGATCCCGTCGCTCAACAAGGTGTCGGTGCAGGGCTTCCCGCAGTTCGACACCAGCGTCCCGGACGTCTACAAGGAACAGATCTGGAAGCAGGACTTCGAGAAGAACGGTCCCGCGAACCTGAACATGTTCTGGTACTCCAACGACCACACCGGCGGCCCGGCCAACCCGGCCGCCCAGGTCGCGGACAACGACCTCGCGGTCGGCAGGATGGTCGACGAGATCACGCACAGCCCGTACTGGAAGGACTCGGCGATCTTCGTCGTCGAGGACGACTCCCAGGCGGGCCTCGACCACGTCGACGGCCACCGGGCGCCGATCCAGGTCATCAGCCCCTACGCGCAGCGCGGGGCGGTCGACAACCGCTACTACTCGCAGATCACCATGATGCGCACCATCGAGCAGATCCTCGGGATCCACCCGATGAACCAGAAGGACAGCGCGGCCACCCCCATGTACGGGGCGTTCACCGGGCACCCGGACTACACGCCGTTCACCGCGGTGCCCAACCGCACCTCGCTGACCCTCGGCCTGTCCACCCCGCCGCCCTGCGGCGTGGACACCCCCGCACCGCAGGACCCGACCGCCGCTCCCGCGCCGACGACGGTGTCGGTGCCGGCCGCCCTGAAGAAGGTCGCGGCGCAGTGGAAGACCTGGCAGTCGCAGCAGCGGCTGACCGGCGACAAGGCGGTGCCCGACTTCGCCAACCCCGAGCAGATGAACCGCTTCACGTGGTACGAGACCCACAACTGGGCCACCCCGTACCCCGGTGACCGCAGGATCTACGCCCCCGGTGACGTCCCGGGCGCCTACGTCCCCTCCTCCGACTCGGACTGACCCCCGCCGCACGCATCGTCCGAAGGCCCCCGCCGGTTCCCCGGCGGGGGCCTTCGCGGGGTGCGCCTCAGCCGCGGGCCGCGGCCGGTCGGCGGCGCCCGGCCGGTCGGCTCACCGCTGGTGCGTGGTGACCGCGGTGTGGAGGGGTGACGCGGCGTCGAACATCTGGTCCATGTCCTGGGCGGAGAGGGCCAGGCCCGCGCAGCAGACGACCATGAGGAGGGCGTGCGCGACCACCAGGCCGCGGGGCACCCGCGGCGGCGGGGCGAGCAGCGCCTGGACGCGCTGCGGCACCGGGCCGCCGGTGACGGCGAGCGCCGGGCCGGGGGCGTGCTTGCCGGCCAGCGCCGCGCGGGCGACGGCGCGGGCGACCAGTCTGCGGTCGGCGACCACGGCGGCGGCTTCCTCGTCGGCCCAGCGCTCCAGGGCGTAGGAGCCGGCCGAGGCGACCCGGCGCAGCAGCGGGTTGACCGCGGCCGTCACCTGGAGGAGCAGCAGGAAGACGTGGTGCCGGTGGCGCAGGTGGGCGCGTTCGTGGGCGAACAGGGCGCGGCGCTCGTCGGCGTCCAGCGCCTGCAGCATGCCGGAGGAGACCACGACGCGCCCGGGTGAGCCGGGCAGGGCGAAGGCGGTGGGGACGGCGTCGTCGATGACGGCGAGGTCGCCTGCGGCGACCAGTCCGCGACTCTCCCGCCGCGCCGCGAGCAGGACGCGCGCCTGCCGGCAGGCGCTCACCGTTCCGGCGACGAGGCACCCGGCCAGGGCGAGCCCGCCCACCGCGGCGATGGACGGGGCGACCGGGGTGTGGGCGGCGAGCACGCCGGGCGACCAGCGCCCGACGGCGGCGACCAGCGGAATCCGCCCGATCAGGGTGAGGGCGAGCATCGCCAGTGCGGCGGCGCAGCCGCCGGCGGCGACGACCGCGGCGACCGTCAGCAGCCACGACGCCAGCCGCGGCGGCAGCCGGCGGCCCGCCCAGGGCGCCGCGAGCGCGAGGACGCCGCTGACCGCGAACGGCGTGCAGAAGCTGATGGACACGGTTCAGCCCTCCAGCGGCTCGTGCAGCAGCTGCTCCAGCAGCTGCTCGTCCTCGGAGGGCAGCTCCGCGACGAACCGGGCCAGTACGGCGGCCCGGTCGGTGCCCTTCTCCAGCAGCGCGCGCATGCCGGCCGCGACGTGCCCGGCCTCGTCGTGCACCGGCGAATAGCGGTATCCACGACCGGCCCGCTCCCGGCTGACCAGGCCCTTGTCGTTCAGCCGGGACAGGATGGTGAGGACCGTGGTGTAGGCGGGATCACCGGTCAGGCCGTCGCGGACGGTGGCGGCGGACGCCGGGGCTCCGACCGCCCAGAGGGCGGCGAGCACCTCGTTCTCCAGCGCGCCGGGTGCGCGGCGGCCGGCAGGTCCGATGTCCTGAGGCATGGTTCCAGCTCCTTGGCCCGCGCGTGGTGTCGTCGTCAGCCGACCAGGACCAACCTACTACAGTGCGTAGAATCCAGGTCCGGCGTCCCGTCCCACGGCCCCAGGCCCGAGGTCCGGAGCCGGAGGGCGGGCCCCGGCCCCTGCCGCGCCGGTCGTCCCGGCTTTCGTCTACAGTCCTGTAGTCAATGCGGGTGGACGGATCGGCGCCTTGCGCCGGGAGGGCGGAAGCGCTGTGGACGGGTCGGGAAACGGTGGTACGGCCGAGGCGGAGACCGGGCTCGGGGCGCCGGGCGGACTGATCGAGGAGGCCGCCCCGGTACGGCACCGCCGCCCGAGGGCGGCCGGTGTGCACGGCGCGGCGGGCGCGGCCTTCAGCAAGGTGCCCGAGGTGACCGCCCTCTTCTGGGTGACCAAGGTGCTCACCACCGGCATGGGCGAGACCACCTCGGACTTCCTGGCACGGGTCCTCGGCCCGGTGGCGGCCGGCGCGATCGGCCTGCTCGGCCTGGTGGGCCTGCTCGCGCTCCAGTTCCGCTCCACCCGGTACTCCGTCTGGACCTACTGGTCGGCGATCGTCATGGTGAGCGTCTTCGGCACCATGGCCGCCGACGTGGTCCATGTCGTCGCAGGCATCCCGTACGCGGTCTCGACGGTGGCCTTCGCGGTCGTCCTGACGGTCGTCCTCGTCGCCTGGTACCGCAGCGAGGGGACGCTGTCGATCCACAGCATCCGCACCCGCCGCCGCGAGACGTACTACTGGGCGACCGTCCTCACCACCTTCGCCCTGGGCACCGCGGTCGGTGACCTGACCGCGGGCAGCCTGCACCTGGGGTACTTCTCGTCCGGTGTGATGTTCGCCGCACTGATCGCGGTGCCGGCCGTCGGCGGGCTCGTCCTGCGGCTCGACGCGGTCGCCGCCTTCTGGACGGCCTACGTGCTGACCCGGCCGCTGGGCGCCTCGTTCGCGGACTGGATGGGCGTTCCGAAGGCCCGCGGGGGACTCGGGTGGGGCACGGGACCGGTCAGCCTGGTGCTGACCGTGGTGATCGCGCTGCTCGTGGCGGTGCTCGCCGCCGGCCGGCGCCGCACCCGCCCCGCTCGCTGAGCCGTCAGCGGCGCGCCGTCACCGGCGCGCCTCGCGGTCGGCCGGGCTCGCCGCACCGGGGCCGCGGCCGGGCGGGCGGATGTGCCGGTCGGCCACCAGGCCGAGCACCGGCAGCGTGAGCGCGAGCCACGCCGTGGCCAGCAGCCAGCCGCCCAGGACGTCGGTGGGCCAGTGCACGCCGAGGTAGACCCGGGTGCAGCCGATGAGCACGGCCCACAGCGCGCACAGCCCGACGAACGTGCGGGTGGCGGTGCGCGGTGCGCTGTTGCGCACCGCGGACCAGGCGAGCAGTCCGGCCGCCAGAGCGGCTGTCGTCGTATGGCCGGACGGGAAGGACGAGCCGCCGGCGACGGCCGCCCAGTCGGCCGCGGGGGGCCGGGGGCGGCCGACGGCGGTCATCACGGCGACGCGCACCGCCTGCCCGGCCAGCAGCAGGGCGACGGCGGCGACGGCGACGGTCGCCTCCTTCCTGGGGGAGGCCGGCCGGCCGCAGCCGGTCCAGCCGGCGAGCATCGCGGCCACGTACGGCACCGGACCCGAGCCCGTCGCGGTGAGCAGCAGCGCCACCGAGGTCAGCGGCTGCGGCCGGTGGCCGACCGTCCACCGGTGCAGCGCCCGGTCGGGGCCCAGCGGCCCGCCGCCGTGCGCCGCGACAGCCCAGGCGAGCAGGGCGAAGAGGACCCCCGACGAGGCGACCAGGACGACGGACCGGCCCGGGAGGGGGCGCACGGGTGGCCTCATCCCGCTTGGACCAGCGGCCGCAGCGGACCGGTGCGCAGCCGTTCCACCAGCGCCGCCTGCCGCCCGGACCAGCGGGCGAGCGGAGCGCCCAGCGCGACGCCGAGCACCGCGGCCGCCACCACGTCGTGCGGATAGTGCACCCCCACGAAGACGCGGGACGCGCCCTCCGCGGCGGCGGCCACGGCGGCCACCGCGCCGAGCCTGCGGTCGACGACCCAGATCGCCGCCGCGGCGGCGAAGGCGACGACCGTGTGGTTGCTGGGGAAGGACCAGTCGCCTGCCCCCGGGCAGCTCTCGATCGTGAAGCTGCCCGGCAGGCTCCGGCAGGGCCGTGCCTCCCGCACCGCCGACTTCACCAGCATGTCGACGCCGAAGACCGCGGTCACCACGATCGGCGCGAAGAGCGCCTGCGCCATCGTGCCCGGGTCGGCGTGACGGGCGCGCCACCAGACGAGGAGCATCAGCACCGCGAAGATCACGAGGCCGTAGGACGAGAACAGCCCGACGGCCCGGTCGAGTGCGTGCGGGCTGTGCCGGGCGGCGTCGGTGATGGACCGGTAGAGGCCGCCGTCGATGTGGCTGCCGTCGAAGGCGAGGGCGCTGCTGGCCGTCATGTCCCTCCTCCGGTTCTGGCAGACGCGTCGATCGCGGCGGGAGGCCGCGCGCGCCTGGCGGATGGGAGTCGCCGGGCGACCCGTTCGTCTACAGGAATGTAGACCGTCTACACGACTGTAGACGATGGAGGCGGAAGACGCCGACCATGAAGGAGTCAAGATCCTCGGGCGGCTCCCGGGAAGGCGGCGCTCAGCACCGCCCGGACGGCCCAGGGGCCCCGTACGGCCTGCACCGCCCGGACGGCCTGCACCGTCCTGACGGCCCGGCGGCGCTCAGCGTCCGCGGGCGGCCCGCACGGCCCGGCGCAGGGAGTGCGCCAGCGCTGCGGCGACGCCGGCCGGCAGCAGCCACCAGGCGTTCACCCCGGCCGCTTCCAGGCCGGCGGTGGCCCCGAGGCAGCCCACCACCCAGGCGGCGATGCGCCAGTCGTCCCCGATGACGAAGTCGTACCAGAAGAGGGCGAAGGCCCGGAGCCGGGTCATCGGTGGACCTCCTTCGGGGCCGTGGCCGGAGGCGGGTCGGCCGCGCGCACGGCGGCGAGCCGCAGGATCCTCGTGTACGCGAGGGCGAGCAGCGCCACGGCCGGGACCAGGACCAGCAGCGCCGCGTCCGACCCGGGCCAGGACACCCGCGCGCCCTCCGCCGCCCAGAACAGGCCGAACGAGGTCAGCAGCGTGCCGACCGCGAACTTCAGCGTGTTCTCCGGCACCCGCGCCAGCGGGGCGCGGACCGCCAGGCCGACGCCCGCCACCACGGCCACGGCGGCCGCGGCCGCGGCGGCGGCCAGCGGCACATCGTGCTGGCTGCCGCCGAACGTGACGACGATGAAGGCCACTTCGAGGCCCTCCAGGGCGACTCCCTTGAAGGCCACGGTGAACGCGTACCAGTCGCGGACCGCGCCGCGCCGCGCCTGCGGGGCCTCGCGCGCCGCGGCGACCCCGGCGGCGAAGGCGGTGGTCTCGTCGCGCTGCGCCTTCCACCCGGAGGCCCGCAGCACCGCCTTGCGCAGCCACTGCAGGCCGAACACCAGCAGCAGGGAGCCGACCACCGACCGCAGGGCGCCCAGCGGGATCTGCGCCACGGCCGGCCCGAGCGCGCCCACGACCACGACGAGGCCGATCAGCGCGGCCCCCGCGCCCTTGAGCGCCGACGGCCAGTGCCGGCCGGTCCCGGCGGCGAGCACGATGGTGACCGCCTCCACCGCCTCCACCGCGCAGGCGAGGAACACGGTGACGACCAGCGCGAGCGGGCTCACGGCACCCCCTCCTCCCTCGGCGGACGCAGCGCCGTCAGGCCGACTACAGATATGTAGACGCGATTCATCGGCCAGTGTGCCATGCGGCCCGCCGGCGAGAGGTCCCCGGTGGGGGGCCGGTTGGGGCGCCCTGCCGCCCGCGGCCCGCGCACGGGAGCCCGCGGGGGCAGGGGTCGGGAGGGCCGGGGGCGACCGATCAGGAACGGAGAAGCACCGGTCGCAGGCCGTCGGTAGCGTGACGGCCGTGGGGTTCCGCCCGTCCTGGAACCCCGCGGACCGAGCCGCGCAGGCGGCCCACGACGTCAGGAGCGACCATGACCGGCACGACCACCCAGGGGATCAAGACCGTGCTGCACCCCGTGACCGACCTGGCGAAGGCCAAGCCGGTGTACGAGGCGCTGCTCGGCGTGCAGCCGCAGGCCGACGAGTCGTACTACGTCGGGTTCGAGGCCGGGGGGCAGCACATCGGCCTGGTGCCGGGCGGCGGACCGCAGGGGACGGCCGCACCGGTGGCCTACTGGCACGTGGCGGACCTGGCGGCGAAGCTCGCCGAGGTGACCGCCGCGGGGGCCACCGTACGGGAGCCGGCACACGACGTCGGCGGCGGCCGTATGGTGGCCACCTTCACCGACCCCGACGGCAACGTCCTCGGGCTGCTCCAGGACCGCTGAGCGCCGCGCCGCCCGGCCCCTCCCGCCCCCCGTCCTGCCGCGCTTCACGATCCGCGCGCGGCCGCCGCGGCCCGAACGCATGGAGACACCATGAGCACGTCCCCGAGGGCGGACCGGCCGCAGGCCGCGCCGCACGCCGCCGACCGCCACGACCTGATCCGCGTGCACGGCGCGCGTGAGAACAACCTCAAGGACGTCAGCATCGAGATCCCGAAGCGCCGGCTGACGGTGTTCACCGGCGTCTCGGGTTCGGGCAAGAGCTCCCTGGTGTTCCGCACCATCGCCGGGGAGTCGCAGCGGCTGATCAACGAGACGTACAGCGCCTTCGTGCAGGGCTTCATGCCGACCCCGGCGCGGCCCGAGGTCGACGTGCTCGACGGGCTGACCACCGCGATCATCGTCGACCAGCAGCGTCTCGGCGCCGACCCGCGGTCCACGGTCGGCACCGTCACCGACGCCAACGCGATGCTCCGCATCCTCTTCAGCCGGCTCGGCGACCCGCACGCCGGACCGCCGAGCGCGTACGCCTTCAACGTCCCGTCGGTCCGTGCGAGCGGCGCGATCACCGTCGAGCGCGGCAACAAGAGGGCCGAGAAGGTCACCTTCCAGCGCACCGGCGGGATGTGCCCGCGCTGCGAGGGCCGCGGCACGGTCACCGACCTCGACCTCACCCAGCTCTACGACGACGCGAAGTCGCTCGCCGAGGGGGCGCTCGCCGTCCCCGGCTACCAGCCGGGCGGCTGGAACCACCGGCTCTACAGCGAGTCCGGCCTCTTCGACCCGGGCAAGCCGATCGCGAAGTTCACCAAGAGGGAGCTGCACGACTTCCTGCACCACGAGCCGGCCAGGATGAAGATCGCCGGGATCAACATGACCTACGAGGGTCTGGTGCCGCGCATCCGCAGGTCGATGCTCGCCAAGGACAAGGAGGCGATGCAGCCGCACATCCGGGAGTTCGTGGAGCGTGCGGTCGCCTTCACCACCTGCCCCGAGTGCGGCGGCACCCGCCTGAGCGAGGGCGCCAGGACGTCGAGGATCCGGCGGACCAGCATCGCCGACGCCTGCGCGATGCAGATCAGCGACCTGGCCGCCTGGGTCGCCGGGCTGGACGAGCCCGACCCGGGCTTTCCCGGCTCCTCGGGCGGGGGGCACCCCACGGTGGCGCCGCTGCTCGCCGCGCTGCGGCAGACGCTGGACTCGTTCAGCGAGATCGGCCTCGGCTACCTCTCGCTCGACCGGCCCTCCGGCACGCTGTCGGGCGGCGAGGCGCAGCGCGTGAAGATGATCCGGCACCTCGGCTCCCCGCTGACCGACGTGACCTACGTCTTCGACGAGCCCACCGCCGGCCTGCACCCGCACGACATCCAGCGGATGAACGGCCTGCTGCTGCGGCTGCGGGACAAGGGCAACACGGTGCTCGTGGTGGAGCACACGCAGGAGACGATCGCGATCGCCGACCACGTCGTGGACCTCGGCCCCGGCGCCGGCGCCGCGGGCGGCACGGTCTGCTTCGAGGGCACCGTCGAGGGACTGCGGGCCGGCGGCACCGTCACCGGCCGCCACTTCGACGACCGCGCCTCGCTCAAGGAGCAGGTGCGCAGCCCCACCGGGACGCTGGAGATCCGCGGCGCGACCGCGCACAACCTGCGCGACGTCGACGTGGACATCCCGCTCGGGGTGCTGGCGGTCGTCACCGGTGTCGCGGGCTCGGGGAAGAGTTCGCTGGTGCACGGGTCGATCCCGGCCGGCGAGGGCGTGGTGTCGATCGACCAGAGCCCGATCCGCGGCTCACGGCGCAGCAACCCGGCCACGTACAGCGGCCTGCTGGAGCCGATCCGCAAGGCGTTCGCGAAGGCAAACGGGGTGAAGCCGGCGCTGTTCAGCGCCAACTCCGAGGGCGCCTGCCCCACCTGCGACGGCGCCGGCGTGATCTACACCGAACTGGCGATGACGGCCGGGGTCGCCAGCACCTGCGAGGAGTGCGAGGGCAGGCGGTACCAGGCGTCGGTGCTGGAGTACCGCCTCGGCGGGCGGGACATCAGCGAGGTGCTCGCCATGCCGGTGACCGAAGCCGAGGAGTTCTTCGGCGCGGGCGAGGCCCGCACCCCGGCCGCGCACGCCGTCCTCGGCCGGCTCGCCGACGTCGGGCTGGGCTATCTGAGCCTCGGCCAGCCGCTCACCACGCTCTCCGGCGGCGAACGGCAGCGGCTCAAGCTGGCCGCGCGGCTGGCCGACAAGGGCGGTGTCCTCGTCCTCGACGAGCCGACCACCGGCCTCCACCCGTCCGACGTCGAGCAGCTGCTCGCCCTGCTCGACCGGATCGTCGACGCCGGCACGTCGGTCATCGTCGTCGAGCACCACCAGGCGGTCATGGCGCACGCCGACTGGATCATCGACCTCGGCCCCGGGGCCGGGCACGACGGTGGCCGGGTCGTCTTCGAGGGCACACCCGCCGACCTGGTCGCCGGTCGCGCGACCCTCACCGGCGAGCACCTCGCGGCGTTTGTGGGCCGCTGACCGCGGCGGTCGCCCGCCGCGCCCCGCGGGTGGCCCTCAGTGGCAGAGGTCCGCCGTCACGCGGCGGGGACCGGGTCGCTCTCCTTCTTACGGGCGCGGTAGGCGGCGGCCTTGATCTTGTTGCCGCAGGACTCCATGCCGCACCAGTGCCGGCGCATGCCGCGCGACCGGTCGATGTAGATGCGGGTGCACTCCGGGTTGTCGCACTCCTTGAGCAGCGGCACGTCCGGTCCGCCCAGCAGCTCGACCGCCTGGCGGGCGACGGCGGACAGGGCCTCCTGCGGTGTCGCCACCGTCCGCCGCCCCGCCGCGGTGAGCTGCGGGGTGGCGGGGGTCTCGCGGGCGGCGCCGTTCAGCAGGGCGAGCGCGTCGTCGTCGAACTCCTCGCCGTGACGGCGGTCGGCGACCAGCCGGTAGATCGCCTCCCGCACCGCGGTCGCCTGCTCGACATCGGCCTGCCGCGCGGGCGAGAGGGCGTCGACGACGCCCGACTCGACGTACCAGGCGCCCAGCCGGTCCGGCGTCACGAACATCTCGAACCGCACCGACCGGCGGGCTCGCAGCGTCGCGGCGAAGTCGAGGGCGGGGTTCCCGCAGACGAAGACATGATTCAGATCCACGTCACCATTCTGACGGGTGACTGCGGTATGTGCAAGGGCCCGGGTGCCTCGGGCGCCCCGGGCGGCTCTGGGAGCCCCGCGCCGGATGCCCGTGCCGGGGCCGGTGTCGCGAGGAGCAGGCCGCCGAACGCCTGAGCCCGGGGCGGGACGGACGGACGGGGCGCGACGGGAGCGCGACAGGGCGCCGCATCGCCAACCGGCCCCCGGGCAGGGGGAGTCGGTGCTGCAATGGACGGCATGGCATCGACACCGCCCAGCGACCAGCCCGCCGGCGTCCAGGCGAATCCCGGCGTCCAGGCGAATCCCGCCGCCCGGACCGACCCCGGCCTCAGGACCGACCCCGGCGCGGGCGGCCGGGCCGGCGGCCCCGGGCTCTCCCGGCGCCGCCTCCTCGCCACCTCCGCGGCCGCAGGTGGCGCCGCATGGCTGCTGCGCGGCGTGGTCGGGCCGCAGAGCGCCGAGGCGGCCGCGCGGGAAGCCGCCGGCGCGGCGCCGCTGCCGCCGGGCTTCCCGCCGGGCGTCGACGTGCACCTGGGCGTGTACGAGAACTGGGCCGGCGAGATCCGCACCGACGAGCTGTGGACCTGCGTCCCGCGCACCCCCCAGGACGTGGTCGACGTCGTCAACTGGGCGTTCGGGTCCGGCTGGCAGGCCCGCGCGCAGGGCCACCGGCACGGCTGGTCGCCGCTCACCGTCGCCGCGGACACCCCCGCGGCGGCGCACGTCGTGCTCCTCGACACCACCGTGCACCTCACCGCGATGTCCCTCGCGGCGCAGCCGGGCGACGGCTCCGCGCTGGTACGGGTCCAGGCCGGCGCGTCACTGGAGGCGCTCCTCGCCTTCGCGGGCGGCTCGGGGCACGGCGTGGCGGCCGCCCCCGCGCCCGGCGACCTCTCGGTGGGCGGCGCGCTCGCGGTCGGCGCGCACGGCACCGCCGTCCCCGCCGCCGGCGAGACGCCGGGCCCCGGCCACGGCTACGGCTCGCTGAGCAACCTCGTCACCGAGCTGACCGCCGTCGTCTGGGACGCCGCCGCCGGCCGCTACGCGCTGCGGACGCTCGGCCGCGCCGAGCCCGACTGCGACGCCCTGCTGACCCACCTCGGCCGCGCCTTCGTCACCGAGGCGGTGCTGCGCGTCGGCGCCGACACGCGCCTGCGCTGCGTGTCCCGGCTCGACATCCCCGCCGCCGAGCTGTTCGCCGCCCCGGGAACCGCCGACCCGTCCCGTACGCTCGCCGGCTTCGTGGACGCCGCGGGCCGCGTCGAGGCCATCTGGTTCGCCTTCACCGACCACCCGTGGCTGAAGGTCTGGAGCCTGGCGCCCGACCGCCCGCTCGGCTCCCACGAGGTGTCCGGGCCGTACAACTACCCCTTCTCCGACAACCTCCCCGAGCCGGTGGCGCGGCTGGCCGGCGACCTGGTGTCCGGCGCGTGGGAGAGCGCGCCGCTGTTCGGGCAGGTGCAGTACCTGCTCGCGAAGGTCGCGCTGACCGGCGACATCACCGACGTGCTGCTCTCCGGCAGCGCCGTCCGCGATGTGCTGACCGGCGACGTCCTGACCCACCTGCTGGCCGGCGGGCTGCGCTCCGACCTGTGGGGCGCCTCGCGCGACCTGCTGGAGTACGTGCGTCCCACCACGCTGCGGGAGACCGCGAACGGCTACGCGGTGCTCACCCGCAGGGGCGACCTCCAGTGGCTCGTCGCGGAGTTCACCACGCGGTACCGCGCGCTGCTCGACGCGTACGCGGCGCGCGGCGAGTACCCGGTCAACGGGCAGGTCGAGATCCGGGTGACCGGCCTCGACGACCCGGCCGTGTGCGGGGTGCCGGGCGCCCGGCCGCCGCTGCTGTCCGCGCTGCGGCCGAAGGCGGACATGCCCGCCTTCGACACCGCGGTGTGGTTCGACATCCTCTCCCTGCCGGCCACACCGGCCCTGCACCGCTTCTACCGGGACATCGAGCAGTTCCTGCTCGGCGGCCTCGACGCCGGGCGCGCCGCGGTCCGGGTCGAGTGGTCCAAGGGCTGGGCCTACACCGGGACCGCCGCCTGGGCCGACCCGGAGGTGCTGGCCACCGCCGTGCCCGCCTCACTGCGCGCCCCGGGCGCGCCGGGCTGGGACGAGGCGGTCGCGGCCCTGGACCGCCTCGACCCCCACCGCGTCTACTCCACGCCGCTGCTGGACGCCCTGACGGGCTGAGCCCGGCGGGGCCGAGGCGGTCAGGGCGGCGGCGGTCGGTGCGGCGCGGGGCCGCGTTCGCGCGGCGGCCCCGCGGCCGGCTCGCCGGTCCAGCTCGCCAGCAGCCGCAACGCCTCCTCGGACGGCGAGCCGGGCTCCGCGGTGTAGATGCCGAGCGTCTGGTCCGGGTCGCCGGTGACCGCCAGCGCCTCGTAGTCCAGCGTGAGGGCGCCGACCACGGGGTGGTGGAAGTGCTTGGCGCCGAAGGTGCGGCGCTGCACGTCGTGGTCGGCCCACCAGCGCCGGAAGTCCTCGTCGCGCAGCGACAGTTCACCGATCAGCTCGGCGAGCCGCGGGTCGTCGGGATGCCGGCCCGCGTACAGGTGCAGGGCCGCCACACTGGACCGGGCCACGCCCTCCCAGTCCGGGTACAGCTCGCGGGCCGCCGGGTCGAGGAAGACGAAGCGGGACATGTTGCGCTCGCGGTGCGGGAGCGCGTCGAAGTCGGTGTAGAGCGCGCGGGCCAGCCGGTTGGCGGCCAGCACGTCGGTGCGCCGGCCGATCACCAGGGCCGGGGCCTCGGTGAGGGTGTCGAGCACCCGGTGCAGGCCCTTGCGCACCCGCTGCGCCGGCAGCGGACGGCTGCGCCCCCGGCCGGGCCTTGCCACCGCGAGGAGATGGCCGCGCTCGTCCTCGTCGAGCCGCAGCGCGCGGGCGACCGCGTCGAGCACCGCCTCCGAGACGTGCAGGCTGCGTCCGCGCTCCAGCCGCACGTAGTAGTCGACGCTCACCCCGGCCAGCTGCGCGACCTCCTCCCGCCGCAGCCCCGGCACCCGCCGGACGCCCGGCGGCGGGGTCAGCCCGGCCTCCTCGGGCGTGATCCGGGCCCGCCGCGAGCGCAGGAACTCCCGCAGCTCGCTGTTGGCCGCGGGTACGGGGGTGCGATCGGCGCTCATGTCTCCACGCTACGGCGGCCGCGCGGCCCCGGCGCGGCGCAAAGGGGTCCTGCCGGAACCCCGCTGCGGGACGGGGCCTCCGGACGCCGTGGCGGACGGATTCTCTGCCGTTGCCGATTGCCCGGCGAATGGTGTTTCGGACGGTGCACAGGGGGGATTGATCTCCTCGCTCAGGCGTGGACACCCGGGGACCGCGCGTACTGCCGCATGCCGTGACGTCCTGAAGCTGTGACGTTCCGGCGCGCACCGATCTGACGCACCGAGTCCTGAAGCTGCGAAGCCGCGATGCCGCGATCCGAGGAGACCCATGCCCAGCGCCGACGACGAGCGCCCCACCCCGTCCGCCGCCCCAGTCCCCGTCCCCACCCCCGCCTTCCCCGTCCCCACCCTGCCCGTGCCCACCGTGCCCGCCGCCGCCGTGCCCGCC
>NZ_JAZEWV010000033.1:0-74217 GCF_036353415.1 Actinacidiphila polyblastidii
TTTAGAGGCCCGGGTCCCCCGATTAATTCGGGGGACCCGGGCCTTTCTGCGTTGTACGGTCGGGTCATGCGGTACGAGATACGGCCGGTGGCGCCGGCGGAGTGGGAGAGGAGCCGGGAGCTGCGGCTCAGCGCGCTCCAGGACCCGGTGGCGCCGGTGGCGTTCGCCCGGACCTACGCCGAGGAGTCGGCGATGAGCGACGACCAGTGGCGGCAGCGCTCCTCGGGGGTGGGCGCCCAGCAGTTCGTGGCGGTCGCCACCGACGTCCAGGAGTGGGTCGGCATGGTCGTGGTGGTGGTCGAGCGGCCTGACTACTACAGCGTCAACGCGGTGTATCTGCGGCCCCAGGTCCGCGGTTCCGGCGTTGCCGAGAAGCTGTTCGCGGCTGCCATCGCGTGGACCTGGGACCGTGCGGATCACCTGCATCTGTGGGTTCACGAGAAGAACCCGCGAGCGCAGTCCTTCTATCGCCGGCTGGGGTTCCTGCCGACCGGGAAGAGCATGGCGTCTCCGCTGGATGCGGGTCTCACCGAGTTCGAGTGGGCTCTGGCGCGCCGGCAGGGGTGACGGTGGGCGCGGGGGCGGGGCGGCGGCCCGGGAGGGCCCAGGCGGTCGCCGCACCGGCGAGGGCCATACCGCCGGCCACCGCGAAGGCGACGCGGACGCCCTTGCTGAAGTCGTCCGGGGAGAGGTACGAGCCCCGGGCGCTGAACGACGCGGACAGCACCGCGACGCCGAAGGCCCCGCCGAGCTGGCGCATGGTGCTGTAGGCGCCGGACGCCTTGCCGATGTCCTCGCGGGCGCCCGAGCTGATGACGGCCTTGGTGACCGCGGGGATGGCGAAGGTGAAGCCCACGCCGCCCAGCGCCATGGGCACCAGGAACTGCCAGTACGGGGCGTCGCCGGTGGCGATGATGGCGATCCAGCCCATGCCGACGGCCTGCAGCAGCATGCCGCCGAGGACCAGGGGCTTCTCGCCGAGCTTGTCGGCCAGCGCGCCGGAGCGCGTGGCCAGGAGCAGCGGAGGCAGGCCCCAGGGCAGCAGCCGCAGTCCGGCGGCGAGCGGGCCGTGGCCCAGGGCGACCTGCTGGTACTGGGTCATGAAGAAGATGGCGCCGGTCATGGTCGCGTTGAGCAGGAAGATGATCGTGTTGCCGGCGGAGAAGGCGCGGGAGCGGAACAGCCGCAGCGGGAGCATCGGGGCGCGGGCCACGGCCTCGCGCCGTAGGAACGCGGCGGTGAGGACGACGCCCGCACCGAGGGCGCCGAGCACCTCGGCGCTGCCCCAGCCGGCCGCGTCGGAGCGGACCAGCGCCCAGACCAGGCCGACGGCCGCGGGGGTGAAGAGCAGCAGACCGGGGATGTCGAGGGACGCGGCGGGGCCGCGGCTCTCCGGGATGTGCTTGAACACCAGGGGAATGGCGACGATACCCACCGGCACGTTGAGCCAGAAGATCCACTGCCAGGCCAGGCCCTGGGTGAGGGAGCCGCCGATGATCGGGCCGAGCGCGGCGGCGAGGCCGGTGACGCTGCCGAAGATGCCGAGGGCCCAGCCGCGGCGCTCCGGCGGGAAGGCGGCGTTGAGCAGGCCGAGAGCGAGCGGCATGACGGCGGCGGCGCCGATGCCCTGGACGGCGCGGGCGGCGACGAGCGCCCCGACGTTCGGAGCCAGGGCGCATGCCACGGAGGCGAGGGAGAAGAGGGCGAGCCCGATGGTGAACATCTGCCGGCGGCCGTAGCGGTCGCCGAGCCCGGCGGCCGTCATCAGCAGGACGGCGAAGCTGAGTGTGTAAGCGTTGACCGTCCATTCGAGGTCGGCCATGGAAGCGTGCAGATCGCGCTGGATCGCGGTGAGGGCCGTGGCCACGACGAGCATGTCGAGGATCACCATGAACGATCCGACGGCCGTCAGTGCCAGGACCCATCGCTGGGCGGTGGTCGCCTGCCCCGTGGGGGCCGGCTCGGTACTGGTCACGCTGGTTCCTCCTGAGCTCTGTTCGTGCTGACGGTGGTACGGACACCGCGAGTGGGGGAAACTGGGCGGAGGAAAAGACCGGCCGAGCGCCCAGTTCCTGGCTCGGCCGGTGTCTGTACAGACGCGGGAGCCGACGCTCCCACGGGACGGCGGGTCCCCGCGGGAAGCGCACGCCGCGGCCCCGGGGACGGACCGAACAACGGGGGCCGGTATGGAAGCGACACGGACCGAGGCACAGGACCCGGCGCGCACGGAGGAGACGCTGGTACGCGCCCGCGCGGGTGACGGTGAGGCATTCCGGCGGCTCACCGACCCGTACCGCACCGAGCTGCAAGTGCACTGCTACCGCATGGTGGGGTCCGTGCAGGACGCCGAGGACCTGTTGCAGGAGACGCTGCTCGCGGCGTGGCGGGGGCTGGGCGGGTACGAGGGGCGGGCCTCGGTGCGGACGTGGCTGTACCGGATCGCGACGAACCGCTGCCTGAACGCGCTGCGCGACGGTGCGCGGCGGCCGGCGGCCGTTCCGGGCCGCAACGGCAAGCCGCCGCTGCCGGAGGCGACGCGGGAGCGGGCCGAGCCGCTGTGGCTGGAGCCGTACCCGGACGCGCTGCTGGACGGGGTGCCGGACGGCGCGCCGGGGCCCGAGGCGCGGTACGAGATGCGGGAGTCGGTGTCGCTGGCGTTCATGGTGGCTCTGCAGCAGCTGCCGGCGACGCAGCGGGCGGTCCTGGTGCTGCGGGAGGTGCTGGGGTTCCGGGCGGCCGAGGTCGCGGAGATGCTGGCGACCAGCGAGAGCGCGGTGACCAGCGCGTTGAAGCGGGCGCGGGCCGCGGTGGCGGGGGAGCTGCCCGGGGCGGACCTGGAGGAGGCGCCGCTGCCGGGGTCCTCGCGGGAGCGGCGGATCGTGGACGGTTTCGCGCGCGCTTTCGAGCGCGGCGACGTCGACGCGGTGGTGGCGCTGCTCACCGACGACGCGTGGCTGACGATGCCGCCGGTGCCGCTGGAGTACCAGGGGATCGCGGCGGCCAGGAACTTCCTGTCGGCGGTGGCGATGCAGGAGGGACGCACCTTCGTGCTGCTGCCGACGCGGGCCAACGGCCAGCCGGCGTTCGCCACGTACGTCTGCGACCCGGAGGGGGCGCCGTACGCGCACGGGCTGCTGGTGCTGACGTTGCGCGGGGACCAGGTGTCGGCGGTGACGCGGTTCCCCGACACGAGGCTGCTGCCGGTGTTCGGCATGCCCCAGTCGCTGCACGGCGGGCGGGAGAGCTGAGCGGGTTCAGCCGGAGGCCAGGTCGGCCATGACGGTGCGGGCGGCGGCGATCAGCCGGGGCCCGTACTGGTCGAGGTTCGGCTGGGCGCCCATGCCGACGAGCGATCCGCCGGTGTCGCCCAGGCCGGGTGTGGCGGTGACGGTGCCCGACACGGCGAGGCCGATCTCGATGACGGCGCCGCCGTGCACCACTTTCAGCTGGAGTCTGGCCGGTTCCACCAGCAGCAGGTAGGCGTCGTCGCCGAGGCCGGGGACGTGGGTGACCTTGTCGGCGTGCAGGTGCGTGCCCAGGCCGATCGCGCGCTGGTCCTCGAACTCGGGGCGGGGGTCGGTCCTCTTGTGGAGTTCGACGTCGACCGTGACGAGCGAGGTGGCGGAGGCGCCCTGGGTGTCGGTGGCGTCGAGGGTGCCCGCGGTGCACTCGGCCCGGTCGAGCGCCGGGCCGTGGGAGAAGGTGGCCGGTTCGGTGTAGGTGCTGGACGGGGAGGCGCCGATGAGCGGGGCGAGCGCGCCGCGCGCGCACGGGCTGTAGGACAGCGTGTAGCCGTGCAGGTCGGGGGTGTCGCGGTGGGTGGGGTTCCAGACGGCGAGGGCGGCGGCCCACAGGGCGCAGCTGGCGGCGGTGGCGGTGAGCGCCCAGACCCAGTGCCGTGGCAGGTGGCGCGCCGGCGGCCCGTCGGCGCCGATCACCTCGCGGCCGGGGTCCTCCGCGCCGGGGTCGGCTGCGCCGTGCTTGTCCTCGCCGCGCTCGTCCGGGGCGGAACCGTCCGGGGCGGGGCCTCGCGCGCCGGTTCCCGCGGCGCGTCCGCCGCGTCGTCCGCCGCGGCTGCCGGCTCCGGGCGCGGTGCGCTGCGCCGGGATCGGCGCCGGCTCGATCTGCGATCCGCCGGTCATCTCGGGTTCGGATATCACGGCTGCGTCCCCCCGCCCCGCGCGGCATGGGGCCGCGTCCTCCGCTCAGTATGCGGATTCAGGCGATGCGCGCCAGATCGTCGGCGTGGACGGCGCCGCGCAGCGGCTCGCCCTGGATCCAGCGTGCGACCTCGTCGACGGCGTACGCGCCCAGGCGGCGTACTTCCGTGCCCTGGCAGCCGGCGATGTGCGGGGTGAGCAGGACGTTGCGCAGCCCGTAGAGGGGGTGGCCGGCGGGCAGCGGTTCGGGCTCGGTGACGTCGAGGTAGGCGTCGACGCGGCCGGCGGCGCACTCCAGGGTGAGGGCGTCGGTGTCGACGAGGCGGCCGCGGGCGGTGTTGATCACGGCGGCGCCGTCGGGCAGCAGCGCGAGCCGGCGGGCGTCGAGCAGGTGGTGGGTCTCGGGCAGGTCGGGGGCGTGCACGGTGACGATGTCGCTGCGGCGGCACAGGTCGTCGAGGTCGGTGGCCTCGACGCCGAGGGCGGCGGCCTCGTCCGCGCCGACGTAGGGGTCGGCGAGCAGCACCCGGAAGCCGGCGGGTGCGGCGAGCAGCCGGGCGATGACACCGCGGCCGATCCGGGAGGCGCCGATGACGCCGACGACCGCGCCGTCGGCGCCGCGCCGGTCGCCGTAGGTGGGCAGCACGCCGCGGCGGTAGGCGGCGCTGACGCCGAGGGTGCGGCGTGCGGCGAGCCAGACGGTGGCGAGGGTGAACTCGATGACGGGGGCCGCGTTGGCGTCCGCGGCGGAGGAGACGGCGATGCCGCGCTGCCAGACCTCGGGTCCGACGTGTCCCTTGACGGTGCCGGCGGCGTGGACGACGGCGGCGAGCCGGGGCGCGCGGTCGAGGGCGGCGGCGTCCAGTGGCGGGCAGCCCCAGCCGGTGAGCAGCAGGTCGGCGGTGGCGAGCCGGTCGCAGCCGTCCCAGTCGGTGACGGGCTCGGGGTGGACGTCCACGAGGGCGTCGAGCCGGGCGCGCAGCGGGGCGGGCAGGACGAGGTCCAGGATGTCCGGGCGCATCGCCAGCACCAGCTTCTGCCGCTCCGCCATGTCTGCCCCTCACTGCCGTCACCGCCGGCTGCCCTCGGTGGCTGTCACCAGGGGCTGCCGCCGGTGGCTGTAATCGGTTACTTCTCTCTGCACGGAGATTAGGTGGGCGTCTGCCCGGCGTCAACGCTCCCGCGCCCGTGTCCTGCGGCTCGCCGGGGGATTCGGGGGCTGAACGGATGGGGCTGTCGCCGCGCGAGGGGTTGACCTGTCGTAGTAACCGGTTTAGGTTCCGAGCCACCTTGGAGCGTCGAGGAGGACGCGATGGCGATTGCCCAACGGGACGCCACCCGCCGGACAGGTGCGGCGGGCGCGTCCGGAGATCCGACCGGGAAGGGCCGCGGCGGCCCCGGTTCGCGCAGCAAACGGTTTCGCCGGGACGCCGCTCTGCTGGCGATGATGCTGCCCGGCGTGGCGTACTTCCTGCTCTTCCACTACGGCGCGCTGGCCGGCAACGTCATCGCGTTCAAGGACTACGTGCCCTTCGACGGGCTGTGGGCCAGCCAGTGGGTGGGGCCGGCGAACTTCCAGGCGGTCCTGCGGGACTCCGCGTTCTGGCACGCGGTCGTCAACACCCTGTGGATAGCCCTGCTCCAGCTGGTCTTCTACTTCCCGGTGCCGATCGCGCTGGCGATGCTGCTGCACAGCCTGACCAGGGACTCGGTGCGGCGGTTCGTGCAGTCGGTGGCGTACCTGCCGCACTTCCTGTCCTGGGTGATCGTGGTCGCGGTCTTCCAGCAGGTGCTGGGCGAGACCGGACTGCTCAACCACGCGCTGGGCGACGCGCACCTGCACACCCTGGACGTCATCGGCAACCCGGCGGCGTTCAAGCCGCTGGTGGTCGCGCAGGTGATCTGGAAGGACTGCGGCTGGGGCACGATCATCTTCCTCGCCGCGCTCGCCCAGGTCGACGAGCAGAGCTACGAGGCCGCGGCGATCGACGGCGCGGGCCCCTGGCGGCGCTTCTGGCACGTGACGCTGCCCGCCATCCGCCCGATCGTCGTGCTGCTGCTGATCATGCGGCTCGGCGACATCCTCTCGGTCGGCTTCGAGCAGATGCTGCTGCAGCGCGACTCGGTGGGACCCGAGGCGGCGGAGATCATCGACACCCTGGTGTGGCAGCGCGGCCTGGTCCAGGGCGACTACGGGTACGCGGCGGCCGCCGGGCTGTTCAAGGGCGTGGTGGGCGCGCTGCTGGTGTTCGCCGCGAACAAGGTCGCGCACCGGCTCGGCGAGCAGGGGGTGTACCGGTGAGCGCGGCGGCCGGGCGCCCGGCCTGGCGGGAGAAGCCGCGGCCGGCCACGCAGGCGGCGAAGGCGGTCGCGCTGACCGTGGTGGTGCTGCTGGTGCTGGTGCCGTTCCTGATCATCGTCTCCACGTCGTTCGCGTCCAACCGCGAGGTGGTGGCGGGCGGCGGCTGGGTGCTGTGGCCGCAGCACCCGACGCTGCGCGCCTACCAGGAGATCCTCGACGGCGGAATCGTCGGGCACGCGCTGTGGGTGAGCGCGGGCGTGACGGTGGTCGGCACCGCGGCGAGCCTGGCCTGCACGATCGGGCTGGCGTACGCGCTCAGCCGGCGGGACCTGTTCGGCGGCAGGCCGATGCTGCTGCTGATCCTGTTCACCTTCCTCTTCCCGCCCGGCATGATCCCGAGCTTCCTGCTCGTCAAGAGCATGCACCTGCTGAACAGCTACTCCTCGCTGGTCGCGCCGTTCCTGGTCAACGTCTTCAACCTGGTGGTGCTGCGCGGCTTCTTCCAGTCGGTGCCGGAGGAGCTGCACGAGGCGGCCCGGCTGGACGGCGCGAGCGAGTGGCTGATCCTGCGCCGCATCGTGCTGCCGCTGTCCAAGGCGGCGCTGGCGGTGGTCGGCCTGTTCTACGCCGTCTCGTACTGGAACGCCTGGTTCTACGCGTCGATCTACCTCGACTCCGGCCACTGGCCGCTCCAGCAGGTGCTCCGCACGTACGTCATCAACGGCGCGCAGCTGGCGGACACCAGCACCGGGGACGCGAGCGCGGTGGCCGCTCCGCAGACGATCCAGATGGCGGTGCTGGTGGTGGCCACCGTGCCGATCCTGCTCGTCTACCCCTTCCTGCAGAAGTACTTCACCAAGGGCGTGCTCACCGGCGCCATCAAGAGCTGAGCCGGACCACCCGCCCAGCCGAACCACCCGACCCCGGAAAGGACCCCCGTGAGCACCTCGTCGTTCTCGCGGCGTACCCTCCTGCGCTCGATCGCCGCAGGTGGCGCCGCCGTCGCCGCACCGTCGCTGCTGACCGCCTGCTCCTCCGCGCCCCAGCACGACGTCAGCAACATCGGCAAGTCGCTGGCGCCGTGGCCCGCGTACGTGCCGTTCTCCGGTCCCGCGGCCGACCTGCCGGGCACCGCGGACGGCATCCAGCCGGGCTATCTGACGTACCCGGAGAAGCTGGTCGGCGCGGTCGCCGGCAAGCCCGGCAACGGCGAGACGATCAGGGTGATGACGATCACCTACGGCACGCCGCCCAAGCCCGCGTCGTCCAACCGGTTCTGGGCCGCGGTCAACGAGGCGCTGGGCGTGGACATCGAGTTCACGGTGGTCCCGGACTCCGACTACATGACCAAGATGGCCACCATGATGGCCGGCGACGACCTGCCGGACGTCATCAACCTCGGCGGCGGCCACACGCTGCCCCGCGAGGCCGAGTTCGTCGCGGCCAAGTGCACCGACCTGTCGGAGCACCTCGCGGGCGACGCGATCAAGCAGTACCCGAACCTGGCGAACCTGCCGCCGTACGTGTGGAAGGACATGGGCCACATCGGCGGCCGCTTCTACGGGGTCCCCGTGCAGCGTTCCGCGCCGGGCAACTGCCTGTGGATCAACAGCGACGTGTTCACCGCCGCCGGCATGGAGGACGGCTGGACCGCCGACGACTTCACCGCCGTCGCCAAGGCCGCCACCCACGGCAGGAAGTACGGCCTGGGCTCCTCCAACGCGCTGCTGTTCGGCGTGGACGTCCACACCCTGGCCTTCGGCGCGCCGCAGGAGTGGAAGCTCGACGGCGGCTCCTTCGTGCACGCCTGCACCACCGACGAGTACAAGGCGGCCCTGGAGTTCATGGCCAGGCTCCGGCAGGCGAACCTCTACCAGCCGAACGTGCTGGGCACCTCGACCGTCGACTGCAAGACCTCCTTCTACAACGGCACGGTCGCCTCGATGCCGGACGGCTTCGGCGCGCTGTCCACCAGCATCCCCAACATCAAGGGCGCGTTCACCCTGGACGCCGCCGTCCCCTACACCCCGTCCGGCGGCGCCAGGCCGGGCATGCAGCGGGCCAAGGGCGCCTGGGGCTACACCGTGCTGAAGAAGACCACGCCCGAGCGGGTCAAGCTGATCCTGCGGGTGCTGGACTACCTGGCCTCGCCGTTCGGCACCAAGGAGTACGAGCTCACCCACTTCGGCGTGGAGGGCGCCCACTTCACCCGCAACGGCACCGGCGACCCGATCCCCACCGCCCTCGGCCAGGTCGAGAACAACGTCAACCTGCCGTTCAAGTACGTGTGCGACGCGCCCCAGGTGCTCTACCTGCCCGGCCGGCCGGACGCCGTCACACGCAACCACGCCTGGCAGCTGAAGATCGCGCCCATGCTGGTCCGCAACCCGCGCTTCGGCCTCACCTCGGAGACCGACACCCGGGTCGGCGCCGACATCAACCAGCTGCGGGTCGACACCGTCGGCGCGATCGTCGCCGGCCGCAAGCCGCTCAGCGCCTGGGACGGCGTGGTGCGGCAGATGCGCGACCGCGGCCTGGACCGGATCGCCGAGGAGTACGGCAAGGCCTACGCGGCGGCCCACTGACCGCTGCCCGACACGCCGCCGCCCCGCACGGCAGCCACTACGCTGGGCGGCGGCGCGGTCGCGACGGACATGAGATGGCGGGAATGGCGGAGACTTCACCAGGGCCGGGCACCGGTCCTGCCACGGCCGGCGGCCGGCGGGTCACCATCCGCGACGTCGCCGACCGCGCGGGCGTCTCGGTGGCGACCGTCTCGCGGGTGCTGGCCGGCAACTACCCGACCTCCGCGGCCGCCCGCGCCAAGGTGCTGCGGGCCGTCAAGGACCTCGACTACGTCATCGACGGCCGCGCCCGCGCACTGGCCGGCACCGGGCCCAGGACCATCGCGGTCATCGTGCGCCGCGTCGACAGCCCCTTCTACGCCAACGTCGCCCAGGGCGTGGAGCAGGAGGCCGCCGCCCGCGGCCGGCTGTGCCTGGTGTGCAGCCACGGCGGCGACGAGGCCCGCGAGCTGGCGCTGGTGCAGATGATGCGCGAGCAGCGCGCGGAGTTCGTGGTGCTGGTCGGCGGCGCCGTCGAGGACGGGCCCTACCGGGCCCGGCTCACCGAGTACGCCCACGGCCTGGCCGCGGCCGGCTCCCGGCTGGTGCTCTGCGGCCGTCCCGTGCCCAGCCCCGACATGCCCGTCCTGGTCGTCGAGTACGACAACGAGGCGGGCGCCTACGCCGCGGTCAGCCACCTGCTGGCGGCCGGGCACCGCGACATCCTCTACCTGGGCACGATGCCCGGCTACTCGACCGTCGAGCCGCGGATCGCCGGCTACCGGCGGGCGCTGGCCGACCACGGCCTGCCGGCGTCCGCCGCCCGCGTCGAGGGGTTCGGCCTGGGCCGCGAGCACGGCTACGACGCGATGCGCCGGATCCTCGACGCGTGCGCGGGCCGGCCGCCGTTCACCGCGGTCTTCGCCGGCGACGACCAGGCGGCGGCCGGCGCCATGGCCGCGCTGCGCGAACGCGGCCTGCGCACCCCGCAGGACGTGTCCCTCGTCGGCTACAACAACGACTCCCTCGCCCAGGACCTCAACCCGCCGCTGACCACGGTCAACATCCCGGCGTACGAACTCGGCCGGGAGGCGGTGCGGTTCGCGCTCTCCGAAGCGGCCGCGTCGTCGGGCCCCGTGACGCAGAAACGCCGGATGCTGGGCACGCACACCGTGCTGCGCGAGTCGGTGGCGCGGCCGCCGGACCGCACGCGCTGACGGACCGGCACCGGCACCGGCTCCGGCACCCGCCGCGACCCCGGGAGCGACCCCGTGAGCGGTCAGTGCAGGCGGACCGCGTCCGGCACGGCCGGCGGTTCCTCGCCGAGCGCGAGGCGCAAGTCGGCGTGCTGCCAGACCGGCGCACCCCAGCGGGCCAGCGCCTGTTCGGGGGAGCGCAGCACCGCCAGCGTGGGCAGGCCCGCCGGATGGCCCTCGGCCAGCAGCTCGGGGAGGGCCGGCAGCGGGGCGAGCGCCGCCACGTCGTCCAGCACGAAGGTCATTGGTGGGTCGAGCCGACCGGAGGATGACCCTGCGGCGATGCCCCGGCCGTGCTCGACCACGCTGGAGAGGAGTGCGGTGAGCAGCGGCATCGCACCCGGACGGGTCCGCGGGTCCTCGACCCGCTCGCCCACCACGTAAAGCGTTCCCCGTTCCGAGGTGAATGACTCCCAGTCGAGGCCACCGGTCCTGCCGGGGCTGCACGCGTCACGGATGTGCACGGAGTTCAGCGGCTCGGTGATCCGCCGGATCAACCCCAGCGCGGCGTCACGCCGTTCGGGGTGCGCGTGCAGCACCGACTCCAGCTCGCCGCTCCAGCCGGAGACCGCCGCGGTGTCGGTGCGCAGGATCCGCACCGCCTCGCCCGCGGCCGTGCCGCCCGCCGCCCAGCGCTGGATCTGCCGGAACGGCAGCCCGCCCACCGCGGCCGCGTGCAGCCAGCAGCGCAGCAGCGTCGCCGCGGTGTCGTGCACGATCGCCTCGTCCGCGCGGTCGGTGCGCAGCGGGGCGAGCAGCGCGGCCGACCGGGCCCGCGCCGCCTGCGGCTCCGCGCAGCCCGAGTGCGGCGCCCAGCGCAGCCGCCCCGGCACGTCCAGCACGTGCGCGGGGTCGTAGACGTGCACCGGGCCGAGCTTGGCGCGGTTGCCGACCGTCTGGTGGTAGGTCTCGGGATCGGCGAGGGTGACCACCACGGGCCCGGCCGCGGCCAGCACCGCGGGCTGCACGATCCGCTTGCCCTTGTCGCCGCGGGGGTCGGCGAACAGGGCGTAGGTGCGGGTGACCTCGCCGTCGGCGAGCGCGGCGAGGAGCGGGTCGCCGCGGCCGACCGCCGCCGCCCGCACCTCGCCGGACCCGGTCGGCGGCGCGCCGGCGAACGCGGGCGGCAGCTGCGTGGTCGGCGGGTCCGCGGTGGTGAACGGCGTGGCCCGCGGCACCGTGCGGAACCAGGCGTCCAGGCTCCCGTCGTCCTCCCTCGCGGCGCCCGCCTCCCGCGGGTCCTCGCCGCCCGGCGCGTCCTGGTCGCCTCGCGGCTCCGACGCGCCGTACGGGTCCCGCCGGGGCCTCGGCGCCCTGGCGGGCGCGCCGCGCCGGCGGGGACGCGGCACCGACGAGACCGGCAGCTCCTCGAGCACCGGCGGCGCCGGCTTGCGCAGGCCCCGCGAGCGCAGCCGCGCCACCGCGTTCAGCGCCCACACCGCGACCACGGCCAGCACCATGAACTGGCCGACGAACACCCCCCAGAACATGCCGGAGCCCGGCAGCTCGCCGCGCGGCGCGCCCGGCCAGGCGGCGGCCACGTCGTGCGGCCGCTGCACCAGCGCGCGCATCGCCCGCGGCGTGCG
This sequence comes from Actinacidiphila polyblastidii, assembly GCF_036353415.1. NCBI lineage: Bacteria > Bacillati > Actinomycetota > Actinomycetes > Kitasatosporales > Streptomycetaceae > Actinacidiphila > Actinacidiphila polyblastidii. Next base: position 11,869 of record NZ_JAZEWV010000033.1, read on the forward strand.
GGTGAAGTGCACCGCGGACGGCCAGCCGCCGTGCGAGAGCAGCCCGGCGACGCCGGTCGCCGTCCACACCATCAGGGTCACGCCCAGCAGCAGCGCGATCAGCCCGACGACCAGGCCGTCCGGCAGACCGCCCGGCTGCTCCTTCCTGCGCCCGGCCACCCCGTCACGCCACCGCGTCGTCGGCCATTTGCTTGGCGAGCGCGACCTGGGCGGCGGCGTGCGCCTCGGCGCGGGCCTCCGCCTCCGCCTCGGCCTCCACTTCGGCCGCGTGGTCGAGCGAGGACTCCGTCATCGCGCGGTCGGTGAAGACCAGCGGCCGTTCCGCCTCGGTGATCAGGTGCTTGACGACCTGCACGTTGCCGTTGACGTCCCACACCGCGATGCCGGGGGTGAGCGTCGGGATGATCTCCACCGCCCAGCGCGGCAGCCCGAGCACCCGGCCGGTGGCTCTCGCCTCGTCGGCCTTCTGCGCGTAGATGGTGCGGGTCGAGGCCATCTTCAGGATCGCCGCGGCCTCCTTGGCCGCCGCCCCGTCGACCACGTCCGACAGGTGGTGCACCACCGCGACGAACGACAGGCCGAGCCGCCGGCCGAACTTCAGCAGCCGCTGGAACAGCTGCGCCACGAAAGGCGAGTTGATGATGTGCCAGGCCTCCTCGACCAGGAAGATCCGCTTGACGCGGTCCGGCCTGATCCAGGTGTGCTCCAGCCAGACCCCGACGATCGCCATCAGGATCGGCATCGCGATCGAGTTCCGGTCGATGTGCGACAGGTCGAAGACGATCAGCGGCGAGTCCAGGTCGATGCCGACGGTCGTCGGGCCGTCGAACATCCCGCGCAGGTCGCCGTCGACCAGCCGGTCGAGCACCAGCGCCACGTCGAGACCCCAGGCGCGGACGTCGTCCACCTCGACGTTCATGCCCTCGGTGGACTCCGCCAGCGGGTGCCGCAGCCGCTCCACGATGTCGGTCAGGATCGGCTGGCGTTCCGTCACCGTCTCCGCCACGTAGGCGTGCGCGATCTTGAGCGCGAAGCCGGACCGCTCGTCCAGGCCGCGGCCCATCGCCACCTCGATGATGGTCCGCAGCAGCGCCAGCTGCCCGGTCACGGTGATCGCCGGGTCCAGCGGGTTGAGCTTGATGCCGCCGTCCAGCGCCGCCGTCGGGTCCAGCCGGATCGGGGTCAGGCCCATCGCCTTGGCGATGAGGTTCCACTCGCCCGCGCCGTCCTCGCCCTGCGCGTCCAGCACCACGACCTGCCGGTCGCGGAACCGCAGCTGCCGCAGCACGTACGTCTTCTCCAGCGCCGACTTGCCGTTGCCCGACTCGCCGAGCACCAGCCAGTGCGGGGCCGGCAGCTGCTGGCCGTAGAGCTGGAAGGGGTCGTAGATGTAGCCCTTGCCCGAGTACACCTCGCGGCCGATGATCACCCCGGAGTCGCCCAGGCCGGGGGCGGCGGTCGGCAGGTAGACCGCCTGCGCCTGCCCGGTCGAGGTGCGCACCGGCAGCCGGGTGGTCTCCACACGCCCGAACAGGAAGCTGGTGAAGGCGTCCGTCATCGCGGCGAGAGGGTCCAGCATCGGCATGGCAGCGGCCTCCTTGGTCGAGCGGCGTGCGGCGTACGGCGTGGAGCCGGCGGCTGGCGGCTAGCGGCGGATGCCGGTCGCGAACGGCAACGTGTTCACAAATGCCCTGTGGTGTTCACGATCGCACCACTCGAGCTTCAAATACGACTTACCAGCGGAAGCACGGATGGTGCGCTTGTCGCGCGCCAGCGCTTCGGGGGAGCGCGAGGAGACCGTGATGTACCCGACGAGGTTCACCCCCGCCGCGCCGCTGGCCAGGTCCTCGCCGCGCTGGTCGATCCGCCCGTGGTGGGCGATGTCGCGCGGGTCCACCACCCGGTTCATCTTCGCGGCCCGGCTGGCCTCGGCGTCGTCGTTGGTCTTCTCGGTCAGCATCCGCTCGATCGCCACGTCGGTCGGCTCCAGGTCCATCGTCACCGCGACGGTGCGGATCACGTCCGGGGTGTGCACCAGCAGCGGCGCGAGGAAGTTCACCCCCACCGGCGTCATCGGCCACTCCTTGACCCAGGCCGTCGCGTGGTGCCACGGGGCGCGCGTCGTCGACTCGCGCGTCTTGGCCTGCAGGAACGTCGCCTCGGTGGCGTCCAGTTCGGCCGGCCAGGCGTTGCGCCTGGTCATCGCCTGGATGTGGTCGATCGGGTGGTCGGGGTCGTACATCGAGTGCACCAGCGAGGCCAGCCTGGCCTGGCCGAGCGGCTGCCGCACCCGGATGTCGGCCTCGGCGAGCCGCGCGCAGATGTCGTTCAGCTCGCGGGCCATCACCGCGGCCAGCCCGGCGTCCTTGTCGACCTTGGTGCCGCGGGCGACCGTCGCCCGGGCCATCGCGACGCCCTCGGCGGCCAGTTCACGGGTGAAGTGCATGCACGCCACCAGGTACGCGCGGTGCTGCTCCGAGGACGTCGACACCATCGACTGCAACTGCTCGTAGGACTCCTTGAGCCAGCCCTCCGCGGCCGGGTCGCCGCGCTGCGCGACGTCCTTGGCGTGCGCGTCGGGGTCGGCGGGCAGGGTGCGGGCCAGCATCTGCAGCCGCGTCACGAAGCCGTCGCCGTTGGCGACGTGCTTGAGCAGCGTGCCGAACCGTTCCACCAGGGCTTCCTGGTCCTCGCTGTCCCGCAGGCCGACGCCCGGCCCCTCGATCTCGATCGCCGCGGTCACCGTGCGCCGGTCCACGTGCAGCAGCACCGCGATCTCGTCCGGCCCGAACGGAGCCGCCAGCCAGCTGATCCGGCCGATCCCGGGCGGCGGCCCGACCTCCACCTCGCGCCCGTCCAGCCGGGTGCCGGCCTCCTGCACCGACGAGCGGTACGTCGGCGCGACCCGCAGCGTACGGCGGAAGGTGCGGTTGATCTCGAACCAGCGGTAGAACGTGCGCCGCCGGTAGGGCATGTACACCGCGGCCAGGGCGAGCGTCGGCCAGCCGACCAGGCCGACGATGCGCAGCAGCAGCACCGGGACCAGCAGGCCCGACATCATGCCGAGGCCCGCGCCGAGGACGATCAGCGCGATCTCCCCGGTCTCCCGGTTCTTGCCGACGATCGCGTTGGGCCGCGCCTTGCCGATCAGATACGTACGGCGCGGTTGGGCGAACGGCTGGGTCGTCACCTGCGCTCACCTCCCTGTCCCGGCGCTGAGCCGTTGTTCGAACCTGATCCCGACCCGCCCCCGCCGCGGCCCGGTCCCGACCGGAACGGCGAGCCGCTGAGCGGGCCGCTCCCGGCGCCCCCGCCGGAGCCCCCCGAGCTGCCGGTGCGGCCACTGTGCGCGGCCATGCCGCCGGCCATCGGGTTGGACGGCTGCCCGCCGCCCTGCGCCTGCTCCTGCGGGCCGCCGCGGGCGCTGTGCGTCTTGATGCCCTGCTTGACCAGTGCGGCCGGCGAGGAGATCACCGCGGCCGCCTGGGCGGGGCTGCCGCCGCCGGCGGCCTTGCGGTTGTTGCGCAGCGTGACCACGTCGTCTCCGAAGCCGGGCACGAAGCGGTAGATCATGAAGCTCGCGAAGATCGCCAGCAGGATGATGGCCAGGCCCGACACCACCGCGGAGAACGAGTTGGGGCCGTCGTTCGAGGAGGACAGCGCGCCGGCCAGTCCCAGCACGATCACGATCACCGGCTTGACCATGATCACCGCGATCATGATGCCGGCCCAGCGCCTGACGTGGTGCCACATGTTCTTGTCCACCAGGCCCGCGTACACCGCGGTGCCCAGCAGCGCGCCGACGTACAGCAGCGCGGCCCGGATCACCAGCTCCAGCCAGAGCACGCCGGCGGCGACCACCGACACCATGGAGACCACGATCAGCATGATCGGGCCGCCCCCTATGGCGTCGCCCTTCTTCAGCGCCCCGGAGAACGACCCGAAGAACACGTCGGTGTCCGACTGGGTGCCCGAGGACACCACCGTCGTCACCGCGTCCGTCGCGGACACCACCGTGTACAGGATGAGCGGCGTGAACGCCGACGCCAGCACGGTCAGCCACAGGAACCCGACCGCCTCCGTCAGCGCCTCCGTCAGCGGCACCCCCCGCACCGCCCGCTTCGCCACCGCCAGCAGCCACAGGATCAGCGTCAGGATCGTCGACGCCGCGAACACCACGGCGTACTGCCGCAGGAACGCGGTGTTCGTGAAGTCCACCTGCGTGGTCTTCGTGACCGCCGCGGCCAGCTTGTCGATCGTCCACGACGCGGCGGTGGCGCAGCCCTTGCCGAGGGAGGTGAGGGGGTCGAGGGAGTCGGTGGGGTTGGTGCTCTTGGCGGGCGTCGAGGAGTCGCCCTTGGTGCAGTAGTCCTTGGCGGCTCCGATGAGGCCGTCGCAGGGGTTGCTGGTGGGCGTCGGGGCGGCCCCGGGGGTGCCCGCGCTCGGCGTCGGGGTCGCCGCGAGCGCGGCCCGCGCCGACACGGTCAGGACCACTCCCGTGACCACGGCGACGGCGGTGGCGCGGCGGCTGTTACCTGGCATAGGTGAACCCTCCGTACTGCTGTACAGCACCCGCGATCTGGTCCGCCGTGGCTGCCTGGTCGTCGCCGCTGATCGGCGCAGGCCCTTCCTTCTGGCTGGAGGACTGGATCCGCCAGTCGCCTCCGGTCCACACGAGTCGCTCGGTGACGGTGAACCAGGACGAGGACACCGGCTTGGTCGAGCCCTGGCCGGCCAGCCCGGCCAGGGCCGTGCACCAGACCTCCACGCTCGTCGCGTCCGCACCCGGGGCGGTGACGTTCGTGCCCACCGGCACCGTCCGCGAGACGAACGTCAGACCGCTCGGCGCCGCGCCGTCCGCGGTGAGGCCGAGTGCCTTCACCGCGTCAGCGGAGTACGCCTGGTCGAGTTTCGTCTGCAGTGCGGGCGTCACCGACGGGGCGTAGACGGTCGCCACGATCGCATGCCGCCGACCGGCGTTGAACATGTCCACCCCCCCCAGCGCCACCGCGTAGTTCGCCGCCGCCGACTGCGCCCCCTGCTCGGTGTGGGCGAAGCCGGACGGGATGCCGCCGGTCTTGCCGGCCACGGGCCGGGTGCCGGTCGGCGCGGTCGCCGAGGTGGCCGCGGCGCCCTTGCCCGCGGAGCCGCCGGCCCCCGCCGACCCGCCGGCCGCGTCGGCGCCGGCGGCGTCCCCGCTCTTGCCGCCGCGGTTGGCGAACGCCAGCGCCGCGACGAGCAGCACCACGATGCCGACGACCGTCACCAGCGCGCGTCGCGGCTGGGCCTGCGACCTGCGTCCGGTGCCGCCGGCGCCGTGCCCCTCGGGCATCCGCGTCCTGGTCGGGGGTCCGTCCTGGCCGAGGCTCATCGTGCGGTCGCCCCCTGGCGCGTCGTCAGCGCGGCGCCGGGCATGCCGGAGACCGCGGCCGCGGCCGTGTGGCGGCAGCGCGGGTCGCGGTCGGCGCCGCTGCATTGTCGAGTGGGCATCAGCACGCAGCCTCGGTCGGTGCGGTGGAGCCTGGGACGGGCTCCTGGACGTGGGCGGACGCGCCGTGCGGCGGCCGGGGGCGCCGTACGGGCTCCAGGGGTCAGACGGCCATCCCGTACACGATGGTGAACAGCGTGCCGAGTGATCCGATGATGAACACGCCGGTCAGGCCGGCGATGATCAGGCCCTTCCCCTGCTCCGCGCTGAAGGTGTCGCGCAGTGCGGTGGCGCCGATGCGCTGTTTCGCGGCGCCCCAGATCGCGATGGCGAGGCACAGCAGGATCGCCGTCGCCATCACCACCTCGATCATCACACGTGCTTCGTTGCCCAGGGAACCGAAGGGTCCCCAGTCGGGGGCGATGCCACCGATGATGGTGTTGATGTCGCCCTTTGCGGCTGCCAGGAACATGTAACTCACCACCCCGCTCGATCAGTTGGCTCCCTCGCCGGGGCGCAAGGGGCCAGGATCTAGTCTGACGGAGGATTCCGCTGTTGCATGTCGACTGGGCGACTTTCTCGGCGGATCGTCCGTGTGATCAGGCCCGCACGCCGCAGACTGGTGTGTGGACCGGTGTTCGAAGGACAGAGACGACTACTCTGTGTATCACGAGCATCACCGTAGGGCAACGATGAGAACGTATGACCGGGAGCGGGAGGGGTCGCCGTGGCGCGCAAGGTCTGGCTCTCCGTCACCATCGGCGCGGGCCTGGGCTTCTCCTTCCTCGCGCTGCTCGTGGTCGGCACCTACTCGGCCGCGGCCGGGCTGGCCCGGAGCGGCGCCGGCGCGGTGACGCTCGCCAAGGGTACGGTGCCCGCCATATACCAGCCCATCGTGCTCAAGTGGGGCAATCTGTGCCCGTCGCTCAATCCGGCGCTGCTGGCCGCCCAGCTCTACCAGGAGAGCGGCTGGGACGCGCGCGCCCAGAGCCCGGCGCAGGCGCAGGGGATAGCGCAGTTCATCCCCGGCACCTGGGCGACGCACGGCGTGGACGGCAACGGCGACGGCAGGACCGACGTCTGGGACCCCGAGGACGCGATCCCGTCGGCGGCCTCCTACGACTGCGAGCTGGCCAGGTACGTCAAGAACGTGCCGGGCGACACCACCGACAACATGCTCGCCTCCTACAACGCGGGCGCGTACGCGGTGATAAAGGCCGGCGGGGTGCCGCCGTACGCCGAGACGCAGCACTACGTGAAGATCATCCGCACCCTGGAGAAGAGCTTCGCCGCGCCGGCCGGCGCGGTGGCGCCCTCGCAGCAGGCCGCCGCGGCGATCTACTACGCGCAGCAGCAGCTCGGCAAGAAGTACCTGTGGGGCGGCGAGGGCACCGCGGCGCAGGGCGGCCGGTTCGACTGCTCGGGGCTGACGCAGGCGTCGTACCGCTCGGTCGGCATCACGCTGCCGCGCGTGGCGAACGACCAGTGGAACGCCGGTCCGCACCCGACCCGCGCCGAACTCCTCCCCGGGGACCTGGTCTTCTTCGCCTACGACCTGAACGACCCGCGCTCCATCCACCACGTCGGGATCTACGTGGGCGGCGGGTACATGATCGACGCGCCGCACACCGGGGCGGTGATCCGCTTCGACCCGATCGACTCGCCGGACTACATCGGCGCGACGCGCGTCACCCAGGCGGGCGCGCAGGCGCTGCCGACCGCGGCGTGACCGCTGCCGTGTGGATGCCGCCGCGTGGCCATCGCCGCCTGACCTCGGCGGTGAGGCGGGTGTGACGGGTGCGCTGGGTGAGGTCATGGCCCAAGGGTTGACCTTCCGGGTGGATTTGTCCGTTCGGCCTGGTCACCCTTGCATAACAGCATGGTGATCTTCTGGCGAAGACAGGAACGCTCCATACCGTGCCGGCCGTTCCCCGGGGGAGAATGACGCGGGACGCAAGCGACGGAGGTTGCAGACGAGCCGAAGGCGGCTCCGCCCGGACGGACCGTCAGCTGCCGGTACCGCGTGTACGGCATGTACGTGAGGGGCATCACCGCTATGGCAGAGGTCGCTAACGACAGCGTGAACCCCGACATCAGCCTGCTCCGCGACATCAACGGCCTGGCCCGGCACGCCCCGCGCGGCCTGGACCGCGCGGTCCAGGCCGCCGGCGAGTACGGGATCGTCGCCGTGTCCGTCCTGCTCGCCGCCTGGTGCTGGTGGCGGGTGGCCCGCCGCAGGTCCGAGGCCGACGCGCCGGGGGCCGTCGCCGGAGTGCTCTGGGCCTTCGCCGCCGCCGGCATCGCCCTGCTCGTCAACATCCCGGTCCGCGCGCTGGTCCAGCGGCCCCGGCCGTACGCCGAGCACGACGGGCTCGACGTGCTCGTGCACTCGGGCCACCACTACTCCTTCGTCAGCGACCACACCGCCTTCACCGCGGCGCTCGCGGTGGGCGTCTTCATGGTCAGCCGCGGCTGGGGCACCGTGGCGATACTGCTCGCCCTCGCCGAGGGCTTCACCCGCGTCTACCTCGGCGTCCACTACCCCACCGACGTCGTCGGCGGCTTCGCCCTGGGCGCCGCCACCGCGCTGCTCCTGGCCCCCCTCGGCCTGGCCCTGCTCACCGCGTGCACCCGCCGCCTCGCCGCCACCCGCGCCCGCCGCCTCGTCCACGCCCCCGCCGCCGCCCCCCACCTCCCGACCGCCCCCGGCGACCACCCGGCAACCCCCCGCCACAGCGCGGCGGACAAGGGACTGGCCGCGTAGGAGGCCGTGGGGAAGGCGGCGGGGCGCGCCGACGCCCGCCGCCCTGCGGGCCGGGCGTGGAGAGCGTGTGAAGTGTGCTGCAAAGCGGTACCGATCACGAGACGCCCCTACAGTGCCGCGCGCGGCGCCGGTAGTGTCGAGCACCAGGCGTACTCGACTTGACACCGGAACAGACACCGGGACTCGCACCGGAACTCACACGGGGGATCGCAACGTGACCCGCTCTTCCCTGCCCATCGCTGCCGCCCTCGCCGCGTCAGCGGGCCTGCTGCTGACCGCTTGCGGTGGGGGCGGGTCGGACAGCTCGGACAAGATCTCGACCTCGGCGCCGGCCGCCACGACGGCGGCGCCGACGACCAGCGCGTCGCCCACCCAGGTGGAGGGCCCGAACGCCCCGAAGTTCGACCTGCCGTCGGGCATCACCACCGACTTCCGCGGGTTCACCAGCGGCGACGCGAAGAAGCAGGCGATCCTCACGGACGCCCGGTACGCGGCCACCGCCATCCTGGAGTTCGAGGCGAAGGTCTATCCGAAGGAGACGCCGAACTTCAAGCGCTTCTGGACCGGCGAGCACGGGGCGGAGTTCGCCGACTCGATCATCTCGCAGGGCAAGGGCGGCAGCGTGATCACGGGCGTCTACCCGTACTACAACCCGGTCGTGAAGACGTTCTCCACCGGGAACGTGTCGGTCCAGTACTGCGAGGACCAGCGCAAGGCGTACGCCAAGGACTCGAAGACGGGCAAGGTCACGGTCACGACTCCGTCGCTCTCGGACTTCCGTTCGTGGACGCTGCTCATGACCAAGAGCCCGTCGGGGGAGTGGACGGTTTACAACCACAGTTGGATTCAGGGGGCGAAGCAGTGCCAGATCGCCTGAACATACGGGGACTGAGCCGGGTGGCGGCGGTCACCCTGATGTGTGCCGGAGCCCTGCTGGCGGCCCCGCACCTGGCCGTGGCCGGCAACGGGAAGACCGGCGGCGGCAGCTCCGGTGCCAACCAGGACGGCGAGAGCTACGTGGCCCACGTGAGCTACAGCTACCACGGCGTCACGAAGGACGGCGCGCCGATGACGTCCTCGGACGCCGACTACTCGCCGCCCGTGTGCTGGTACACCGCGATGACGCCCGACCAGATGCGGGCCGAGATCAACCGCCGCTACGACGAGGCCGGTGCCGACAACGCCGGGACGGTCTACGAGTTCTACAACAACGAGAACAACCGGATGGAGACGGACGGCCACTACAACCAGGGGAAGGACGGCAGTTGGTGGGTCCTCACCTGGGACGAGGAGCGGCTCAACGCCGGGGACTACAACTGCCCCTACGACCAGGGGTACTTCTGGCGCGACCCCGGCAATCCGCCGGCCGGGGTCATCACCCCGGAGATCCTCGCCGGCTCCGCCTACAAGCGGCTGAGACTGCCGCCCAAGGCGGTCGCCCTGAGTCCGAACCCCGGCAACCAGAAGGTCAACCTGCCGACGTGGGTCTCCTTCAAGGGCACCGGCGACCTGGTGTCGATCACCGCGCAGCTGACGGAGCCGAACGGGCAGGTCGTCTCGGCGACGGTGGCGGCCAGTCCCAGCAGCCTGAAGGTGGACGCCGGCACCACCTGGGCCAGCCCGCGGAGCTGCACGTACAAGATGGCCGACGGCGCGCTCAACAGCTCCGGCGCGGCGTGCAACATCACGTACCGGAAGTCGAGCAACGGCGGCACGTACCCGTTCACGTCGGACCTGACGTGGGACGTGTGGTGGACGCCCACGGCCGCCGCGCAGCGCGGTGGCACGCCCCTGCCCCAGGGCTACTCCGAGTACCCCGAAGCCGTCGCCGTCCAGGAGATCCAGGCCGTCAACCGCTGACCCGCTGACGTCCTGACGTCGAAGTGGCCGGTCGTCCCTGTCGGGGCGGCCGGCCACTTGGGCGTGGGGGGTGGGGGCGGGTCAGATCGCCTGGGGGTAGTCGAAGAGGCGGTCGGGGTCGAGCTGGGACTTGAGGGTGGCCAGGCGGGGGGCGTTGGGGCCGTAGTAGGCGGTGCGCCAGGTGGTGAGGGCGGGGTCGGTGTAGTTGGCGTAGGCCCCGCCGGAGGCGTAGCGGCGCATCGCGGCGTGGGTGGTGTCGAGCCAGGAGGTCGTGGACAGGCCGTCGGAGGCGAGGTACTGCGCCAGGAAGCGGGACCGGCGGTGCGGGAAGGCCGTGTCGGTGGGCGAGGGGCGGTTGACCGCGCCGCCGAGTGCGGTCAGCGCGATGGAGCCGGTGCCGCCGCCGGAGCGGGTGGAGAGCCGGGAGGTCTGCGCGAGGAGGGTGTCGATGCCCGCAGACGGCAGGTTGGTGTCGTAGAAGTCGGAGCGCGCGGTGTACGTCTCGCGGCCCAGGTCGCCGGCCGGCGCGAGGTGGCAGGCGGCGACGGAGCGGGACTCGCAGCCCGCGTAGGAGAACATCGCCTCGACGAAGTCGTGGTCGTGCAGCGAGACCGAGGACGCGGGCGCGCCGGCCGCGGAGGCCAGCGCGTCGGCGGCCGCCGCCAGGCCGCTGTGCGAGCCGGTGGACAGCATCGGCACGGAGACGCTCGGCGAGCCGCCGGGCGCGCAGTCCAGGTGCAGCGCGGACCAGAGGTGGTCGGCCTGGTCGGGGCCCCAGCTCTGCCAGCCCCTGACCACGTCCGCCGCCCGCGACCAGGGCCAGGTCAGGTAGCCGGTGACGACCCCGGCCGGGGCGGGGTGGGTGGTGAAGCGCAGTGCGGTGACGACGCCGAAGTTGCCGTTGCCGGCGCCGCGCAGCGCCCAGAAGAGTTCGGGTTCGGCGTCGGCGGACACCTCGCGGGTGCGGCCGTCGGCGGTGACGATGGTCGCGCCGATGAGGTTGTCGCAGGTCAGTCCCATCGAGCGGCTGAGCACGCCGTGGCCGCCGCCGAGGGTGAGGCCGGAGATCGCGACGGAGGGGCAGGAGCCGCCGGGTACCGTACGGCCCTGCCGGCCCAGCGTGCTGTAGACGTCGATCAGCCGCGCGCCCGCGCCGATGGTGGCGATGGTGCCGTCCAGGCGTATGGAGTCGAGCTTCGAGACGTCGACGATCAGCCGCTTGTCGCCGCTGGACCAGCCCGCGTACGAGTGGCCGCCGCTGCGGACGGCCAGCGGCGTCGCGGTGCGCCGGGCGAAGTCGAGGCAGGTGCGGATGTCGGCGGCGCCGGTGACGTACGCGACGGCGGCCGGGCGCAGCTGGTCGAAGCGGGTGTTGTAGAGGCGGTGGTCGACCGCGTACGCGCTGTCCTGCGGGCGCACCAGCCGGCCGTCGAGCGAGGACTCCAGCGCGGGCCAGTCCGCGGCGACCGGCGCGGGCCTGGTGGTGGGGGCGCTGCCGGGGGTGGTGCTCGCCGACGTGCCCGTGCCGGCGCCCGGGGAGGCGGGCGCGCCCGCGGCCTCGCCGCCTCCGTGGCCGGTGCAGCCGGTCAGCCACGCCCCGGCGAGCACGGCGCCGCCGGCCCGCAGCGCGCTGCGCCGGTCGGCGCGCAGCAGGCCCGCGCCCGCGGCCGTCGGCGCGCCCGCGCCCCTGCTCCCCGCGGGGTCCTGGCCGCTGCTCTGGTCCTCGCCCGCCCGCCGGTTCGTCCCGGATTCCACTTGCACCACCGCCGTATCAGGTAACACCCGCATCGTCGGTAACCCAAGACGCCGAAGCAAGGGTTCCGGTTGCCATGAATTCCGCGGTGGGGGAGGCGGGGGCGGCGTCAGCCGCCGGTGTGCTCGCCGGCGTCGCGTCTCGCGCGGTCGCGGGCCCGGCGCGCGGGGCCCTTCCAGCCGCAGCTGCAGAGCGCCACGGCGAAGGCGCCGCGCTCGACGACGGAGGTGTGGTGGTCGCCGGGGTGCGGGCCACCGCCACCCGGCTCCGGAGCGGAGGAGTCGGCGGCAGCGGTGTCGGCACCCACTTTGCGCACGACACCACGGTAACGGGCGTGACGGCGCGCTCAAGACCGTCGTTAGCCGTGTGGGGCCCGGGCCGGTGCGGGCCGTACAGGGACGGATGTGTGATGGCGGCGGAGTGGGCGAGGGTGCGCCGGGAGCGGACGGCGCTGCGGGCTGGGGCGGTACGGCGGCGGGACCCGCGCGCGGCGCCGCCGCTTCCACGGCAGCCGGGGCAGGACGCGGTCCATGGCCGGGGCCGGGGCGCCGCGCCCGCGCGGCCCGCCGTGACCAAGGTCACCGCGGCGGCCGACCCCGGCGCCGGCCCCGCGGCCCGCGCCGCCTTCTGCGCGCTCGCCGCCCTCGCCGCGGCGACGGCCCTGGCCGGCTGCACGGGCGCCTCCGCCGACAGCCACGCCGCCGCAGCGGCCGGCGCCGGCGGGGGCGACGCCAAGGCGGCCCCGGCCCGCGCGGTCACCGCCGCCGCGGACGCGCTGGTCCGCGCCCGCAGCTCCCTGGTCAGCACCTCGATGCGGATGGCCAGCGGCGGCACCTGGCTGACCATCACCGGCACCGGCGGCTTCGACTACGCGGGCCACCGCGGCGAGCTGCGGCTGGTGCTGCCGAAGGACGCCGCCGGCTCGGCGGAGCACAAGCCGATCACCGAGCTGCTCACGCCGGGCGCCCTCTATATGAAGGACCGCGGCGAGGGCGTGCCGGAGGGCAAGTGGGTACGGGTGGACACCACCCGGCTGCCGGACGGCAATCTGGTCACCGGCGGCGCCACCGATCCGCTGACCGCGGCCGAACTCCTGCGCGGCGCGCAGGACGTGGCGTACTCCGGCGAGCAGACCGTGCGGGGCGTGCGGGTGCGGCACTACCGCGGGACGACGGACATCGCGCGGGCGGCGGCCGAGGCGGCGCCGGACGAGCGCGGGCCGCTGGCCGCCGCGGCGAAGGGGTTCACGGTCACCGGGGTGCCGTTCGACGCGTGGCTGGACGCCCAGGGGCGGCTGCGGCAGCTGACCCAGCGCTTCACCTTCAGCGCGGCCGGCACGAGGCAGGGCGCGGGCCGCGAGGTGACAGTGGTCTCCACCACTCGCTACGACGGGTTCGGCGCCGCGGTGCCGGTGACCATGCCCCGGCCTGCGGACATCTGGACCGGCAAGATCGTTTCTCCTCAGGCGCCCTAGGGCGTGTGCGCGGGCGCCGCCTGATCGGGCCTCGTCGAAATGGTCCTTCCGTGCCATGCGCCGGAGCACGCGTGGTCCCTACGCTTGAGGCGGCCGTCACGGACGAGGAGGTGGTGCACGCATGGTGCCGTCGCCCCTGGCTTCGGTGCAGGACGATCCGGTCGCGCTGGCCGAGATCGAGTGGTGCGGTGAGCTGATGATCGCCGCGTCGGCGGCCGACGAGGAGCGGCTCAGCTTCGCCCGGATCGACGAGGTGCTGGAGGTCGCCCGTATCGGCGCCCCCGCCGCGGGCTGACCCGGCCGCCGGGCCCGCTCCGCGCGTCCCCGTACCGCCGGCGCACCCGCTGCTCAGGTCCGCAGCAGTCGTGCTATCGCGGCGGTCGCCTCGGCGACCTTCTCGTCGATCTCCGGGCCGCCGCCGACCGCCGCGGCCGCCACGCAGTGCCGCAGGTGCTCCTCCAGCAGCTGGAGGGCGAAGGACTGCAGGCCCTTGGTGCTCGCCGAGACCTGGGTGAGGATGTCGATGCAGTAGACGTCCTCCTCGACCATCCGCTGGAGTCCGCGGATCTGCCCCTCGATCCGGCGCAGCCGTTTCAGATGGGACTCTTTGTCGTGGCTGTAGCCATGCGGCCCGTGCGCCTTCACAATCTCTCCGGCGACGCTTTCCGTGGTCATCGGCCTGCCCACCCTTCTGTCCCGTTATACCCCCAGCGGGTATATCGTACCGAATCGATATCTTGTGCGAGGCATCCCCGCTGGGGGGGACTTCGCCCGATGGGCGACACTGGTGACGCCGGTTAGCTGTGGCCGGATGATGCGCCTAGCATCATCGAGACCGAATCCCATGCACCCCGAGGACCAAACGTGCGCTTTCGTCTGACCCCCAGGGAGACGAGCTTCTACGACATGTTCGCGGCTTCGGCCGACAACATCGTCACCGGTTCGAAGCTCCTCATGGAACTGCTCGGGGCCGATTCGGCCACCAGGACGGAGATCGCCGAGCGGATGAGGGCGGCGGAGCACGCGGGCGACGACGCGACCCACGCCATCTTCCACCAGCTCAACTCGTCCTTCATCACCCCTTTCGACCGCGAGGACATCTACACCCTGGCCGGTTCCCTCGACGACATCATGGACTACATGGAGGAGGCCGTTGACCTGGTCGTCCTCTACAACGTCGAGGAACTGCCCAAGGGCGTCGAGCAGCAGATCGAGGTGCTCGCCCGCGCCGCGGAGCTGACCGCGGAGGCGATGCCGAACCTGCGCACGATGGCGAACCTCACCGAGTACTGGATCGAGGTCAACCGGCTGGAGAACCAGGCCGACCAGATCCACCGCAAGCTGCTCGCGCACCTGTTCAACGGCAAGTACGACGCCATCGAGGTGCTCAAGCTGAAGCAGATCGTGGACGTCCTCGAAGAGGCGGCCGACGCATTCGAGCACGTGGCGAACACGGTGGAGACCATCGCGGTCAAGGAGTCCTGACGCACGTGGACACCTTTGCCCTGGTCATGACCATCGCGGTCGCCCTCTTCTTCACCTACACCAACGGTTTCCACGACTCCGCGAACGCCATCGCCACCTCGGTGTCCACCCGGGCGCTGACGCCCAAGGCGGCGCTGGCCATGGCCGCCGTGATGAACCTGCTCGGCGCCTTCCTCGGCAGCGGCGTCGCCAAGACCGTCAGCAAGGGCCTGATCGCCACCCCCACCGGCAACCAGGGGATGGGCGTCCTCTTCGCCGGGCTGGCCGGCGCGGTCGTCTGGAACCTGGTCACCTGGTACTTCGGCCTGCCGTCCAGCTCCACCCACGCGCTGTTCGGCGGCCTGGTCGGCGCGGCGCTGGCCGGCGGCACGACCGTGTACTGGAACGGCGTGGTGGACAAGGTCATCGTCCCGATGTTCCTGTCGCCGGTGGTCGGCCTCGTGGTCGGCTACCTGATCATGCTGGCGATCCTGTGGTTCTTCCGCCGCTCCAACCCGCACAAGGCCAAGCGCGGCTTCCGTATCGCGCAGACCATCTCGGCGGCCGCGATGGCGCTCGGGCACGGCCTGCAGGACGCGCAGAAGACGATGGGCGTGGTGGTGCTCGCGCTGGTCATCAACGACCCGGCGCGCGGCTACGGCATCCCGGTCTGGGTCAAGATCGTCTGCGCGCTGATGATGTCGCTCGGCACCTACGCGGGCGGCTGGCGGATCATGCGGACGCTCGGCCGCCGGATCATCGAGCTGGACCCGCCGCAGGGCTTCGCCGCCGAGACCACCTCGGCGGGCATCCTGTACGCGACCTCGTACCTGTTCAAGGTGCCGGTCTCCACCACGCACGTGATCACCTCGGCGATCATGGGCGTCGGCGCGACCCGGCGGGTCAAGGCGGTCCGCTGGGGCGTCGCCAAGAACATCGTCGGCGGCTGGTTCATCACGATGCCCGCGGCCGGCGCGGTCGGCGCGGTCTGCTACTACGTCGTCCGGCTCGCCTTCGGCTGACCGGTCCCGCCCCCGCGGACGTTTCCGGACATGTTTCAGGCCCCGCCCCCCTGAGGGGACGGGGCCTGCGCCCTGCGGTGGCACCGCCATGCAGCACCGCACGGCGGTCCTGGTCACCCGAAGCGGCCCGAGATGTAGTCCTCGGTGGCCTGCACGGACGGGTTGGCGAAGATGCGCTCGGTGTCGTCTATCTCGATCAGCTTGCCGGGCTGGCCGACGCCCGCGAGGTTGAAGAACGCGGTGCGGTCCGAGACGCGCGCGGCCTGCTGCATGTTGTGCGTGACGATCACGATGGTGAACCGGGTCTTCAGCTCGCCGATCAGGTCCTCGATGGCGAGGGTGGAGATCGGGTCGAGCGCCGAGCAGGGCTCGTCCATCAGCAGCACCTGCGGCTCCACCGCGATGGCGCGGGCGATGCACAGCCGCTGCTGCTGGCCGCCGGACAGCCCCGAGCCGGGCTTGTTCAGCCGGTCCTTGACCTCGTTCCAGAGGTTGGCGCCCTTGAGGGACTTCTCCACGACGGTGTCCAGCTCGCCCTTCCTGCGGACGCCGTTGAGCTTCAGTCCGGCCGCCACGTTGTCGTAGATCGACATGGTGGGGAACGGGTTGGGCCGCTGGAAGACCATGCCGACGGTGCGGCGCACCGTGACCGGGTCGACGCCGGCGCCGTAGAGGTTCTCGTCGTCGAGCAGCACCTTGCCCTCGACGCGGCCGCCGGGGGTGACCTCGTGCATGCGGTTCAGGGTGCGCAGGAAGGTCGACTTGCCGCAGCCGGAGGGGCCGATGAAGGCGGTCACCGAGCGGGGCTCGACGGTCATCGAGATGTCGTCGATGGCCCGGTGGGCGCCGTAGAAGGCGGAGAGGCCGCTGACGTCGATTCGCTTGGCCATGGGGATCACTTCTCTTCTGCCAGGTCTGCTGACTGCTGATGGCCGCGTCAGCGACCGGTCTTGGGCGCCTTCCAGCGGGCGATGCCGCGGGCGACGAGGTTCAGGATCATCACGAAGGCGATGAGGACCAGCGCGGCGCCCCAGGCACGGGCGTACGACGGGTCGTTGCCGTTGCCGTACTGCTGGTAGATGAAGTAGGGCAGCGAGGACTGCGGACCCGAGAACGGGTTGGTGTTGATCAGGTTGCTGCCGAACACCAGCAGGGCGATCGGGGCGCTCTCGCCGGCGATGCGCGCGATGGCCAGCATCACGCCGGTGGAGATGCCGCCGATGGCGGTGGGGACGACGACCTTGGTGATGGTCCGCCACTTCGGGACGCCCAGCGCGAGGGACGCCTCGCGCAGCTCGTTGGGCACCAGCTTGAGCATCTCCTCGGTGGAGCGGACCACGACCGGCATCATCAGGATCGCCAGCGCGAGGGAGCCCGCGAAGCCCGAGGCGGGAGCCTTGCCCATCACCACGAACCACACCGAGAGGATGAACAGGCCGGCCACGATCGAGGGCACGCCGGTCATCACGTCGACGAAGAAGGTGACCCACTTCGCGAGGTTGCCGCGGCCGTACTCCACCAGGTAGATCGCGGTGAAGATGCCGATCGGGGCGGCGATCACGGTGGCGATGCCGACCTGCTCGAGGGTGCCGATGATGGCGTGGTAGACGCCGCCGCCCGCGTCGAGGGTCAGCACGTTGTTCATCGAGTGCGTCAGGAAGGTGCCGTCGAGGACGCCGGCGCCCTTGCTGACGGTGGTCTCGACCAGCGAGTACAGCGGCACCACGGCGAGGATGAAGCAGGCCCACACCAGGCTGGTGGCGACCCGGTCCTTGGCCTGGCGGCGGCCCTCGACGCGCGCGGTGATCGCGTACGACCCGGCGACGAAGAGGATCAGCGCGATCAGGCCCCACTGGATGTGGCTGCTCAGCCCGGCGCCGGCGCCTATGCCGCAGCCGACCGCGACGGCGCCGGCAGCGATGGCCAGCGGCGTCCAGCGGGGCAGCCGGCGCGAGGCCAGCCGCGGGGAGGCGGCGGGGGCGGGCGCGGTGTCGATCACGGTGTCGGTCATGCGTTGGCCCCCGAGTACTCCTTGCGGCGGGCGATGATCAGCCGGGCGGCGCCGTTGACCAGCAGGGTGATCAGGAAGAGCACCAGGCCGGAGGCGATCAGCGCGTCGCGGCCGAACTCGTCGGCCTCGCCGAACTTGGCGACGATGTTCTGCGAGAAGGTGCCGCCGACCGGGTCCAGGATGTGCGCGGACAGCGTCGGCGAGGCGGACAGCACGGTGGCCACCGCCATCGTCTCGCCCAGCGCGCGGCCCAGGCCCAGCATGGAGGCGCTGATGATGCCGGAGCGGGCGAAGGGCAGCACCGACAGCCGGATGACCTCCCAGCGGGTGGCGCCGAGCGCCAGCGCCGCCTCCTGGTGCATCTTCGGCACCTGGTTGATCACTTCGCGGCTGACGTTGGTGATGATCGGCAGGATCATGATCGCCAGCAGGATGCCCACGGTGAACAGCGAGCGGGCCGCGGAGTTGGGGTCGGCCTTGTGGAAGACGATGGTCCAGCCCAGGTACTTGGTGAGCCAGAGGTTCAGGCCCCGCATGTGCGGCACCAGGAAGAGCGCGCCCCACAGGCCGTAGATGATGCTGGGGACCGCGGCGAGCAGGTCGATCACGTAGGCGATCGTCCCGCCCAGCTTGCGCGGTGCGTAGTGGGTGATGAAGAGCGCGATGCCGATGGCGATCGGCACCGCGATGAGCATGGCGATGACGGCGCTGACCACGGTGCCGTAGGCGAGGACCGCGATGCCGAACACCGGTGGGTTCAGGCTCGGGGTCCACTCGAAGGTGGTCAGGAAGTTGCCGTGGTCCTTGGCGATCGCGTGGGTGGCGCGGACCGTCAGGAAGACGGCGATGGCCGCCATCACGACGAGCAGCAGGATGCCGGAGCCGCGCGACAGGCCGGAGAAGATCCGGTCGCCGGGGCGGGTGACGGTCGCTGCCCTGCGGGCGTGTGCGGGTTCGGACGGTGGGGGTGCGGTGGTCGTCATGGGGTGATCTCCGGTCTGGATGGGGGAGGACGGCTCCCCCGGCGGCGGTGCACCGGATGTACGGCGGGCCCCGCGGCCGTGTCGGCTGCGGGGCCCGCCGCGGTGGTCAGGCGAGGGCGGCGACGGCGGCCTGCACCTTGGTGGCGATCTCGGTCGGCAGCGGCGCGTAGCCGGACGACGCGAGCTTGGCCTGGCCGGCCGAGCTGCTGACGTAGGTCAGGAAGGACTTGGTCAGCGCCAGGGTGTCGGCCTTGTTGCCCTTGTCGCAGGCGATCTCGTAGGTCACCAGGACGATCGGGTAGGCGTTGTCCGCCTTGGTGGTGTAGGCGGCGCTCAGGTCGAGCGACAGGTCGGAGCCGGTGCCGACGACCTTGGCCTGCGCGATGCCCGCGGAGGCGTTGTCGGTGGTGGCCTCGACCGGCTGGGTGGCGCCGGTGTTGATCTTGACCGTGGGGATGCTCTCCGAGGACGCGTAGGACAGCTCGAAGTAGCCGATGGAGCCCTCGGTCTGCTTGACCAGCGCGGCCACGCCGGAGGACTTGGCGGCCGCCTGGCCGCCCTTGCCCGCCCACGCCTTGGCGTGCGGGTACGGCCAGTCGGCCTTGGCCGCGCCGCCCAGGTACTTGGTCAGGTTGTCGGTGGTGCCGGAGTCGTCCTGGCGGTGCACCGACTGGATCTTCGTGCTGGGCAGCGTCACGCCCGGGTTCAGCGCCTTGATCGCGGCGTCGTTCCAGGTGGTGATCTTGCTGTTGAAGATCTTCGCCAGGGTCGGCGCGTCGAGCACCAGGTTGTTCACGCCGGGCAGGTTGTAGCCGATCGCGATCGGCCCGCCGACCATGGGCAGGTCGACGCCCTGGCCGGTGGCGCAGACCTTCTTCGAGGAGGCGACCTCTTCGGGCTTCAGCGGGGAGTCGGAGCCGGCGAAGGCGTCCGTGCCCTGGTTGAAGTCGATGATGCCCTCACCGGAGGAGGACGGCTTGTAGTTGATCGTCGCGCCGGGGCACGCCTGCTGGTAGTCCTTCACCCACGACTCGATCGCGTTCTGCTGCGCCGTCGAGCCGGAGGAGAGGATCTGGCCCTTCGCGCAGGAGATGCCCGAAGCGTTCGAGCTGCTGCTGGCGCTGCCGCTCGGGGTGCTGGTGCTGCCGCCGCTGGAGTCGTTGTTGTCCGAACCACAGGCGGACAGGACCAGCGCGCCGGTAATCGCGACCGCGCCGACGGTCAGGGCCCGCAGCCCGCTCTTACGCTGAAGCTTCACCTTCGTGTGTTCCTTCCGAAAGCCCGCCGGTGGACGGCGAAGCAGAGATATGTCGGTTCTGCATCCACCCGGCGGCATGCTGCTCACCGGTAAGGCCGAAATTAGGCAGATCAGATGAAGCGCCCGACGGGAGAGGGTGAACGTGAGGTGAACCTCGTCCGTCGGCACGGTGCCCGGCCCTTTTGCGACGCCATCACAGTCAACGCGCGTCGCTTCGGTCAGGCCAGCACCAGCAGGAGCGCGTCGATGAGCGGCCGGTCGCGGTCGTGGGTGAGGCGGTGCCGCGCCGCGGACGGCGCCAGCCAGGTCATCCGGTCGACCTCGTCGGAGGGCTCGAACACGCCGCCGACGGCCTCCGCGGCCCAGTAGCGGACCTCCTTGGGGCGGCCCTCCACCAGATAGCGCGAGGTGGGCAGCGCGGCGCCGAGCACGCAGTGCGCGCCGGTCTCCTCGAGGGTCTCGCGCCGCGCCGCGGCGTCGAACTCCTCGCCGCGCTTGAGCTTGCCCTTGGGCAGGCTCCAGTCGTCGTAGCGCGGCCGGTGCACCAGCGCGACCTCCAGGCCGCCGTCGTGCCGCGAGCGCCGCCAGAGCACCGTGCCGGCCGCGAGCACCGCGTCCGTACGGTGCGGTCGCGCGTTCCGGCGCGCGTCCTCGCGTGCGTCCTGGTGCGGGGCGCCGGGGGTGTGCGGGGCGGGGTCGCGGGGGGTCATTCGGTGCGCGCCCCCGGGACCGCGGGCTGCGGCTCCGCCCGGCCGGCGCCCGCCGGCTCCGGCTGCCACAGCCGGGAGAACGCGAACCGCGCCGCCTCCACCTCGTGCCGCTGGTCGGCGTGCAGCACGCCCAGGGCGTACGCGGTGGCCGGCGCGATCCGCGGGGTGCGCGCGGCGGCGGCCACCGCCGAGGCGGACTCGGCCGCCTCGTGGTGCCGCCGCAGCAGCGCGCCGGCCTCGGCGAGCCGCGGCCCGCCGCCGTCGCCTGCGCCCGGCACCTCCGCGGCGTAGCGGCTCAGCCGCAGCAGCACCCGCACCTGGTGCCAGGGCGCGTCCTGGAGGTCCGAGGTCAGCTCCGCGCCGAGCGCGGCCTGGACGGCCTCGGCGTTGTACGGGTGCGCCGCCCGGTGCAGCGGCAGCGCGGCCGCGGCGTCGGTGAGCCGGGTGTACGCGGTGGCGGCCAGCGGCGGCAGCACCGCCCCGGCGGGCCGCGCGGCGGCCGGCGTCAGCGGCACCTCGGAGGCCAGCACCGCGATGGCGTCGGCCAGCGCGTGGAAGCGGGCCGAGCCGAGCGCCTGGAGGGTGGCGGAGTGCGCGCGCGTCCTGGCCAGGGTGAGCTGCCGCTCCAGCAGCGCCGCGGCCCGCGCCGCGCCCAGCGCGGGCGACGGCGCGGCGCCCGCCGGGGACGCCGCGCCGGTGGACAGCCGCCGCAGCGCCTCCAGCAGCCGGTCGAGCCTGCCGGTGTACTCGCGCTCGCGGCCCAGCGTGGCGGCCAGCCAGGCCAGCTCGCCGCGCAGCGGCTCCGACCAGCTCTCGTCGGTGAGCGTGCCGTAGGTGTGCAGCACGCCGGCGATCCTGCGGGCCGCCGCGCACAGCGGCGCGTCCCCGGCGGCCTCGCTCTCCGCGCGCAGGCTCAGCCCGCGCAGGAAGGAGGTGGCCTGCGCCTGCAGGTACCGGCCGAGCAGGTCGCCGGCGGTCGCGGCGGTCCCCGCCCGCCCCGGCCCGGCGCCGGGCGCCGCGCCCCGCCCCGGCGGCGGCGCCGTGCTGACGGCGTCCTGGGGCGCACCGCCCGTGCTCGCGTTGCCGTTCACCACAGTGCTGCTCCCCGTGTCCCCGTCGGTCGCGCGGCGAACGGTGCCGCGGGTGATGGTCGTGCTGGCGGTGCTGATCCGGCCCGGCCGGCCCGGCGGCGGCAGCGCGGCCGTGCCGGAGACGTCATGTCGCTGCTGCGGGACCACGCCGGCGCCTCCGGGCGTCGATGAGCGTCTCCTGGACGTTGCGCAGCGGCCGGCCGTCGGAGTCGGTGCTGTGCCGGGTCCAGTCGCCGTCCGCCGCGAGGTGCCAGGAGGCCGTGTCGTCCGCCATCCCGGTCTCCAGCAGGCGGGTGAGGGTGGCGCGGTGCGCCGGGTCGGCGACCCGCACCAGCGCCTCGATCCTGCGGTCGAGGTTGCGGTGCATCATGTCCGCGCTGCCGAACCACACCTCGGGCTCGCCGCCGTTGCCGAAGGCGAACACCCGGGAGTGCTCCAGGAACCTGCCGAGCACGCTGCGCACCCTGATGTGCTCGGACAGGCCCGGGACGCCGGGCCGTACCGCGCAGATGCCGCGCACCCAGATGTCCACCGGCACGCCGGCCTGCGAGGCGCGGTACAGCGCGTCGATGACCACCTCGTCGACGATGGAGTTGACCTTGATCCGCACGTACGCGGGCCGGCCCGCCCGGTGGTGGTCGATCTCGGCGACGATCCGCGAGATGAGGCCGTCGCGCAGGCTGCGCGGAGCGACCAGCAGGCGGTTGTACGCCTCCCGCCGGGAGTAGCCGGACAGCCGGTTGAACAGGTGCGAGAGGTCGGCGCCGACCTGCGGGTTCGCGGTCAGCAGGCCCAGGTCCTCGTACAGCCTGGCGGTCTTCGGGTGGTAGTTGCCGGTGCCCACGTGGCTGTAGCGGACCAGCGTGTCGCCCTCCTGGCGGACCACCAGGGACAGCTTGCAGTGCGTCTTCAGACCGACCAGGCCGTACACCACGTGGCAGCCGGCCTCCTCCAGCTTGCGGGCCCACTTGATGTTGGCCTGCTCGTCGAAGCGCGCCTTGATCTCGACCAGCACCAGCACCTGCTTGCCCGCCTCGGCCGCGTCGATCAGCGCGTCCACGATCGGCGAGTCGCCGGAGGTGCGGTAGAGCGTCTGCTTGATCGCCAGCACGTCGGGGTCGGCGGCGGCCTGGTCGAGGAAGGCCTGCACGGAGGTGGAGAAGGAGTCGTACGGGTGGTGCAGCAGGATGTCCCGCTCGCGCATCGCGGCGAAGATGTCCGGCGGCGTCGCGGACTCGACCTCGGCGAGGTCGCGGTGGGTGCCGGCGATGAACGCCTGGAACTTCAGCTCCGGCCGGTCCAGCCGGGCGATCGCGAACAGGCCGGTCAGGTCGAGCGGGCCGGGCAGCGGGTAGACCTCGCTGGGCTTCATCTTCAGCTCGCGCGTCAGCAGGTCCAGCACGCGCGGCGCGATGGACTCCTCGACCTCCAGCCGGACCGGCGGCCCGAAGCGCCGCCGCATCAGCTCCTTCTCCAGCGCCTGGAGCAGGTTCTCCGCGTCGTCCTCCTCGACCTCCAGGTCCTCGTTCCGCGTCACGCGGAACATGTGGTGGTCGAGCACCTCCATGCCGGGGAACAGCTCGTCCAGGTGCGCCGCGATCACGTCCTCCAGCGGCACGTACCGCTGCGGTCCCGCCTCCAGGAAGCGCGACAGGATCGGCGGCACCTTGACCCGGGCGAAGTGCTCGTGCCCGGAGACGGGGTTGCGCACCACGACGGCCAGGTTCAGGGACAGGCCGGAGATGTACGGGAAAGGATGCGCGGGGTCGACCGCCAGAGGAGTGAGAACCGGGAAGATCTGCTGGCGGAACAGCGTCGCCAGGCGGGCCTGCTCCTTGCCGGTCAGCTCGCCCCAGCGGATGACGTGGATGCCCTCGTCGGCCAGCTGCGGGGCGACCTCGCCCTGGAAGCAGGCGGCGTGCCGGGCCATGAGCTCGCGCGAGCGGGTCAGGATGCCGTCCAGCACGTCGCGCGGCTGCAGGCCGGACGCGGACCTGGTGGCCACACCGGTGGCCATGCGGCGCTTGAGGCCGGCCACCCGCACCATGAAGAACTCGTCGAGGTTGCTGGCGAATATCGCGAGGAAGTTCGCGCGTTCCAGCAGCGGTGTGGCCGGGTCCTCGGCCAGCTCCAGCACCCGCTCGTTGAAGGCCAGCCAGCTGCGCTCGCGGTCCAGGAAGCGGCCGCTCGGCAGCTCCTCGCCGAACTCCTCGCTCGCCGCGTCGAGACCGGGCGGTTCGGGGTCCAGATCGGGTACGACGCGGGGCCGGAAGGCGCCCTCGGACAGGATCTCGCCGTCGCCCAGCGCAGCGGGCTGCGCGGGCTGGGCGGGGACACTGGGGTGGTTCGTCTGGGCCATGGTCTGCGAGCCCTCCTCCGGTTCCGGCACGTCGTGCGTCCGGCCGGCGGCCACAGGGCGGCGCCCAGCCGTGGCTCCATTGTCCCGTGTCCCGGCGGGTTTCGGCAGGTCGGGCGGGGGTGTGGGGGTGGGGGCAGCGGGCTGCATCCTGCGATGCTCGCAAGCAAGGTTGAATCGGCGGTAACGGGCGGGTGGCCGCCAGGCGTCCACCTCGGCGGCTGAAGCCGCCACTTTCCGCGACGGCGCGCGGCCCGCCGGGCGCCCGGCCGGCCCCCACCGCGGGCCCGTGACCGAGCCGCCCCCCGGCCGCGACGGGTCGCGCTCCGCGCCGGTCGGGCCCGGGTCGCGCTCCGCGCGATGCGAGTCGCACCCCCGCGCAGGTCGCGACCGGGCGCCCGGCGGGCGTGGCCGGGTCGGGCCCGGGACTGGCCGGGACCGGGCGGGCAGGCGAGCCCGGCACGGGTTGCGCTCCGCGCGGGTCGTGACCCGCTCCGGTCGGGACGAGGCGCGGCTCAGGTGCCCGTGCGGGTCGGGACCGGACGCCCGGCAGGCGCGGCGCAGGTCGGGACCGGGCACGGATCGGGACCCGGCGCGGTCAGC
Source organism: Actinacidiphila polyblastidii (assembly GCF_036353415.1). NCBI lineage: Bacteria > Bacillati > Actinomycetota > Actinomycetes > Kitasatosporales > Streptomycetaceae > Actinacidiphila > Actinacidiphila polyblastidii. The sequence goes on from NZ_JAZEWV010000033.1 coordinate 36,646, forward strand.
CCCCGCAGGAGGCCAGCCGGGCGCGGGTCAATACGCCGGCAGGAGCCGTAATCCCGCGCGGATCGGCACCCGGCACCGGTCGGGCTCCGGGCCGGTCGGGGCGCGGCCCGGTCCCGAGCCGCGCGGGTCTGGCCTCCGCCAGGCGAGCCCGGCGTGAGCCGGGACCGGGCACTGGCCGCGCTCCGCGCGTGTCGGGGCCCGGCACCAGTAGGCTCCGGGCCGGCCGGGGCCGGCCCGGAGCTGGCCCCCGCCAGGCGAGCCCGGCACCGGGTGGGCTCGCCGCCGGTCGGGGCGCCGCTCCGGTCGGGGCGCGGCGCGGGTCAGGGCCCGCGCTGGTCGGGACCTGGCACACGTCAGGGCGCTGCTCAGGTCTGACCGGGCGCGGTCACGCCCCCCCGCCAGGGGAGCCCGGCGCGAGGCGAACCCGGCACAGGCCAGCGCAGCGCTTCGGTCAGGATTCGGTGCGGTACATGAGGTCGACCTCGTGGGTGGTGAAGCCGAGCCGCTCGTAGACGGTGACGGCCGGCAGGTTGTCGGCGTCGACGTAGAGCATCGCGGTGCCGAGCGCGCGGTCGCGGGCCAGGTGGCGCAGGCCGACCGCGGTCAGCGCGCGGCCGAGTCCGGCGGCCTGCTCGCTCGGCGAGACCCCCACCACGTACACCTCGCCGAGCCCCTCGGCGGCGTGCACCTTGGTCCAGTGGAAGCCGGCCAGCGCGGACCCGCGGAAGGCCAGGAAGAACCCGGCGGGGTCGAACCACGGCTCGGCCTCGCGGTCCGCGAGGTCCCGCAGGGTCATGTCGCCCTGCTCGGGGTGGTGGGCGAAGGCCGCCGCGTTGACGGCGAGCCACGCCTCCTCGTCCTGGCCGGGCACGAAGGTCCGCAGCGTCACGCCGTCCGGCAGCCGCGGCTCCGGGATGCCGTCGAGCGCCGGGTCCAGCGGCCGCCGCAGCTGCCGCAGCTCGCGGAACTGCTTCAGGCCGAGCTCCACGGCCAGGTGCCGGGCCGCCGGATGGCCGCCGTGCGCCCACACCCGCAGCCGCTTGCCGGTGGCGGTCAGCAGGGCCGCGCCCAGCGCCCGCCCGTGGCCGTGCAGCCGGTGGTCGGGGTGCACCACGAACTCGGCGGCGGGCGCCTCCACCGGATCGGACCCGTCGATCTGCGCGTAGCCGGCCAGGTCGCCGCCGCTGTACAGCAGCAGGTGCCGGACACCTGTGTGCTCGCCGCGCCGCAGCCGCAGCCTGCCCTGCTCGGAGACCGCGGGCTGGCCGTCCTGCGCGGCCGCCGCCTCGATCAGGGCCAGGACGGCGTCGGCGGCCTGCGCGGGCGGATCGGTCAGTTCCTCGATGCGCCGTTCTGTCATGCGGAGATCGTACGGCGCGCCCCGGCCGTGGCCGCGGCGCCGGCCGCCCGTGGTCCCACCGGGATGATCGCCGCGGAGACGCACGCGGTCACCGCGGCCAGCGCGAAGCCCGGCCAGTAGGCGGTCGCCGAGATCAGCGCGGCCATCAGCGGCGGCACCACGGCCGCGGTGAGGTTCTGGCCGGTGTTGTGGACGCCGAGCGCCCGCCCGGACCACGCCGGCCCCGCGTGCTCCGCGGTGGAGGTGAAGGACAGCCCGTTGGTGCTGGAGGTCAGCGCGATCGAGGCGACCAGGAAGACCGCGGTCAGCGGCGAGGGGAACGCCGTGGTCAGCGCGGTCGCGGCGACCAGCGCCGCGGTGGCCGCGGCCAGCCGCCGCATCGGCCGCAGCCGGTGCCCGACCCGGTCCGACCAGCGGCCGACCAGGATCCTGGACAGCGCGCCGAGCCCCTGCGCGACGGCGATCAGCTGCCCGGCGTGCACCGGCGACCAGTGCCGTACGTCCACCAGCAGCACCAGCGCGAACGCGCCCGCGGTGAACTGCGGGATCACCAGCAGCGCGGCGGACCCGTGGATCCGCCACAGCAGGTTCGAGCCGCGGTACGGGTTCGGGGCCGGCTCGGCGGCGCGGGCCGCGGGCCGCGCGGGGTCGGCGGCGAAGGCGGCGATGAGCACCGCGATCACCGCGCAGATCGCGGCGAGGAAGCCGATCGCGCCGCCGATGCCGTGCGATGCGGCCAGCGGCGGCATGGCCAGCGCGGCGACGCCCATGCCGAGCGGCGTGGAGGTCTGCCGGATGCCCATCGCCAGGCCGCGCTCACGGGCGGAGAACCACCCCATGACCAGCCGCCCGCTCGCCGAGTACACCGACGCGCCGGCGGCCCCGGCCAGCACCAGCAGCAGCCCGAAGGCGAGCATGCCGTGCGCCCACCACGCGGCCGCGCCCAGCGCGCAGGCCGCGCCGCCCAGGCCGAGCGCGATCACCACCCGCTCGCCCCACCGGTCGGCCGCGGCCCCCCACAGGTACAGCGCGAGCACCAGCCCGGCCGTGGGGCACGCCACCAGCACCCCGACCTGGGTGAGCGAGAGCCCTTCACGGCCCCTCAACTCGTCGGCGAGATACGGCACTCCGTACACGAACGCACAGGCCGCGGTCTGCGCGGCCGTTCCCAACGCCAGCATCATCCAACGCCGCACAACCCCGGCACCTCCTCGGTAGGTGGTACCGGCAAGTATCCGCGCGTGCCGCTATGCGAGACAAGATATTTCGTATCGTGAGACGCGAAGCTGGGGTCGGCGGGGCCGCGGGGGGAGCGCGAGGCCGCGAGGCTACGGGAAGGACGCGGGCGGTTCGGTCGGGGCGCCCGGCAGCCGCAGGGTGGCCAGGGTGCCGCCACCGTGGGCCGGCGTCAGCGAGATGTCGCCGCCGGACTGCTGGACGGTGCGGGCGACGATGGACAGCCCCAGGCCGCTGCCCGGCAGGCTGCGCGCGGACGGCGACCGCCAGAACCGCTCGAAGACGTGCGGCAGGTCCTCCGCCGGAATCCCCGGCCCGTGGTCCCGTACGGTCAGCTGCCCGCCGGCCAGCCGCACCTCGACCACCCCGCCGGCCGGGCTGAACTTCACCGCGTTGTCCATCAGGTTGACGATCGCGCGCTCCAGCGCCGCGCTCTCGCCGCGTACGAACCACGGCTCCACGTCGGCCATGATCTTCAGGTCCGGGCCGCGCAGCCGGGCCCGCCGCAGCGCGGTCTCGGTCACCTCGTGCAGCGCCACCACCTGGAGCGCGGGAGCCGCCGCGTCGACGCGCGAGAGCTCCTGCAAGTCGCCGATCAGCACCGCCAGTTCGGTCATCTGCGCCTTCACCGAGGCGAGCAGCGCCCGCCGGTCGTCCGGCGGCAGCGCCCGGCCGCTCGCCTCGCTGCGCTCCAGCAGCTCGATGTTGGTGCGCAACGACGTGAGCGGCGTGCGCAGTTCGTGTCCGGCGTCGGCGATCAGCTGCTGCTGCCGCTCCCGCGAGGACGCCAGCGCGGCGGTCATCGCGTTGAACGACTCGCTGAGCCGGGCGATCTCGTCGCCGCCCTCCACCGGAATCCGCACGCTCAGGTCCTCGGTCCTGGCGATGTGCTCCACCGTGCCGGTCAGCTGGTCCACCGGCCGCAGCCCGGCGCGCGCGATGACCGTGCCGGCCGCGCCGGCGCCGACGACGCCGATCCCGGCGACGGCGAGCAGGACCCACGCGAGGGTGGTGAGCGGGCTGGTCACGTCGCTGAGCGGGCGGGCGACGGACACGGCGAGCGTCTGGCCTGCCAGGCTGCCCGGCACCGGCTTGGTGAAGACGCGAAGCTTGTGGCCGCCGGAGGTCACGGTGTGCAGCACGCCGGGGGTCTGTTCGGCGGCCACCTGCTGGTCCGCCTCCGTCACCGGAATGGAGTCGTGCCCCTGCACCCAGCAGGCCGTCCCGCCCGCGAGAACCACCTGCGCCGAGGTGGTGGTGGAGATGAAGCGCCCGACGGCGTCGCCGTCCGTCGGCGGGTTCGGGTGGCAGCCGTCCTGGTGGAGCGTGCCGTTGATCACCGAGATCGGCACCAGGTCCGGCTGCCGCAGCGACTTGTCCAGCTGCGAGTACAACTGGTCCCGGGTGATCAGCCAGCACGCGAGCGCCGCCGCGGCCACCGCGACCGCGACCGCGGCGGCGGTGAGGAGGGCCAGACGGGAGCGCAGGGGGAGCCGGTTCACGCGTGGCCGCCGTCGGGGGCGCGCAGGACGTAGCCCACCCCCCGCACGGTGTGCACGACCCGGGGCAGGCCGCCCGCTTCCGTCTTGCGCCGCAGGTACATCACGTACACGTCGAGGGAGTTGGAGGAGGGCTCGAAGTCGAAGCCCCACACGGACTTGAGGATCTGCTCGCGGGTGAGGACCTGGCGGGGATGGGTGAGGAAGAGTTCGAGCAGGGTGTACTCGGTGCGGGTCAGCTCGACCGGGGTGTCCGCCCGGGTGACCTCGCGGGTGCTGGTGTCCATCCGCAGGTCCGCGAAGGACAGCAGGTGGCTGTCGTCCGCGCCGCCCTGGCCGCCGCCCGTGGCGTAGGAGCTGCGCCGCAGCAGGGCGCGCAGCCTGGCCAGCAGCTCGTCCAGCTCGAAAGGCTTGACGAGGTAGTCGTCGGCGCCGGCGTCGAGGCCGGTGACGCGGTCGCCGACGGTGTCGCGGGCGGTCAGCATCAGGATCGGGGTGGTGACGCCGGTGGACCGCAGCCGCCGGGCGGTGGTGAGGCCGTCCATCCGCGGCATCAGGACGTCGAGCACGATGGCGTCGGGCCGGTAGGCGTCGGCCTGTTCGAGGGCGGCCATGCCGTCGGCGGCGAGTGCGGTGTCGTAGCCCTCGAAGGCCAGGCTGCGGCGCAGCGCCTCGCGTACGGCGGGCTCGTCGTCCACGATCAGGATGCGGGCGGGGGCCTCGCCGCTCTCGCCGGGGCTCATGGTGGGGGCTACCTCACTGATGGACATACGGGTTCCGGTCGGTCTCTCTCAGCGTCGCACGGCGGTGGCCAGGACGCGGCGCAGTCGGTTGAGGCCGACCGTGATCGTGGTGCGGCTCATGGGTCCTCTCCCGGCCCCGGGCGGATGCCGGTCGCCGTGTCGGTCGCGGTGTCAGTCGGAGGTGCCGCCGCCCTGCAGCGTGGCGAGGTCGGCCTTGACGGTGTTGATCGGGATGGCGAAGCCGAGGCCGACGCTGCCGGCGCTGGAGGAGTCGCTGCTGCTGTCGGAGGAGGCGGAGTACATCGCGGCGTTGATGCCGACGATCTGGCCGCTCATGTTGATCAGCGCGCCGCCGGAGTTGCCGGGGTTGAGCGAGGCGTCGGTCTGGATCGCCTTGTACGTGGTGGTGGAGGTGCCGGTGCTGCCGTTGTACTGGTTGCCGCCGAAGGAGAAGGGCCAGCGGCCGTCGTTGCCGCCGTTGCCCGACCCGTCGCTGCTGCCGCCGCCGCTCTGGTCCTGGCTCTGGCCCTGGCTGTCCTCGACGGGCACGGTCACGTCGCGGTTCAGCGCGGAGACGATGCCGCTGGTGACGGTGTTGCTGAGGCCCTCGGGCGAGCCGATGGCCACCACCTGGTCGCCGACCGCGACGGTGCCGGAGTCGCCGAGGGTGGCGGCGGGCAGGCCGCTGGCGCCCTGCACCTTGATCAGCGCGAGGTCCTTCTTCGGGTCCGCGCCGACCAGGCTGGCGGTGGCGGTCCTGCCGTTGGTGTAGGTCACGGAGATCGAGTCCGCGCCGGCGATCACGTGGTTGTTCGTCACGATCTGGCCGTTGGCGGTGATGATGATGCCGGAGCCGGTGGCCTTGCCCTGGGAGGAGGTCGCGTTGATCTCGACGACGCTCGGGTCGACGGCCTTGACCACGCTCGCCACGGTCCCGTCGACCGCGGCCGCGTTGACGGCCCTGCTGCTGGTGCTGGTGGCCGCGACGGTGCCGCCGCCGTCGGTGGCGTTGCTGATCAGCGCGCCGGCGCCGCCGCCGATGACGCCCGCCGCCACGGCGGCCGCCGCGACGAGGGCGAGCGGCCTGCGGACCCTGCGCCGCCCGTGCTGGGCCGGGCCGGGCTCGGGGGCCGCCGGGTGCGCGGCGGCCGGGTGCGCGGGGCCGAACGGAGGCGGCGGGAAGCCGGGCGCGGTCTGCGGCACCTGCCACGGGGACGATCCGTAGGCGGTGGAGCCGTGCGGGTCGGAGTGGGGAGCGGAGTGCGGGGCGGCAGGCGGCGGGGTCGGCGCGCCGAAGGAGGCAGGAGGCTGCTGCGGGTCCTGCGGGTACGGGGATTCGCCGCCGTTGCGGCTGCTGCTCTCGGTCATGTCTATGACTCTGAGCCTGTTCCATGAGAGCTTCCTGAGCGCACGCTGAGAAGCCCGACAGAAGTAGGTATGCCCGATATAAGGAAGATCCCTGGTCAGCCCGGCAGTTCCTCACACGGGCTCGACGCGGAGCCGCGAGGGAGCCGTTCGGGTGAACCCGGGGCCGCCGGGCCGCCGAGCGCCCGGCCCCCGGGCTGCTGGGCCCCGGCCGCTCAGCCGCAGCCGCAGGACGCCCGGACGACCAGCCGGGAGGGGAACGTCCGCAGCCGCTCGCGGCGCGCGCCCGGCACCCGCAGCGAGTCGTCGAGGACCGCGTCGACGGCCGCCCTGGCCATCGCCTGCCGGTCCGAGGCGACCGTGGTCAGCGGCGGGTCGGCGAGCGCCGCCTCCTTGACGTCGTCGAAGCCGGCCACCGCCAGCCCCTCGGGGACGTCGATGCGCAGCTCGCGGGCGGCCCGCAGCACGCCGAGCGCCTGGTCGTCGGTCGCGCAGAAGATGGCCGGCGGCCGGTCGGGACCGGCCAGCAGGTCGAGCGCGACCTCGTAGGCGTCGTAGCGGTTGTAGGGGGCCTGGAAGAGGCGGCCCTCGGTGGACCGCCCGGCCTCCTGCATGGCCCGCCGCCAGCCCACCACGTGGTCGGTCACCGGGTCGCCGACGACCGGGGTCTTCTCGATGCCGCCGAGGCAGGCCACGTACGGGTGGCCGTGCTCCAGCAGGTGCCGGGTGGCGAGCTGCGCGCCGCCGATGTCGTCGGTGACCACCGCGACGTCGTCGATCGCCTCGGGCCGCTCGTGCAGCAGCACCACCCGGGCGTCCCAGGCGTCGATCTCGGTGGCCGCGTTCTCGCTCGGCCCCTGGCTGATCAGGATCAGCCCGGACACCCGCATGCCGAGGAAGGCCCGCAGATAGTGCACCTCGCGCTCGTCGAGGTAGTCGGAGTTGCCGACCAGCACCATCTTTCCGCGCTCGGACGCCGCCTGTTCGACGGCGTGGGCCATCTCGGCGAAGAACGGCTGGCGGGCGTCCGGCACGATCAGCCCGATCAGGTCCGTCCTGCGGCTGGCCATCGCCTGGGCCACCCGGTCAGGCCGGTAGCCGAGCTGCTTGATGGCCGCGAGCACGCGCTCGCGGGTGGCCGGGGCAACCGGCCGGGGTCCGTTGTTGATGACGTAGCTGACGACCGCGGTCGAGGTCCCCGCCAGCCTGGCCACATCGTCACGCGTCACCTTGGGCACGTCGCGCAGTCTACGCGTGTCTATCCGTGCGCCACATGGATCGTCATACGGTCTGTCCGGCGGACTGCTGCGCCGGCGCCGCCTGCTCGGCGGGCGCCGCGCCGCGACCCTGGGCCGCCTCGCTCCTGGCGGCCTCCTCCGCGGCCCGCTCGACCTTCTCCGGGGTCACGAACCGGTAGCCGACGTTGCGCACGGTGCCGATCAGCGACTCGTGCTCGACGCCGAGCTTGGCCCGCAGCCGCCGCACGTGCACGTCGACCGTGCGGGTGCCGCCGAAGTAGTCGTAGCCCCAGACCTCCTGGAGCAGCTGGGCGCGGGTGAAGACCCGGCCGGGGTGCTGCGCCAGGTACTTGAGCAGCTCGAACTCCTTGAAGGTCAGGTCGAGGACCCGGCCCTTGAGCTTGGCGCTGTAGGTGGCCTCGTCGACCGACAGGTCGCCGTTGCGGATCTCCATCGGACTGTCGTCGGTGGTGATCTGCTGGCGGCCCATGGCCAGCCGCAGCCGCGCCTCGACCTCGGCGGGACCCGCCGTGTCGAGCAGCACGTCGTCGATGCCCCAGTCCGCGGTGACGGCGGCAAGGCCGCCCTCGGTGACCACCAGGACCAGCGGGCAGCCGGGTCCGGTGGAGCGCAGCAGCTGGCACAGGCTGCGGACCTGCGGCAGATCGCGGCGGCCGTCGATCAGTATGACGTCGGCTCCCGGGGTGTCCACCAGGGCCGGTCCCTCGGCGGGGGCCACCCGCACGTTGTGCAGCAGCAGGCCCAGCGCGGGCAGCACCTCGGTGGACGGCTGCAGCGCGTTGGTCAGAAGGAGGAGAGAACTCACCGGGCGCTCCCGTCGGTCGTCCGGCCAGGACAGCGGCTCGTCGTGGTCGGCTTGGTCGGCGTGGTCTCGAACTGGCTCAAAGTGAACCCCTCCTCGGTCCCGCGAGGTGACGCGTCGGGTGCCGCAAAGCACGAAAGGACCCGGGGGCGACATTGCCCAGGTCCTCTTCCCGGGAAGAATAGCCCACATGAAGAGCCCTGCCGAGACCGAAGACGAACGTTTGCGTGTTTCACCCCTCACTTCGAGTGGCGGGCGGACCGTCCTGTTGACGGTCGACGGGATCGCGGTCGACGCGGAGCACCTGCCGCAGGCGAGCGGTTCCAGCCGCCTCGCGGTCGTCGTCGCCCACGGCTTCAGCGGCGCGCTGGAACGGCCCGCGGTGCGCCGCGCCGCCCGCGAACTCAGCGCGTACGGCGGCGTGGTGACCTTCTCCTTCCGCGGCCACGGCCGCTCCGGCGGCCGCTCGACCGTCGGCGACCTGGAAGTCCTCGACCTGGACGCGGCGGTGCGCTGGGCCCGCGAGCTGGGCTACGAGCGGGTGGCCACCGTCGGCTTCTCCATGGGCGGTTCGGTCGTGCTGCGGCACGCCGGCGGCGCCCGCACCCGGCACGGCGTCCCCGCCGAGCCGGCCGCGGTCGACGGCGTGGTCGCGGTCAGCTCACCGGCCCGCTGGTACTACCGCGGCACCGCGCCGATGCGGCGGCTGCACTGGGCGGTGACCCGGCCGTCCGGCCGGCTGGTCACCCGGTTCGGCCTGCGCACCCGCATCCACCCCGAGGACTGGGACCCGGTGCCGGCCTCGCCGGTCGAGTCGGTGGCGGCGATCGCGCCCACCCCGCTGCTGATCGTGCACGGCGACCGGGACGCGTACTTCCCGCTCGACCACCCGCACTCGCTCGCCGAGGCGGCCGGCGAGGGCGCCGCCGAGTTGTGGATCGAGCGCGGTTTCGGGCATGCGGAGAACGCGGCGGACGCGGCCCTGCTGGGCCGCATCGGGGACTGGCTGACCGCGCGCGTTTGCCATGATGGACGCCGGCACGACGGATGACGCCGGCACGACGGATGACGAGGGACGGAGCCGCGATGGCTGCACCAGACACGGCCGCGGGCACGATCCGCTACTGGGCCGCCGCCAAGGCCGCGGCCGGCACGGCCGAGGAGCCGTACCGGGCCGCGACGCTCGCCGAGGCGCTGGCAGCCGCCCGCGAACGCCACACCGCGCAGCCGGAGTTCACCCGTGTGCTGCTGCGCTGCTCCTTCCTCGTCGACGGCGACCCCGTCGGCGCCCGCGACCACGCGGCGGTCGCGCTGCGCGACGGCGGCACCGTCGAGGTCCTCCCCCCGTTCGCCGGAGGCGCACGATGACCGGCCAGGACGGCGACGCCCGCCACCCCCAGCACGCCCGCCCGCCCCACGAGCAGGGCGAGCCGCCGTACCCGCCCCAGCCGTCGTACGAGGCCGGCCGCCCCTACGACCCGCAGCAGCCGTACGGCGCCGGGCCCTCGTACGAGAGCGTCCAGCCCTTCGACCCCCAGCACGCCCACCCGGCATCGGAGCCGCCGCAGGGCGGCGGCCACCCGCAGGACTGGACGTACGTGCCCGAGCCGATGGGCGGCCAGTTGCCGCCCCAGGCGGAGTCCGGCGCGGCCTTCGGCGTGCCCTCGCCCGGCGACGCGTGGCCGGCCGCCCCCGGCGCCCACCAGTGGGCTGAGCCCACCCCCCCGCCCTGGCCGACCGCCCCCTCGCCGGACGACGGCTACGCCCAGGGTGGGACGCCCGGCTGGCAGCACGGCGCCGGCGCGGCCGGCGCGCAGCGTCCTGCTGACGGCTACGCCCAGCCCGGCGCATCCGCCGATGGCGGCTACGCGCAGCCCGGCCCGTCCGCCGGTGGCGGCTACGCGCAGGGTGGGCAGCGTCCTGCTGACGGCTACGGCCAGCGCGGCCCCTCGGCGGGCAACGCGGCGGCGTCCTGGCAGGACGGCCAGGCCGCCCCGGGCGCGCCCACCGGACCGCCGCCCCCCGGCGGATACGCGCAGCCCAGCCCGTCCGCCGATGGCGGCTACGCGCACGGTGGGCAGCGTCCTGCTGACGGCTACGGCCAGGGCGCCCCCTCGGCCGATGGCGGCTACGGGCAGGGCGGCCCCTCGGCGGGCAACGCGGCGGCGTCCTGGCAGGACGGCCAGCACGCTCCGGGTGCGCCCGCCGGACAGGCGCCCGGTGGCGGCTACGCCCAGCCTGGCCCGTCCGCCGGTGGCGGCTACGGCCAGGGCGGCCCCTCGGCGAGCAACGGCTACGCCCAAGGCGGCCGGCTTCCGGCTGACGGCCAGAGCCAGCACGGCCCCTCCGCCGGAGGCGGCTACGGCCAGGGCGACCCCTCGGCCAGTGACCTCTACGGCCAGCACGGCCCCTCGGCCGGTTACGCCTACGGCCAGCCTGGCCCCTCGGCCGGCAACGGCAACGGCAACGGCACCGGCACCGGCAACGGCTACGCGCAGGCGGACCCCTCCGCCGGGGAGGGGTACGGCGGGCACGGTGGTGCGGGCGGTGGGGATGCGCCCGGCGCGCAGCCGTATCCGTACGGGCAGGACGCGGGCGTCGAGCACACCGCGGTGATGCCGGTGTTCGCGGAGGCGGCGGAGGGGGGCGGCGCGCAGGACGCGCCCCGGCTGCCGCGGCAGCAGGCGCAGAGCCGGCCCGGTGCGGAGCCGCCGGTCAGGACCGGCTCGCCGATCATCGCCCCGGGCGTCCAGCCCGCGGCGATCACGGTCGCGCTGGCGCTGCTGACCGCGGGCGGCGCCGCGCTCGGCAAGCCCGCGCTGGCGTTCGTGCTGCTGGCGCTTGAGGGCCTGACCGCGGCCGGATGGTTCCGGCTGAACGGGATGTGGCCCGCCCGCCAGGGCATCGCGCTGGCCTTCCTCGGCGGCGTGACCGCCGACATCGCGCTGCTCGCCGCCGACGGCGGCCACGCCACCGAGGTGCTGCTCGGCACCCTGGGCGTGTGGCTGCTGCTGGTCCTGGTGCTGCAGATGCGGCACCACGGCTCGCCGGACGAGCGGCTGGCCTCGCTGACCGCGACCTCGGTGTCGACGCTGCTCACCGTGGCCGCCGCGAGCTATCTGGCCACCGCGGTCTCCGGCAGCGGCAGCGACCCGGTGGTGGTGGGCGTGTGCGCGGTGGCCGCGGCGACGCTGGTGCGCGCGGTGCGGCTGCCGGGCGGCGAACCCGTCTCGCTGGTGCTGGCGCTGCTGGCCGCGGCCGCGACCGCGGCGGCCACCGCGCCGATGACCGGCTTCGGCTCGGGGCACGGCGTGCTGCTCGCGCTCGCCTGCGGCGCGGCCGCGCTGATCGGCCTGCGGGTGGCGAGCTACGACTTCCCGTCGCGGTTCGTCCACTTCACCGCGGGCGTCGCGCTGCCGCTGACCGCGGCGGCGCCGGTCGTCTACGCGCTGGGCGCCGCGCTGAGCTGAGCCGACCACGTTTTCACAGGTAACGGATCGGTGCGCCCGGGAACCGTGGGAGCGCCGCGTCCGTCAGGCGTAATCGGAAAGCCGAGCGATCAGCGTCGGGCGGCGGCCAGTCAGCGGGCAGTGAGCGGGGAGCGGGTACGGATGCGAGTGGCGCGGACAGTTCTGATCGTCGTGGTGATCCTCGGGGGCCTGTTCGTCGCGGCCGACCGCGTCGCGGTGCACCTGGCCGAGACGAAGGCGGCGAAGCAGGCGCAGCTGACCGAGGGGCTGACGGCCCGCCCGAAGGTGTCCATCGAGGGCTTCCCTTTCCTCACCCAGGCCGCCACGGGCAAGCTCGACGACGTCAAGGTCACCGCCGACGACATCAACGCGGGCGACGGCGGCCAGTCGCTGCGGATCGAGAGCTTCCACGCCGACCTGCACGGCGTGAAGCTCTCCCACGGCTACAGCCGCGCGGTCGCGGACAGCGCCGACGGCCTGGCGTTCATCACCTTCGCCGACCTGACGAAGGCGGCCCCCGACGGGATCACCGTCTCGTATGCGGGTGTGTCGAAGGACGGCAAGGCGCTGGTGAAGCTGAGCGGTTCGATTCCGGGCATCGGCAGCAGGATCAGCGTGCTGAGCGAGATCAGCGTGCACGGTGGGAACGCGATCGGCCTGCACGCCCGGCCGCTGCCCACCGCGTTCACCGCGCTGGGCCTGGACGACGACATACGGCAGCAGATCGACTTCATCCGCCAGCTCACCCACCTGCCCGCGGGCATTGCCCTGACCTCGGTCACCGCCACGCCCGACGGCATATCCGTGGCGGCGGCCGGGCAGCATGTGGTTCTCGCCAGCTGAGACGGAGCCGTCCGTAAACGCCCGCCCCCTGCGGCCGGCGCCGCTTCGCGCACACGGCCGAGCCCCGGCACGGGCGTTCGGCCGGGCCGTCGGGTGGGCGGGCGGCCCGGCGGGCGGGGCCGATCCGTACCTGATCCCATGATACGGACAATCTTGTCTCGACATGTGACACGCCGGTGACACTCGGCGGTTCATTTCCCTACGATCGGGACTCATGAAGCGACAGGCGGATCTCACGAAGCGGCGGGCAGTCGACCTGTGCCGCGTCGCCGCCATGCTCTGTCGCATGCCCTAGGGGCGGCAGTTCCCCCGTGCCGGTGAGGGCCCACGGCCCCCGGCGCGGCCTGGCCGCCCCGGCCCCCGAGTGCCCCCACCGGCACTTTCCGCGTGCCGTCGCGCACCGCAGCACCGCACGCAGCAGCCCGCGCACCGCACATCCGTACTGCCCCGGAGGAGAACAGCATGAGCCGCAGTGACGTCCTGGTGGACGCCGAATGGGTCGAGGCCCACATCGACGACCCCAAGGTGGTCATCGTGGAGGTGGACGAGGACACCTCGGCCTACGACAAGAACCACATCAGGAACGCCGTCCGGATCGACTGGAAGCAGGACCTGCAGGACCCGGTCCGCCGCGACTTCGTCGACCAGGCCGGCTTCGAGGCCCTGCTGTCCGCCAAGGGCATCGGCAACGACGACACGGTCGTGCTCTACGGCGGCAACAACAACTGGTTCGCCTCCTACGCCTACTGGTACTTCAAGCTCTACGGCCACGAGGACGTCAAGCTCCTCGACGGCGGCCGCAAGAAGTGGGAGCTGGACTCCCGCGACCTGGTCGCCGCGGTGCCCGAGCGCGCCGCCACCGGCTACCAGGCCAAGGCGCAGAACCCCGACATCCGCGCCTTCCGCGACGACGTCGTCAACGCGATCGGCTCGCTGAACCTGGTCGACGTGCGCTCGCCCGACGAGTTCTCCGGCAAGCTGCTCGCCCCCGCGCACCTGCCGCAGGAGCAGTCCCAGCGCCCCGGCCACGTGCCGACCGCCCGCAACATCCCCTGGTCCAAGTCGGCGAACGACGACGGCACCTTCAAGTCCGACGACGAGCTCAAGGAGCTCTACGAGGGCGAGGGCGTGGACCTGTCCAAGGACACCATCGCGTACTGCAGGATCGGTGAGCGCTCCGCGCACACCTGGTTCGTGCTGCACGAGCTGCTCGGCCAGCCCAACGTCAAGAACTACGACGGCTCCTGGACCGAGTACGGCTCGCTCGTCGGCGTCCCGATCGAGCTCGGCGCCAACTGACCGACCCGACCGACCGAGACGAGGACTGGACCATGTGTGGAGCGAAGGCCGGCGGGCCCGATCTGGCAGGAGTCGATGTGGCGAGCGAGACGATCATCCAGGGGTCGGTGACCCGCGACGGCGAGCCGGTCAGCGGCTACGTGCGGCTGCTGGACGGCGGCGGCGAGTTCACCGCCGAGGTGCCCACCTCGGCGACGGGCCAGTTCCGCTTCTTCGCGGCGCCCGGCACCTGGACGCTGCGTGCGCTCGTCCCCGGCGCCACGGTGGACCGTACGGTCGTCGCCCAGCAGGGCGCCGCGGCCGAGGTGGCCATCGCGGTCTGACCGCCGCCGTGTGACGCGAAGCGCCCGAGGGCCGCACCCCGCGCAAGGGGGTGCGGCCCTCGGGCGTGGGCGTCGCGGTGTACGGCGCACGGCGTACGGAGGCGCCGTCCGACTTGTTCCGGTACGCGGCGCGCGGACGTACCGTGGAAGGGTGTACGCGCGCCGCAGGCACTGGTACTTCGTCATGATGGGCACCTGCGTGGTGCTCTTCGTCGTGGCGTGGTCGGTCGTGCGCCTGTGGTCCGTGCCGGCGGCCATCGCGATGTGCCTGGTGGCCATGGTGATCCCGCCGACCGCGGCCATCGTGGCGAACCGGCGCGGCCCCGAGGACCGCTGGTGGGACGACCCGTCCGGCGACCCCGAGTCCGACGCGTGGTGGGACGAGCTGGACGGCAAGGGCCCCGGCAAGGACCGGCACGACCCCCGCGATCCGCACGACCACCACCGGCAGCCGCCGCCGGGTCAGTAGCCGCCCGGTCGTCAGCCGGCAGGTCAGTAGACGAGCGCCTTGACGCCGTCGGGCATGACCTCGCTGACGAAGACCTGCGCGCCCGCGATCCGCACGCCCGCGACCACGTCCTGTTCGGTGATGTCCCGGCGCGCCGCGCACTGCGAGCAGAGCGTGACCTGCCCGGCCGCGAGCACCGCGGCCAGCAGGTCCGGCAGCGGTGCGGCGTGCGGCAGTTCGAACTCCGCGGCGCGGCCCGGCAGCGCGAACCACGCGGCCTCGCCGGTCAGCCACAGCGACACCTCGACGCCGCTCGCCACCGCGACCGCGGCCACCGTGAACGCCTGCGAGCAGCGCTCGGGCGCGTCCGCCCCGGCCGTCACCTTGATCACCAGCTTATTCGCCATGGCCACAGCGTAGGCGGTGATATAAAGCAGGTCCGCGCGTGGTCGCACGCGTGTACGTCACGCGCGCCACGCCCGGGGGGGCACTGTGCACCACGACGACGGCGGCTGCCGTCCTTCTCGACTTTCCGCGCTCCGTGCGCCGTCCCGGTTCTCCGCGCTCGCCGCGCCCGCGGGGCTCGCCGCGCTCTCCGCCCGCACCCCCGGCCTCGACGTCATGTCCGGGGCCGCGGCGGGGCCTGCCCGCGGCGCCGCGCGCGCCGTGCCGGGCGTCCCCCGCAGCGGCCGCTGACGCCTGCTGCGCTCTTCTCGACCCTTCTCCGTATCTGGAGTACCCCTTGTCCGACGACAGCCCTGTTCCCGGACCCGTTCCGGAGCCAGATCCGGCGGCGGCCCCGGAGCCGGCCCCGGAGCCGGAGTCCGAGGCGGCGCCTGAGCCTGCGGCGACGCCCTGGCCGGCGCCCCCGCCGCCCTCGTACGAGCCGCGCCGCCGCGGCCGCACCACGCTGCTGATCGCGGCCGCCGCGGTGCTCGGCGTGCTCGCGGGCGGCGGGCTCGGCTACCGCATCCAGGACCAGCGCGCGCCGACGCCGCTGCCGCCGCTCGCCGGCGCCCCGCCGGCCCAGCCGAAGGGCGCGGGCACCGCTGCCGCCGCCCTGCCCGCCGCCCAGGACCGCGACGCGGTCTTCCAGGGCGACCTGCTGACGCTGCTGATGCCCACACCCAAGGGCGGCAAGCAGAAGGACCGCGGCTGGGTCTCGCTCATCGACTTCGCCGAGCAGTACGAGCGGCCCGCCGCGGCCTTCACCGACTTCGCGCGGAACGACTTCCGCCGGGCCGCCGACGTCGCGTGGCTGGCCGGAGCGCACACGCGGTACCACGTCACGCTGGCGCAGTTCCGCGACGAGGCCGCTCCCCACACCCCCGAGGAACTGCTCGACCAGGGGACCTACGCGGACGAGAACAGCAAGCTGGGCGACAGCGTCCAGATCCCCGCCACGATGGACGGCAAGGTCTGGCCGTCCGCCGCGCCGTACCGGGACCCGGGCTACGAACCGGACTACTTCTCCCTGGGGGTGGCCCGGGTCGGCGACATCTACGTCGAGGTCACGGTGGACTCCACCAGGCCGGTCACGTCCTCCGTGGTGATGGCCGTGATCAAGACCCAACTGGAGCGGCTGTGAGCGACGAGACCACCACGCCTGCCGAGCCGGCGGAGCCCGCGCAGCCCGCACCCGCGGCGGAGCCCGTGCGGTCGCGGCGCGGGGCCGCCCTGCGGGCGTCCGCCGTGCTCGTCGCCGCCGCGCTGCTCGGCTCGTACTGCTACACCGTGGTGCGCGGCAAGCACCACGACCGCGACGCCGCGCGGCCCGCCGCCACCTGGACCGCGCCCACGCCGAGCGCGACGCGGGCGTTCGGCGCGAAGTCCGGCGGCGCCCACTACGGCGACCTCTCGCTGCTGCTCCTGCCGATCCCGGACGACTACGATCCCGGGCCGGACATCAAGGCGTACGGCAACGATGCCGTGCTGACCGCACACCAGGCCGCCGATCTGATCAAGACCGACAGCTCCGGCCCGACCGCGAAGGGGCGCAAGGAGCTGGACGCGTCCGTCGACGCCCTGCACGTCGAGGGCGCGGGCCTGCGCACGTACACGCACCACGACAACGACCTGGTCGTGCAGCTGTCCCTGATCCAGATGAGGAACCAGCGGGCGGCGCAGGCCGAGCCCCGGTTCTTCGCCGAGTACGCCAGGACGCTCGGCGGCTTCCGCAGGGGACCGAAGGTGCCGGGCCACGCCCAGGCGGTCTGCCTGCTGCCGAAGCTCGACGCGGACGACGAGCTGGGCATGATGTTGTGCCAGGCCACCGAGGGGGACCTGCTGGTGAAGATGAACGCCACGGGCACCGCGCCCCTGGACCAGGCCGCGGCGGTGGACCTGCTGCGCAGGCAGCTGGACCGCATCCAGGACCCGGGGGAGTCGGTCTGATGACGCACCCCGCCCCTCCCACCCCCGAGGCCGCCCCGGCCCCGGACACCGCCCCGGCTCTCGACACCGCCGCTGACGCCCCGGAGTCCGCCGCAACGCCTCCGCTTCCTGAGCTGCCGCCCGTGCCGCCCGCGCCGCGCGGGCCCCGGCGGGGGCTGCGGGCCGCCGGGCGGTGGACCGCGGCCGTGCTGGTGTTCGCCGTGCTCGGCGGCGCGACCGCCTATGCCGTCACGCGGCCGGAGCGGACCCGGCTCCCCGGCCTGGCCACACCGGGCGACGGCCGCTGGACGTACCCCCCGCTCGCGCTGCCCAAGCTGCCCGCGGGCCGGCCACGGCCGCTCGACGCCACGAAGAACCCCGGCGGCCACCACTACGTCGACGTGCGGTCGCTGCTGCTGACACCACCGGAGACGGCCAGGACCGACCCCGCGGTGCCGGGCCCGGCCGGCTGGCTGCCGACGGCCGACTTCCTCCGGCTCTACGACGACATGGACGCGTACCTGACCGGGGCGCAGACCGACGAGCTGCGCGAGCAGGGGCTGCGGCACATCGCCGCCCGGTCATGGACCATGCCGGACGGCACCCGCACCGACGTCTACCTGCTGCAGTTCACCACCGCCGGTTTCGCCGGCCTGTACGCGCCCGGGACGCAGGCCGCACGGATCAAGGCCGCGGCCGAGGCCGACGACGACAAGGCGTTCGCCGCGGGCACCTCGGTGCCGCCGGCGATCAGCGTCTCTGGGCACGCCGAGCGTCCGCCGTTCGGGGCGACCGCGGCCCGCTACGCCTGGATCTACGCGGGCGACACGATCGCGCTGGTGGTGCAGGCGCGCAAGGGCTCGGTGGCCGAGGCGCCCTTCGTCCAGACGGTCCGGCTGCAGGCCCAGATGCTCGGCTGAGCCGCACCTCACCCGGCCTGGCCGCGCCCCGGCCGGGGTCGCGCACTAGACTCGTGCGCGGCCCCGGCCAACCGGTCAGAACCACCCGCCGTCCGAGGAGCGCCCCTCCGTGGAAATCCAGTACTACTACGACGCCCTGCTGATCCTCGTCTGCGTGGGCGTCGCCGCGTTCGCCTTCTACGCGGTGAAGAAGCTCTACCAGGGCCAGCGCTGACATGATCGAGATCCCCTCCGACCTGCACCCCGAACTCGTCCCGCTGGCGTTCCTGCTCGGCCGCTGGACCGGCGCGGGCGTCCACGACTTCCCCGGCTCGGAGAAGTGCAACTTCGGGCAGGAGGTCGCCTTCAGCCACGACGGCCGGCCGTTCCTGGAGTACACCTCGCACACCTGGGTGCTCGACGCCGAGGGCAAGAAGACCAGGCCGCTGGAGAGCGAGAGCGGCTACTGGCGGATCGACGCCGGCCGCAAGGTCGACGTGACGACCACCCGCGACGAGGGCGTCGTCGAGATCTGGACCGGCGAACTCGCCGAGGGCAAGCCGCAGATCGACCTGGTCACGGACGCCGTCGCCCGGCTGCCCGCGGCCCCCGACTACAGCGGCGGCAAGCGGCTGTACGGCTACGTCAACGGCGACCTGATGTGGGTCGGCGAGAAGGCCACCCCCGCGGTGCCGCTGCGCGCGTACATGTCGGCGCACCTGAAGAGGGTCGTCGACCCCCGCGAGTGGGTCGCCGACCTCAAGGACCTCCCGGACGACGGGATCGCCTTCTTCAAGTAGGCGTACCTACACTGGCCGAGTGGCGAGCATCGACTGGAAGAGCGACCTGCGGCAGCGCGGCTACCGGCTGACCCCGCAGCGCGAGCTTGTCCTGGAGGCCGTCGGCCGGCTGGAGCACGCCACGCCCGACGGCATCCTCTGCGAGGTCCGCAAGACCGCGTCGGGCGTGAACATCTCCACCGTCTACCGCACGCTGGAGCTGCTGGAGGAGCTGGGCCTGGTCAGCCACGCCCACCTCGGGCACGGCGCCCCCACGTACCACCTGGCCGAGCGGCACCACCACATGCACCTGGTGTGCCGCGACTGCGAGTCGGTGACCGAGGCGGACGTGGAGCTGGCGGAGCCGCTGCGGGACGGGCTCAGAGCGGAGTTCGGCTTCGAGACCGACATGAAGCACTTCGCGATCTTCGGGCGCTGCCGCGACTGCGCCCGCGCGGCCCGCCAGGCGGGGAAGGACTGAGGCCGCGACGCGCTCCGGCCGGCTCGCGCCGAGGGCGTGACGCGCTCCGGTGCCGGCGCGGACGCGGGCGCCGAGGGGCGCCCGGCCCGGGATCGCGCGGAACCGGTCGTACGCTGGACGGCATGACGAAGAGCCCTTTGCTGTCGCTGCCCGGCGCCGTCCCCGCAGAAGGCCCGGACGAGGGGGTCGCCGCGCACTACGGCGATCTGTTCCGCGAGCAGCGCGCGCTCGCGAACGGCACCGGTTTCGTGGACCTGTCCCACCGCGGAATCGTGACGGTCAGCGGCCAGGACCGCCTGGCCTGGCTGCACCTGCTGCTCACCCAGCACGTCGAGCAGCTGCCCCCGCACCAGGCCACAGAAGCGCTGATCCTGTCCGCCCACGGCCACATCGAACACGCCCTGTACCTGGTGGACGACGGCGCGACGACCTGGATCCACGTCGAGCCCGGCACCCAGACCGCGCTGCTCGGCTACCTGGAGAGCATGAAGTTCTTCTACCGGGTCGAGGCCGTCGACGCGACCGGCGCGTACGGCCTGGTGTACCTGCCCGCCGGGTCGATCACCCAGGTCGACGCGGCCTGGGCGGTACGGGAGACGCCGTACGGCCGCGACGTGTTCGTGCCGCGCGACCGCCTGGAGGAGTTCGCGCAGGCCGCGGGCCCGGCGATCGGCGTGCTGGCGCACGAGGCGCTGCGCATCGAGGCGCACCGGCCGCGGTTGGGCCTGGAGACCGACCACCGTACGATCCCGCACGAACTCGGCTGGCTGGACAGCGCGGTGCACCTGCAGAAGGGCTGCTACCGCGGACAGGAGACGGTCGCCCGGGTGCAGAACCTGGGCCGGCCGCCGCGCCGGCTGGTCTTCCTGCACCTGGACGGCAGCGAGGTGCACCTGCCCGCGCACGGCGCCGCGGTGCGGATCGCGGAGGACGGCGACGACGGCCGCACGGTCGGCTTCGTCACCTCCTCGGCCCGGCACTGGGAGCTGGGTCCGATCGCGCTGGCGCTGGTGAAGCGGAGCACGCCGGAGCGCGCGACGCTCCTCGCGGAGGAGACGGCGGCCGCGCAGGAGACGGTCGTCGCGCCGTAGCCGCCCCTCGCGCGGCCGCCACGCCCCGTGCGCCGGGACCCGGCGCTACAGCTCCAGGACCACGGTGAACGGGCCGTCGTTGGTGAGCGACACCTTCATGTCCGCGCCGAACACGCCGGTCTCGACGGTCGCGCCCAGCGCGCGCAGCTGGGCGACGACCTCGTCGACCAGGGGTTCGGCGAGGGGGCCGGGGGCGGCCGCGTTCCAGGTGGGGCGGCGCCCCTTCCGGGCGTCACCGTAAAGCGTGAACTGGCTGATCACCAGCAGCGGTGCGGCCACGTCGGAACACGACTGCTCGTCGGGCAGGATGCGCAGCGTCCACAGCTTGCGCGCCAGCGCGGCCGCCTTCTCCCTGGTGTCTTCGTGCGTCACTCCGACCAGGACGCACAGTCCCGGCCCGGTGATGGCCCCGACGGTCTCCCCGTCGACGACCACCCGTGCCTCGCTCACCCGTTGGGCCACCGCTCGCATGCGCCCCATTGTGGCGGGTGCGGGACGCCGTCCCTCACACGGGTGAGGGGGCGCGCGCGAAAGTACGCGTACGCCCGGTCGGCGGCCTCGCACAACTGTTGCGACGGCCGTTCGGGTGCAGAGTCGCTGCGGGGCGTCCCGGGCAAGTGGCAGCATCGAATCCGGGCGGCCCCGGGAGCCGCGCGGAGGGGACGGCACGCATGACCACGACCGGCGCTGGAGAGACTTCCGGCACCGCCGCACATCGGGCACCGAACCCGGCGCCCGGACCGAAGCCGGTGCCTGGACCGAAGCCGGTGCCTGGACCGAAGCCGGTGCCTGGACCGAAGCGGGCGCCGACCTCGACGCCTGTGCCGGCGCCGGCCTCGGTCCCGGCCGCACCCGGCCCGACTCGCCTGCCCGGCCCGATCTCCGTACCCGCACCTCAGGCGGCACCCGTCAGGAAGGCCCCTCACATGCTGAAGGCCGACGCTCTGGGCCCGCTGCGCCCGCCCGCGCCGCGCAGCCCGCTCGCGGACACCACGACGCCCGATCTCGCCGCCCTGGACCTGGCCGCGCTGCGCACGCTGCGCCGCGACGCCCAGCAGGAGGAGGCCGACCTGTCGTACCTGCGCCGGATGCTGCACGGCAGGATCGACATCCTGCGCGCGGAGCTGGGGCGGCGCGCCGCGCCGGCCGCGCAGTCCGGTCCTGGCGCTGTGAGCGCTGTGGGCGCTCTGGGGACCGCGGGCGGGCGGGACGCCGTCGCGGACGGCATGCCGCAGGACGACGCGCCGATGGTCGACCGGCTCTCCGAGATCCTCACCGACGGTCCGCCGCGGGTGCGGTCCTCGGCCCGCCACGTCACGCTCGGCACGCCGCTGACCGAGCGGGTCCGCGCGCTCGCCGAGGAGATCCTCTCCGAGGTGGAGCTGTCCGACCTCGGCGCCCGCACCGACGCCGAGCTGCACGCCGCGATGGGCCGCCTGGCCCGCCACGAACAGCAGGTCTCCCGCCGCCGCCAGGGCCTCCAGCACACCGTCGACGGCTGCTCGGCGGAGATCACCCGCCGCTACCGGGACGGTGAGGCGCGCGTCGACGACCTGCTCGCCGACGGCTAGCGGGCGTGGCGCGGGTGTCGCCGACGCCCGGGAGCGGGGGCCGCACCGGGGCGGGGCGGGGAAAATGCGCGTGCGGGCCGGGCCGTGCTGGCCTAGCGTGCCGGGCATGACCGCGACGCTGGACATCCGCTCCCTTGCCGACTGCGACGACGCCGGGATACGTGACTGGCAGCGGGCCCTGCACACCGGTTTCCACATCGCGCCGTCGCCGACGGACGAGGAGATGCGGGTGCGGCGTGCCGCCATCGACCCGGCCAGGACGCAGGGCGCGTTCGACGGCGACCGCTGTGTGGCCACCTTCCGCAGCATGCCGCGCGAACTGACCGTGCCGGGCGGCGCGTTCCTGCCCGCCTCGGCGATCACGAACGTCTCGGTGACCGCCACCCACCGCCGCCGCGGGCTGGCCAGCCGGATGATGGCCACCGAACTCGCCGCGTCACGCGAGCGCGGCGAGAGCGTCGCGATCCTGGTCGCCGCGGAGTACCCGATCTACGGGCGCTACGGCTTCGGCCCGGCCACCTGGGTCGCGAACTGGGAGGTCGAGGTGCCGCGCGCCGTCACCGACCGGCGGTACGCGGGGCCGGACGACGGCGGCCGGGTGGACCTGGTGCCGCTCGAGGACGTGCGCACGATCGGGCCGGAACTGCACGAGCGGGTGCGGGCGTCGACGCCCGGCGCGATCAACCGGCTGCCGTTGTGGTGGCAGTCCGCGACCGGGCAGCGGGTGGTGCCGTCGGCGCCGTGGAAGGAACCGTTCTTCGTCGCCTACCGGGACCCGGCCGGCCAGGTCCAGGGCCTGGCCGCGTACACCACCACCGAGCACCACTGGCCCGGCAAGCTGCCGCGGGTCGACGCCACCGTGCAGGAGCTGATCACCACCACCTCGGCCGCGGAGCGCGCGCTGTGGCGGTTCCTGCTCTCGCTCGACTGGGTGACGCTGCTCAAGACCGGCTACCGCGCGCCGGACGACGTGCTGCCGCTGCTGCTCGACGACCCACGGGCGGCCGTGACCGAGACGCTCGCGGACTTCATGTGGCTGCGGCTGCTCGACGTGCCGGCGGCGCTGTCCGCGCGCGGCTACGCGGGTGGGGCCGCCGCCCTGGTCCTGGGGGTGGAGGACGAGGCGGGCTTCGCGGCCGGACGGTTCCTGCTGGAGACCGACGCCTCGGGCGCCGCGTCCTGCACGCCGACCGCGGCCGCGGCCGACCTCACGCTCTCCGCCGCCGACCTGGCCTGCCTCTACCTCGGTGACGAGTCCGCGGTGCGGCTGGCCGCGCTGGACCGCCTGACCGAACACCGGCCGGGTGCGGCGACCCTCGCCACCACCCTCTTCCGCACCGCCCGCCGTCCGTGGTGCCCGGAGCTGTTCTGACCTCGCCCCCGGGGTGTCACTGGGCGAGCAGGAGCGCCAGCGCGGCCAGCCCGATCGCCGTGCAGATAGCCGAACTCCTCGGCTGGCTCGCGACGCTCAGCACCGATCCCTTCGAACGACGCGCCACCCAACCCACCTGCGATCACGATCCCCGCCCCTGGTGGACCGACGCCCCGGGAGAGGGATCGACGGAATTCCTCCGCCGCCTCACGCACTTCACCACCACACACGTCTACGAGACCCAGCGCCCCCTCCTCGACGCCCTTCTGCACGAACTGGGCGTACCCCAGGACGCCCTGGCCGCCCTCCTCCACCTCATGGGACTCCACCCCGACCAGGAGCAGGACGTCGTCCACCGCTGGGCGCACCAGGTCGGCCCGCACCGTTCAGCCGGCGGCCAGCAGGACCTGCCGCACTACATGGCGTACAAACGCGTGCAGTCGGTCTGCACCGATGTCCTGCGCGCCGCCTCGCGCCTGGCCGAAAGCCAGGAGGCTCCCGGCACTCCCGAGGGCGACCGAAGGGCGCGCGGAGCCGCCGCGGCCGTGCGCAAGGCCCTCCTGGCGGCCCGTGAACCGCTCGGCCTGACCCAGACCCCCCGGTTCGAGGCGGTCGAGGCCGTCTACCAGGAGTGGTGGCGGGCCCGCGACAAATGACGCGCGTCCAGTCGCCCACCTGCCGCCTGCCGCGCGGCCTGGCTTTCGGTCACTGCAGGCCGAGCGCCATCCACTTGTCGGGCTCCGCGAGAGGCTCGAACCCGAGCTTGGCGTAGACCCCGTGTGCGTCGGCGGTCGCCAGCATGATCCGGCGCAGACCGTACGGCGCCAGGTGGTCGCGGGCCGCGGTCACCAGCGCGGTGCCCAGGCCCCGGCCGCGCGCGGCGCGGTCCACATAGACGTCGCAGAGCCAGGCGAAGGTCGCGCGGTCGGTGACCACCCGTGCGTAGCCGTGCTGTTCGCCGGTCTCCCGGTGGTAGGCCCCGAAGTTCAGCGACCCGGCTATCGCGGCCTCCTGCTTGGCGAGCGGGCGGCCGAGCGCCCAGTACGCGTCGGTGGACAGCCACTCGTGGATCCGTGGAACGTCGAGGCGGGCCTGGTCGGCGGAGATCTCGTACATGCGCGGCAGCGTAGGGCTGCTTAAGGGTTCCGTGCACGACATTTAACTGGACCTTCGCCATCCGCCGGGCGAGACTCCCCGTCATGATCCACGTACCGCTGATCACGCCGTTCGCACCCGACGGGCGGCTCGACACCACCGCCCTGGGCCGGCTCGCGCACGAGCTGCTGGACGACGGCGCGACCGGACTCGTCGCCCTCGGCACCACCGGCGAGCCGGCCGCCCTCGACGACGACGAACGGGCCGAAGTCGCCGCCGTGGTCGGCCGCGCCTGCCGCGAGCGCGGCGCCTTCTTCACCGTCGGCGTCGGCGCCGCGGGCACCCGGCGCGCCGCCGCCGAACTCCACGCGCTCGCCGCGCTTCCCGTGCCACCGGACGCGGCCCTGGTGACCGTCCCGTCCTTCGTCCGCCCCGGCGAGGCGGGCGTCCTCGCCCACTTCAGGTCCCTCGCCGCCACGACCTCCCTTCCGCTGCTCGCCTACCACGTGCCCTACCGCACCGCCCAGCCACTGAGCGCTGAGACCCTGCTCGCCCTCGCCGCGATCCCCGGCGTCACCGGGATGAAATACGCACCGGGCGCCCTCGACGCGGACACCACGGCCCTGCTGAGCGCGCTCCCGGACATCGCCGCGCGCAAGCCGGACGCCCCGGGCGTCTTCGGGCAGCACGACCCCTTCACCGTCCTGGCCGGGGACGATGTGCTCGCCCCCGCGCTCTTCGCCCTCGGCGCCCAGGGCGGGATCCTCGCCTCGGGCCATCTCGCCACCCGCCACTGGGTCCGCCTGGCCGCGGCGCCCACCGCACCGGACGCCGGCATCCTCGGCCACCGCCTCGCCGCGCTGGCCACCGCGCTTTTCAGCGAGCCGAACCCGGCCGTCCTCAAAGCCGTCCTGCATGCCCAGCACCGCATCCCCACCCCCGACGTCCGCCTCCCGCTGCTGCCCGCCGCCTCGAAGAACCGGGACGCAGCGCTGGCCGCCCTGGCCGACCTCGACGTGCTCCCCTCCGCGCCCAGCGGCGTCACCCCCGCTTGAAGGGGAGCTTGGCGGTGAGCCAACCGGTCAGCTCCTTGGGGTTGCGGCTCTGCGTCCACAGCCGCCCCGGCCCGCTGAACTCGAAGACCAGCCCCTCGCCCGACTTCAGCGTCTGCACGAACCCGCGCGTGACCTTCCGGGTGACGTACGAGACGCCGCCCTCGCCACCGGCCAGATTGCGCAGCCCGCCCCACTTGGCGTCGATCGCGACACCGTCCGACGAGCACAGCCATGCGCCGCGCGCGAGATGGACGTGCTGCTGCCGGAGTCCGCGTCCCCGTGGCTGCCGGTCGCGGCCTGGTGCGTCCTGGCCGGCGGCATGGCGTGGGCGTGCGCCCGCTGGTCGCGCCGCCCGGGCTGGGGCGATCGGCACCGGCTGGCTCTGGCGGGCGGCGCCCTCCTCACGTACGTGTGGCTGGGCTGCGTGCACCCCCGGGAGAGGGGCGTTCCGCCGGCGGTGGCGCTGCTCGGCAATGTGGCGTTCGGCGGCGGGGCCGTCCTGCTGCTGGCCGTCGCGCTGCGGCGGATGTCCGCGGCCCGGACCGAGGCCTGAAGCGCGGCCCGGACCAAGCCCCGGACCAAGCCCCGGACCAAGCCCCCGACCGAGACTCGGACCCAGGAGGGGGCGGCGCGGGGCGTGGGCCGGGCCGTCTCGCCCCGTGAAATCCGACGGCGCACCACCGCGCGAGCGGGGGATACTCGGACCAACGGGCACCGCATACGTACCGCCCGGGATGAGCGCCGCAGTCACGGAGCACGGATCGGAGAGAGACCGCACATGAGGATCGGAATCGTCGGAGCGACCGGGCAGGTCGGCGGGGTCATGCGCAGTGTGCTGGCCGAGCGGAAGTTCCCGGTGACGCAGCTGCGGCTGTTCGCGTCGGCACGCTCGGCGGGCACCACGCTGCCGTGGGCCGACGGCGAGGTGACGGTCGAGGACGCCGCCACGGCCGACTTCTCCGGGCTCGACATCGTGCTGTTCTCCGCGGGCGGGGCGACATCCCGGGTGCTGGCCGAGAAGGTCGCAGCGCAGGGCGCCGTGGTGATCGACAACTCCTCGGCGTGGCGTCGCGACCCCGAGGTGCCGCTGGTGGTCTCCGAGGTCAACCCGCACGCGATCGACGAGCGCCCCAAGGGCATCATCGCCAACCCGAACTGCACGACCATGGCCGCGATGCCCGTGCTGCGCCCGCTGCACCAGGAGGCGGGGCTGACCGCCCTGGTCGCCACCACCTACCAGGCCGTCTCCGGCTCGGGTCTGGCCGGCGTCGCCGAGCTGCACGGCCAGGCGACCGAGGTCACCGAGCACGCCGACCGGCTGACCTTCGACGGCGAGGCGGTCAGCTTCCCCGAGCCGGCCGTCTACAAGAGGCCCATCGCGTACAACGTGTTGCCGCTGGCCGGGAGCATCGTGGACGACGGCAGCTTCGAGACCGACGAGGAGCAGAAGCTCCGGCACGAGTCCCGCAAGATCCTGGAGATCCCCGACCTCAAGGTGTCCGGCACCTGCGTGCGGGTGCCGGTGTTCTCCGGGCACTCCCTCCAGGTCAACGCGCGCTTCTCGCGGCCGATCAGCGTCGAGCGGGCCTACGAGCTGCTGGCGCAGGCGCCGGGCGTGGAGCTGTCGGAGATCCCCACGCCGCTCCAGGCGGCGGGCAAGGACGTGGCGTACGTGGGGCGTATCCGGGTCGACGAGACCGTGGAGAACGGTCTGGCACTCTTCCTGTCCAGCGACAACCTCCGCAAGGGCGCCGCGCTCAACGCGGTGCAGGTCGCCGAGATCGTCGCGGGCCGGCTGGCCGCGCAGGCGGCCGCCGGGTAGCGGGCGGCCGGCCGCCGGCCGGTCAGTCCGTGAGGAGGCGGAACGCCGCGAGCACCGCCTCCGACTGGAGGTCGACCTGTTCGGCGACCGGGATCCAGGTCAGGTGATGGCCCGCGCCCAGTTCTGTCGCCCAGGTCCCGAGCTGCGCCTCGCAGGCGGCGCGCGCCTCGGGCACCCGGGGGAGCGCGGCGGGCACCGAGTCGAGGAAGCGCAGGAGCGTGCCCGCGGCCCGCAGCGGGATGCGGCGGGCCGCGATGTCCAGGGCGGCCAGATGGGCCCGGGTGAGTGGCACGGGCGAGGGGTGCAGCCGCTCCCAGTCGTCGGCGACCTGGGGGCAGATCGCGGCGAGGCCCTCGGCGAGCCGGAGCAGCGGGGGCCGGTCGGCGTCGGCCGGGAGCACCGCGCTCACCTGTGCGAGGAGCGCCATCGCGCGGTGTGACTGGCGGCGCAGCAGCACGCCGAGTTCGGAGAGCGCGTGGGCGGGGTCCGGGTGCGGTGCGGTGTCGGCGACCTTGCGGCTGGCCCACATGGGCACCTCGAACAGGGCCGTCATCCCGCCGTACAGGTGGGGCCGGACCCAGGTGGACCGGTTGACGTCCTCGGGGAGGCTGGCGAACTGGGTGGGCCGGCCCGGCTCCGGCATGACGTAGACGCCGGGACCGGACACCGTCCAGTACATGGCGTCGTAGGTGCCGGTCTGTACGGGCACGTCGCGTTCGGCGGAGAGTTTGCCGAGCGGTTCGGCGAGGCCCGGGATGTCGCGGGTGAGCTGGATCCAGGAGCCGCCGAGGTCGTTGCCGTGCAGGGAGCACTGCAGGAAGGGCTGCAGCTCGTCGATCAGGTCCACCAGGGCCTGGGACTCGGGGAGCTGGTCGTCGGCAGGCCGTACCGAGGGCGCCCACTCGGGCTGTTCGTCGGCGGGCGGCCGGTAGGAGTGCCGGAAGTGCTGGGCGGGTGTGCGCCGTACGGCCGGCCCTTCCTCGCTGCGCACGGTGCCGTCCGGGTCGAGGCAGAGCAGGAAGTGCCAGGAGGCGCCCGAGCGGGAGTGGAGCCAGGGGTCGGCGGCGACGCGTTCGGCGAGCCGGAGCGCCGTAGCCGAGCCGATGCGTTCGTCGGAGTGGGGGCCGGCCACCACCAGGACGTTGCGCCGGCCGCGTCCCGCGGAGAGCAGGAGCAGCGGGCGGCCTTCGCGCGAACGGCCGATCTGCCGCAGGGTGCACAGCGTCGGGTGGAAGCGCGCGAACGCGGAGGCCGCTGCAGCGACCCCCGCGACGCTGGGGTAGGCGTCGGCCATCGCCGACGTCACGTGCCGTTGGAGTTGCTGGCGCCGGTGGTCTCCTTCTTGTCCAGTGGGCGGATGACGATCGTGGTTGCCACGAGATCTCCTCTCTGTCCAAGTCGGTTTCGGCGCAGGGTAGTTGGCGGGTTACCACCGGTTGCCCCACGCCTTGTCAGGCTGCGGCGGCGGGGCGACAGTGTCAAGGGGCACGGCTGACCCAGGAGTGGCCGCGCCGCGCCGGCGGGACCGTACGGGACGTGCGGGGCCGGAGGGGTGAAAGAGCCGACGAGGGGGCTTGCATGGCGGAGTCCGACACGGTGCCCGGCGCCGACGCAGCGGAGTTGCTGCGGCCGCGGATCAAGCCGGAGCACCGCGCGTACCGCACGGTGGACGGCAACGTCAGGGTCGGCAGCGTCATCTACGGCATCGGCGCGGAGATCGAGGACCCCGACGGCTGGATCTGGACGCTCACCGAGGCGATGGACGGCAGCAGGACCACCGCGCAGATCGCGGCGGCGGTGACCGTGCGGCACCCGGCGGTGTCCTGCGACACCGTGCGGTCGGCGATGGCGGACCTGCGGGCGGCGGGGTTCGTGGACGACGCGGCGGCCCAGTTGCCCGCCGGGCTCGGCGAGCGCGACCGGGTCAGGCACGGTCGCGGCGTCGCGCTGCTGCGCTGGATGGACCTCAGTCCGCGGTCGAGCGCCTGGAACGCCCAGTTGCGATTACGCCGGGCCCGGGTGGTCGTCCTCGGCATCGGCGGCACCGGAGGCGCCGCCGCCCAGATGCTGGTGGCCTCCGGCGTCGGACACGTGCACGCGGTCGACCCCGACGTGGTGGAACTGTCCAATCTCAACCGGCAGTTGCTGTACTCCGAGGCGGACATCGGGCGGCCGAAGGCGGATGCCGCGCTGACCGTGCTGCGCGCGCTGAACTCCGATGTGACGGTCACCGGCGAGCGCCGCGAGATCCGCGGCACCGGCGACCTCGCGGACCTGCTCGGGTCGGCGCCGGGACCGTATGACGTGCTGGTGCTCGGCGCCGACCGGCCGCCGGAGATACGCCGCTGGGCGAACCGGGTGTGCCTGGCGCTGGGCACGCCCTGGGTGGAGGGCGGATACCGCGGGCCGCTGGTCACCGCCGGCGTCCACGTGCCGGGCGCCGGCGCGTGCTGGGAGTGCCAGAGGGCCGGCGAGGAGGAGCGGCGCGACCTGCGGCTCGGCCCGGGGCAGAGCGAGGAGGCGGCCTCCCCCCGGATGCCGTGGAACCCCGCGAGCGCGGTGACCGCGGGCCTGTCCGGCACGCTCGTCGCCCACGCGGCGCTCGCCCTGCTCACCGGCGTGCCGCGGATGGAGCCCGGCTTCCGCTACGGCGTCAACCTCATGGCGCTCGGCGATCCCGTCCTCGAACGCCACCCGCGCCGCCCCGACTGCCCCGCCTGCGGGCCGCGCGCATCCGCCGGCTGAACCCTCCCGGGCACACCCGCACCCCGCCGCACCCCCGCACCCCGCGCCCGCCCGCTCAGGGCAGGCGGTCCACCGCCGCCAGCACCGTACGCGCCTGCAACTCCACCTGATCCGCCACCGGCACCCACTTCGCGTCCGCGAGCGTCAGCAGGTCGCGCGATCCCGCGTCGAGCCGCCGCTCCAGGCGCGACCTCAGGCGCGCCGCCTCGCTGTCCGCCGCCTCCTCGGGACACCCCTCGTCGACCAGCCGCAGCAGCATGCCGGCCGCCCGCAGCGCGATGCGGCGGCCGGCGATGTCGAGGGCGGCCAGGTGGGCCATGGTGAGGGTGCAGGGCGCCTGCCCGCAGAGCGTTTCGAAGTCGTCGGCGAGCCCGGCGAACGCCCCGGCCGCCTGCTCGACGCCGCGCAGCAGCGGGCTCGTGGCGGGAGTTCCGGACCGGGCGAGCAGCGGCCGCGCCTGCTCCAGCGCCGCGTCGGCGGCAGCGCCGTCCTTGCGCAGCCGTCCCGCGAGCACGCTCAGGGCGTGCGCCGGGTTCGGGTGCGGCGCCGGGTCGGCGACCGTGCGGCTGGCCCACATGGGCACTTCGACGACGGCGGTGAGCCCGCCGTAGCGGTGCGGGCGGGACCAGGTGGAGCCTTCGGCGTTCTCGGGCTCGCTGGCGAACCGTTCCTGCGCCCCACCGGTGGGCAGCACGAAGACGCCGGGGCCCGAGGTGGGCCAGAACAGCGCGTCGTAGGTGCCGGTCTGCACGGGAATGTCGAGTTCGGCGGCGTACTTGCCGAACGGCTCGGCCAGCCCCGGCAGATCGGTGGTGAGCTGCACCCAACTGCCGCCGACGTCCGTACCGTGCAGGGAGCACTGCAGCACCGGCCGCAGCTCGTCCACGACGGCCAGCAGCGCGTAGGTCTCCGGGAGTTCGTCACCCGGCGCGCGGAACGAGCCCGCCCACTCGGGCTGTTCGTCCGCGGCGGGACGGAAGGTGTGCCGGTAGTGGACGGCGGGCGGCCGCGGTCCGGCCGGGCCGGTCTCGTTGAGCACGGTTCCGTCCGGGTCGAGGCACAGCAGCAGGTCGAAGGTCAGGTCGTCGTCCTTGAGCCGCTGACGGTCGTGCACCGCCTGCTCGGCGAGCCACAGGGCGGTGGCGCCGCCGGCCTGCTCGTCGGGGTGCGGGCCCGCCACCACCAGGACGTGGCGGCTGCCGTGCCCCACCGACAGCAGCCACAGCGGACGCCCGGCGCGCGACTCCCCGGCCAGCCGCATCCTGCACAGGTCCGGGTGCCGCTGGGTGAGGATGCGGGCGGCCGCCGCGACACCTGACACGGTCGGGTACGCGTCTGGCCCGCGCATCTCGCTCCTCCTCGGCGGTCGCCCAACGGCGGCGGCAACAGGGGTCAAAGGTGCTCAACAGTGTTCAAGGGGGACCAACGGCAATCAACGGTGCTCAACGGTGCGGTGGCGCAGGGGAATCGGGCGCCCCCCGACACACGCGGTGGCGCCCGCCCCAGACTCTGCGGGCCGCCATCGCGTGTCAAGGGGGCCCCGCACCGGCCCACAGCCGCCCTCCCGCCGCCCTCCCGACGTCCGGCCGCCGCGCCTACGGGTGCAGGACGTCCGCGACGACGCAGGCGACGTTGTCGGGGCCGCCGGCGTCGTTCGCGAGCCCGACCAGGGTGCGAACCGCCTGGTCGGGAGCGGTGGCCGCGGTGAGCGCACGGCGCAGTTCGGCGGCCGGCACCACGCTCGACAGGCCGTCGGAGCACAGCAGCCAGCGGTCGCCGGGCAGCGCGTCGTGGAGCCGGAGTTCGGGCTCCTCCACCCCCCGCGAGCGGTCGTCCGCACCCAGCGCGCGGACGAGCAGGGAGCGTTGCGGGTGCGAGAGCGCCTCCTCGGGGGTGAGGCGCCCCTCGTCGATCATGGTCTGCACGAGCGTGTGGTCATGGGTGATCTGGAAGAGTCCGCCGTCGCGCAGCAGGTACGCACGGGAGTCGCCGATGTGGACGAGGGCGAGCTGCGACCCTGTCCAGAGCATCGCCGTGAGCGTCGTGCCCGCCGCCTGATCCCCGGGCCCCGCCTGCGCCCCGGCGTCCGCCCGGTTCTCCGGTGCCGGGTCGCCGAGACCGCGGACCGCGAGGCCGGCGCGGGCGACCGCGTCCTCCAGCACGTTGAGCAGACCTGCGGCCGGGATGCCGGTGCCGGGCTCGGCGGCGCCGCTCTGCCGGGCCTCCAGCTCCTGGAGGACGGCCAGCGCCGCGCTCGCGGCGTCGGCGCCCCGGGAGCCGAAGCCGTCGGCGACGGCGAGCAGCCGTTCGCCCGCGTAGGCGGCGTCCTGGTTGTGTGCGCGGACCAGGCCCCTGTCGGAGAGCGCGGCGTAACGGATCGCGAGCGGGGTGGAGTTGCCGGTCATGTCGGTGTCCTTCCGTGCGAGGTGGTCGACGAGGAAGGCGGCCAGGTCACGCCGTGCGCTGTGGTCGGTCTCGGTCCGCGCCCAGTAGGCGCGGACCTCGCCCGCGGCGTCGCGGGCGTCCAGCGCGCAGACCTCCCGGATGCCGGCGAGCGGCATGCCGAGCCGCCGCAGCCACGCGACCAGCCGGGCCCGCTCCAACTGCCCCGGCTCGTAGAACCGGTAGCCGGAGCGCGGGTCGACGTGCGCGGGCGTGAGCAGCCCGAGGTCGTCGTAGAGCCGCAGCGCCTTCGGTGACAGGCGGGACGCGCGGGCGAAGGCGCCGATGCTCATCCGGTCCATGGGGCGGCTCCTCCGGTACGGTGCGCGGGCCTCGGTCTCGATCTCGGTCCCGGTGTCGGGCCTCGGGCCCCGGTCTCGGGTCCCGTCCTCGTCGAGCCGGTCCGCTCGATGCGCGGCCCGGCCCTGCCGATGCTGCGGCTTGCCCCAAGGTCAAGGTCAAGCACGAGGTCACGGCCGAGACCGAGACCGGGGCCGCGGCGGCGGACTCAGTACGTGACGGTGATCCTCCGCTCCCGGCCGTCGACGCGGATGCGCCCCCCGTACGGGATGACGAGCTGCGGGTCGGTGTGCCCGAAGTCGACGTCGAAGACGGCCATCGTGCCGGGCGCGTACTCGCCCAGCGCGCGCAGCACCGCCTCGCGCTGCTCGCGGCGGTAGCGCTCCTTGCCGGGCGCGTCGAGCGGGCGCTCGAAGGACCACGCCTTGGCGCGCGCCACCATCAGCGCGGGGAACTGCCGGAGCAGGCCGCGCTCGCCCATGCAGCGCAGGATGCGGTAGACCTCGGCGGCCGGCGGCATCTCCTCGGAGG
Source organism: Actinacidiphila polyblastidii (assembly GCF_036353415.1). Lineage (NCBI taxonomy): Bacteria > Bacillati > Actinomycetota > Actinomycetes > Kitasatosporales > Streptomycetaceae > Actinacidiphila > Actinacidiphila polyblastidii. Next base: position 69,849 of record NZ_JAZEWV010000033.1, read on the forward strand.
TCTCCAGGAAGAGCACGCCGCCGCGGTACTCCTCCACCGGCCGGATCTCGCGGTCGGCCATCAGGAGCCAGGAGAGGATCTCCAGGTTGCCGCCCCACCCGGTGCCCTCGACCACGCGGTCGCCCTGGTGCCACCACCAGCCCTCGGCCGCCGCCATCTCGGGCTCGGCGGTGAAGGTTTCCGGTTCCTGCCAGGGGCGGTTGACGTCCCCCGACTCCTTGGGCGCGGTCAGTTCGTACGGCCCCGAGCCGAACAGCGCGGCGCGCAGCGACTCGGCGGTCAGCGGGTGCATGGCCCCCGGCCGGCCCAGCTCGACCATCGCGGAACCGCCGTGGTAGCCGACGACGCCGAGGTTCCACAGGTACGCGAGCAGGTTGGTGTTGTCGCTGTAGCCGAAGAACGGCTTGGGGTTCGTCCGCAGCAACTCCGCGTCCAGGTGCGGCAGTACGGTGATCTGGTCGTCGCCGCCGATGCTGGCGATCACCGCTTTCACGGTCGGGTCGGCGAAGGCCGCGTGCAGGTCGGCGGCGCGGTCGCGCGCACTCGCGCCCATCCGCCGCGTCGTCGGGTACTCCACGACCTCGACCCCGAAGTCCTCGCGCAGTCGCCGCACGCCCAACTCGTAGGGCAGCGGCAGCAGTCCGGGCAGACCTGAGGAGGGCGAGAGGACCGCCACGCGGTCTCCGGGACGGGGCTTGCGCGGGTACGTGTGTGCGATCACCTGCCGACCCTAGCCGCGGGACCCGCGGCCTCGGCAGCGGGTTTCGGCTCAGAGGCCGAACAGGCGCGCCGCGTTGTCGTGGCAGACCGCCCGCAGCCATGCCGCGCCGAGGCCGGTACGCTCCAGCGCCGCGAGCGCGTCTCCGTACGGGTAGGGGATGTTGGGGAAGTCGGTGCCGAGCAGCACGCGGTCGCCGAGGGCGGCGAGGCGGGGGAGCGCGGCGCGCGGGAAGGGCGCGGCGGACTCGGAGAAGGCGGTGAACGCCATGGTGGTGTCGAGCATCACCCGCTCGTGCCGCTCGGCGAGGGCGAGGAAGTCCTCGTACTCCGGCATCCCGAGGTGTGCGACGACCAGGCGCAGCCGGGGGTGGCGGGCGAGCAGCGCGCCGACCGGCCCGGGGCCGGTGAACGGGCCGGGCACCGGGCCGGAGCCGCAGTGCGTGACCACCGGCACGGAGCGCTCGGCCAGCAGGCCCCACACCGCGTCGAGCAGCGGGTCGTTCGGGTCGTAACCGCCGACTTGCAGATGGCACTTGAACACCCGGGCGCCCTGGTCGAGGGCGCGCCGCACGTCGTCGAGCGCGGACGGTTCGGCGTGGAAGGTCGCGGTGTGCAGGCAGTCGGGCGTGCGGGCGGCGAAGTCGGCGGCCCAGTCGTTGAGCCAGCGCGCCATCCCGGGCTTGTGCGGGTACAGCATCGAGGTGAACGCGCGGACCCCGAACCCCCGCAGCACCTCCAGGCGGCGCTCCTCGTCAGCCCGGTAGGTGATCGGCCAGGGGCGCGCGACGAGCGGTCCCGCGGCGTCGAAGTACGCCCACACCTTGTCCAGCACGCTCGCCGGCATGAAGTGCGTGTGGACGTCGACCAGTTGCTCCACGCCGGCGGCCGCCCGGAAGGCCGCCACACGCTCCCGCTCGGCCGCCTCAGGCTCGGTTGCCGTTCCTGTCGCCGTCCCTGTCTCCGTCATGCCGGGTCCTCCCGCCGCACCAGGTCACCGCTGTGGTCCACCCATCCACGCAACCTCACCGCCGCGCCGCCGCGCAATCCCGTTGCCGGGCGGCGGCGCCCGCTGGGACAGTCGGCCGCATGCCCTCCTTCTCCGCGTACGACGGGACGCTGCTCGCGTACCACGAGTGCGGCGAGGGACCGCCGCTGATCTGCCTTCCCGGCGGGCCGATGCAGGACTCCGCGTACCTCGGCGATCTCGGTGGGCTGTCCGCGCACCGCCGGCTGGTGCGGCTGGACCTGCGCGGTACCGGCGGCTCCGCGGCGCCCCGCGATGCCGCGGCGGACCGCCCCGCGCGCGCCGGCCGCCTGGTGCTCGTCACGCCGAGCGCCATGGCCGTCGGCATCGCGATCGCGGGGGAGGACCGGCGGGCGGCGGCGCGGCTGCGGCAGGGCGAGCCGTGGTTCGGGCCCGCCGGCGAGGCGCTGGAGGCGATCACCGCGGGTCGCGGCGAGGACGACGACTGAGCGGCGATCGCGCCCTTCGGGTACGGCCGCTGGGACGACGCGGCCCGCGCCCACCTGGCCGCCTGACCCCTGGACCCGGCGGCCGCTACGGATGCGCGGCGGACGTCGTCCCCCCGCTCGGGTCGCTCCGGTCGGGGCGGTCGGGCCGAGCGGCTCGGGTGGGCCGGGTGTGCACCTTGGCGACGCACGCCGGGACGGCCGCCGCGTCGCCGTGGTCGCGGGCCCGGTACGCGCTCGGCGTCTCCCCGACCAGTTCGGTGAACCGCGAGCTGAACGATCCCAGCGAGGTGCAGCCGACCGCCATGCACACGTCCGTCACGGACAGGTCGCCCCGCTGCAGCAGTGCCTTCGCCCGCTCGATCCGGCGCGTCATGAGATAGCTGTACGGGGTCTCGCCGTACGCGGCCCTGAAGCTGCGCGAGAAGTGGCCGGGCGACATCAGGGCCCCGCGCGCCAGCGCCGTCACGTCGAGCGGCTCCGCGTACTCGCGATCCATCCGGTCGCGTGCCTGCCGCAGCCGGACGAGGTCGGAAAGGGGCATGCAGGCCACGGTACCCGGCCGGTCCCGTGCGTCACCCCGGGTCGCGGTCGAAGGTCGCGGCCGACCAGCGGTAGCCGAGCACGGTCAGGACGAGGCACCAGCCGACGGCCAGCCATCCGTTGTGGCCGATGTGGCTGCCGAGCAGCAGGCCGCGCAGCGTCTCGATGGCGGGGGTGAAGGGCTGGTACTCCGCGATCGGCTGGAACCAGCCCGGCATGGAGTGGATCGGGGTGAACGCGCTGGAGATGAGCGGCAGCAGGATCAGGGGCATCGCGCTGTTGCTGGCGGCCTCGGCGTTCGGGCTGGCCATGCCCATGCCGACGGCGATCCAGGTGAGCGCCAGGGCGAAGAGCACGAGCAGCCCGAAGGCGGCCAGCCACTCCAGGGCGGTGGCGTCGGTGGACCGGAAGCCGATGGCCACGGCGATCGCCCCGACCAGGAGCACGCTGGCGACCGACTGCAGGACGCTGCCGACGACGTGCCCGATGAGGACCGAGCCGCGGTGGATCGCCATGGTGCGGAAGCGGGCGACGATGCCCTCCGACATGTCGGTGGCCACGGAGACCGCGGCGCCGATGACGGTGCTGCCGACGGTCATCAGCAGGACGCCGGGGACGACGTAGGAGACGTAGGCGGAGCGGCCGGCGCCGCCGCTCATGGTGTCGCCGAAGATGTACACGAAGAGCAGCAGGAGCATGACCGGGGTGAGCAGGAGGTTCAGGGTCAGCGAGGGGTAGCGGCGGGCGTGCAGCAGATTGCGGCGGAGCATGGTGGACGAGTCGCGGACGGCGAGGGACAGGGTGCTCATCGCACGGTCTCCTTGGACGAGGCGGTCTGGTCGGCCTGGGCGGGGACGCCGGAGGCGGTGAGGGCGAAGAAGACGTCGTCGAGGTCGGGGGTGTGCACGGTCAACTCGTCGGCCTGGATGCCGGCGGCGTCCAACTCGTCCAGGAGTACGCGCAGTTGGCGCTGGCTGCCGTCGCTGGGGAACAGCAGGGTCATGGCCTCGTCGTTACGGGTGGCCGCGGGCAGTGCGGTGCGGGCCGGTGCGGCGCAAGCGGTCCGGTAGGCGTCGGGGTCGGTGAAGCGGAGGCGGACGTGGCCGCCGGGGACGAGGCGTTTGAGCTCCTCCGCGGTGCCCTCGGCGGCGATCGTGCCGTCGTGCAGGACGGCGATGCGGTCGGCCAGCTCGTCGGCCTCTTCGAGGTACTGGGTGGTGAGCAGGACGGTGACGCCGCCGGTGACGAGGTCGCGGATGATCTGCCACATGGTGTGGCGGGAGCGCGGGTCCAGTCCGGTGGTGGGCTCGTCGAGGAAGATGATCCGCGGGTCGCCCACCAGGGTCATCGCGATGTCCAGGCGGCGTTTCATGCCGCCGGAGTAGGTGGCGGCGGGTTGGCGCGCCGCGTCGGTGAGGTCGAAGCGTTCCAGCAGCTCGGCGGCGACCCGGCGGCCTTCGGCCTTGGGCAGGTGGTGCAGGTCCGCCATCAGGAGCATGTTCTCCTCACCGGTGATCAGGCCGTCGACGGCGGAGAACTGGCCGGTGACGCCGATCGCGGCGCGTACCGCCTGGGGGTGGGGGGGGCCCCGCGGGGGGGCGCCGCCGGGCCGGGCCGCGGCCGCGGGGGGAGGGGG